>CAYJKT010000017.1:0-65007 GCA_964370775.1 uncultured Eubacteriales bacterium | reverse complement strand
TACCTATTTTCCCGGGCCGTCTCCAGCCAAGTATTTTCGGCACGAATGAGCTTAACTTCTGTGTTCGGGATGGGAACAGGTGGACCCTCATCGTAATCAATACCAACTATTTAATTGTTGTCGCTCTTGACGACTTAGATATAATATCATATAGTTCGACAAAATGCAAGCAAATTTTACAAGATAATTTAGCTTTGTATATTGGCATAAAAAAACACTGCTGTTTAAACTATTTTAATATAGATTTCACATAAACTTCACGTTAAAACGTTTAATGTGATAATTGGGTGAAGTGGTAAAGTGGGGAAGGGTTTCTTTTATTTTAAAATATTGGGCAAATAAAATATACTGATTTTTCACTGTTTCTATAGATTTTATTTCCAGTATAACAAAAAAGCATAACCACTCTTTGATTAGTGATTATGCTTTAATTATTTTAGCCTTTTTTGTATATAGATGGTTTAATCATCGTAAATTTATTAGATTTTTGCGGAATAGCTTCTGAATGACCCATGAAAAAATAACCTTTATTTATCGTTGCATCATAAAATTTAGACACAAGATTTTCTATTGTAGGTTGGTCAAAGTATATCATAACATTTCTGCAAAAAATTATGTCAAATGGTTGTTTATATACAAATGGTTCCATTAAATTTGCTTTTCTAAACACAACTTCTTTTCGGATTTTACTGCACACTTGGTATGTATCATTAGATAATTTGGTAAAATATTTACTTAACCAGTCTGCTGGCAACCCAGCGATTTCTTCGGATGTATATATCCCTTTATATGCTTTATTAAGCACTTTTGTAGAAATATCCGTCGCAAGTATCACTGTGTCCCACTCTGATTTTCTCGCACCAAAATATTGGTCGAACACAATAGCTAAGTTATATGCCTCTTGTCCTGACGAACAACCAGCACTCCATATTCTTATCTCTTTTTTAAACCTGTTTTTTTCAAGCTCTGGCAATACAGTACTTGTCAAAAAATCAAAATGTGCAACTTCTCTTGCAAAATAGGAATGGTTTGTTGTTATTACATTTAAAAAAGATTGCAACTCAGCCGAGTTTTTTGGGTCTTTAATTATGCTTATATACTGTGAAAAGCTAGACACATTTAGCTCTCTTAAAATAGCCGACAATCTGCTTTCCACAAGTATTTTTTTCTTTTTTAAATCAATTCCATATCTCTTATAAACAAAGTCAACAATTTCAGCAAATTCATTATCTGTAAGTGTCGCCATCATTGTCTCCTCACATCATATTTGTAATTTGAATATCGTCTGAAAAAAATCTAGTGAAATCTAGGTTTAATACAATGTAATTGTTTATCTCTGTTATGCTGTTCAAATATTTATTAGAACTTCCTGTGCTTGAATTGTTTGGAGGTGTAGATAATTTAGCGTCTTTCATGTCTACAACTTCTGTTACACTGTCTACTACCAAGCCAATATGGTTGTTTTCTATATTAACAACAATAATACACGTTTGATCAGTAGGTTCAACATCAGGCAAACCTAGTTTTAGCCTTGCATCAACAACAGGCACAACTTTACCTCTAAGATTTATAATTCCTTTTACGTAATCAGGTGTAAATGGAAGTCTAGTAATTCTTTGAACTTGAATAATATCTAACACCAATGTCAATGAAGCACCATAAACCATATCATCAATATTAAATAATAAGTGTCTATCTTCAACTTCTTCTTCTACTTTTTTTGTATTTGCATTAGCTTCGCTCATTCTAATCACCTCACATTATTTAATTATAGCATTTGTGTCTAAGATTAGACTTATGCTACCATCGCCCAGTATGCTACAACCAGAAAATCCTCTCTCTTTTAGAGAGTATTGTGTAAAGAACGCTGGGAAAGGTTTAACAACAACTTGATACTCACCAAGTAGCTCATCTGCAAAGATACAAGCTTGTGAATTAACACTTTCTACTTGAATTAAGATACCTTGGTCAAGCTCTTGTACGTCTGTTTCAATTCCAAATAATTGATGTAATCTAATAATTGGATAACACTTACCACGTATCATAATCATCTCTGAACCATCTGAATTATGTATAAGTTGGCTTGAATCAGCAACTTTAAATGATTGGGTAATAGATGTAATTGGCAAAGTAAATGTAGTTGCACCAACTTTAAAGTTCATGCCCTCAACAATTGCAAGTGTTAGAGGGATTTTCATTGTAAACACAGTGCCTTTACCCGGTGTACTGTCAATAGAGATAGTACCACCAACTTGCTCAATGTTTTTTCTTACAACGTCCATACCAACGCCTCTACCAGAGAACTCAGTAACTTGAGATTTAGTAGAAAAACCAGGTAGCATAATTAGAGAATAAATCTCTTTGTCAGTGTATTCTGCCTCGGGTTTTGTTAGAAGACCGTTTTGTTTTGCTTTTTCTAATAATTTTTGTGGGTTCAAGCCTCTGCCGTCATCTTCGATTTTAATGTGAATTTCTCCACCGACATTTTTTGCAGATAATGTAATAGAACCAGTCATAGGCTTACCAGCAGCTATTCTTTCCTCTGATGTCTCAATAGCATGGTCCATAGAGTTACGAATCATGTGCATGAATGGGTCAACGATAGCATCATTAACAGTTTTGTCAATCTCAGTCTCGCCACCATAAGTGATAAGCTCTGCTTTTTTGTCAAGTTTTTTGCTCATGTCACGAACAATACGCTCCATTTTTAAGAATGTTGCAAAAAGTGGAACCATTCGGATGGACATGACTATATCTTGAAGTTCGTCAGTTAGCTTTTTAAGCTCTCTAATGGACTTAGAGAAGTTCTCTAGCTTCAATCCTTTTAAGTCTGGGTTTCTAATAACCATAGACTCAGCCGTAACAAGCTCACCTACTAAATCCATAAGTTGGTCTAGTTTGAACTGGTTAACGCTAATCATGCTTTGTTTAGCGGCTGGTGCTTTTACAGTACTCGCAGGAGCTGGTGTAGGAGTAGCAACTGGTTTTGGCTTTGGAGCTTCGGGCTTTTTCTCCTCATGCACAGGTTTTGTAGCTTCTTCTACTACTTCTTCCTCTTCTTCGTCCTCTAAAACTTCATAAGATTTAATGTTCATGGCTCCTTCGATAGTTTTAGTAACTTCGTCTATAGAATTTACAGGTTTGCAGAATATTAAAAATCCATTTTTTATGATTTCTTCGCAAAGTCCTAAGTCGTTTTCAGGATTAGCAGGCTCAGACTCTAGTTTGTCGCAAACATGTTGAAGTTGAGTTAAAAGCATGAAAGCACGCATGTTTTCCATTTGGCAATCATCTGTAAAGAATACTCTAATTGTTGTGATGTCACCATCTGCTTTTTTAGTAGCTACCTTTGGGGCTTCGCTAGAGCTAGTAGATTCACTTACAGCTTCGCCTTTCATACGTTTAGCGCAATCGTGTAGTTTATCAATTAACTCTGATGAATTCTCTTCTTCGTACTCGTCATCTGAGCGAATTTTTTCTATCTCGCCTTTTAATATATCTGACGATGTAAGAATTAAGTCGAATAATGTATCAAATACAAGTTCTAAAGTTTCAGGCTTATCTCTTAATATATAGAAAACGTCTTCTATAGCATGAGCTAATTTAGAGATACCTTCAAAATCCATCATTGCAGCTGAACCTTTTATTGTATGAGTAATTCTAAATATATTGTTTATATTTTCATCGCTCAAAACAGCGGATTTTTCAGACTCAAGCAAAATTTCGTCTAACTGGGTTAACATTGTTTCGGTCTCGTGAATAAATGTTTCAAGCATAACTTCCATTCCTGGATCAACAGTTCGCATATCTACACCTTCCAATCTAAAAAAATTATAATGCCTCTACTTAATATTATTATATAGTTTAGGGCAAAAATCAAGACTTAGCGAATAATTTTGTTAAAAAAGATGTTAATTTTTTTAGTTTTTTAACGAATAATGAATTTATTAATTTATTTTTGTGAATTTGTTGTTTTTTTTATCAAAGTATTGTATTATATAGATAACTAAAGTTTAAAATTACTACTTATGTATTCTTGTTAGTAATGTGAAAATAGCAATATTATTTGTATACACCAACAAAGTTACATTGATGAAAGTAGTTCAAAATATAACAATTTTTACAAATGTATTATTTTATTAATGTTTTTAAAGGAGGAGAATTATGCCGGACATTTTAACCGTTACCACCCCCGTCATAAACCAAAGCCAAGCTGTAATTCCTAAACCCGGTATGGACCCTCTTAATCCTTTTGTTATCACTGACCCTACAAGGGTTGTGAGAACTCATAATCAAAGCGATTTATTAAGAAACAATACCGGAATGGACGGCAGACAAAACGACTCTCCTGTGCTTTTAATGAACCTGTTAAAAGATCCAGCTGTTGCCGTTACTTATTTAAAAAATATATTTATGTTAGAGGAAACCTTTAAGTTGTTGCCTCAAAACAACAAAACAGTTACCACAGAGATTGAGCAACTTTGTCAAGCTATTGTGGTGAGTTCAGAACATATTAAAGAGGAACTTGTAAAACAAGAGCACGGTGCAACTGGTTTTAGAGGAGAATTGTTTGACTTTTTAAGAAATGTCAGCAATAATTTTAGAGAAAAACCAGCTGTTTTAAGAGCTGTTGCAAACTTGCTTAAATCTATTAACAATATTAGCTCTAAAGGTGATATTTTAGACTCTGTTTCTAACAGTTTGAACTTTTTAAAATCAGAGCTAGAGTCTAACCCAAAACTTGCTCCTAGACTAGAAACACTGATTGCAAAATTTCAATCGGATGATGCTGTGCGTATTTTTCCGGAACTAAAACTTGAAACTTTGTCTCTTGTAAAAGATATTGAGTCAAGTCTTTTGTATTCGCCAAAGTTTGCTAAAGTTCTCTCAATAATAGTGTATAATTTATCTAGGTATAATGATAGCATGTTCTATTTTAACGAAAGTTCTTTTAGATTGCGACAAATGTTGCCACCTGAAAGCCAAAAGGTGTATATTGACCTAATAAATCAGTTTTCAGCTATGCTAAAGAATGGTACATTCCCTATAAAACGTAACTTAGATGATAATTCTAATGTTATGGACGCACTTGTTAAAATGGTGTATAGCCAAAGTGTTAGCGAGGAAATCAATCTTACAGATAGTTCAAAAGTAGATAATATTTTAACATCTTTATTGTCTTCGCCTTGTAACTTTACTCCACTATTACACTTTGTTATTCCGTTGGTACAAAACGATGTTAAAGCGTTTGCAGAGATTTGGATAAACCCAAACAGTGATGAAAAAGATATGCCAGAGGGCGTGAAAGAGGGCAAGCACTTCTTGTTAGTTATAGATGTTGAAAATGTGGGTAGATTTGAGGCTGAGTTCTTCTCTCACGATAATATCATAGACTTTTTCTTATATTGTCCGTCAGGTTATGAGACACATTTTGAGGACATGATGAGAGATTTACCGTCACTTATTGCTAAAACTGATTATAAAATAGGTCAGACAAAACTTGAAACATTAGACACTGCAAGGTCTTTAATGCAAGTTTTTAAATCATTACCATATAAAAGGGTTGGTGTTGATGTCAAAGTCTAGTAAACCGGAAAAAGCAGTGGCTTTAAGATATAATTCAGAAAGTGATTTAGCTCCTGTTGTTATAGCGTCTGGATATGGTGAAACTGCTGCTAAGATTATAGATATAGCAGAGTCACGTGGTATACCTGTGTTTAGGGACGACAGTGCGGCTTCTTTGCTTTGTATGCTTGATGTGGGAAACAATATACCTGCTGAACTTTACGAAGTAGTTGCGACTATTTATAGCCAAATAGTTACTACTGCAATAAAAATACAAGATAAAGAATAACAGGAGGACAAAAGCGATGGATCAACCAATATTTGCTTTGGACATAGGCACAAGAAGTGTTATTGGCATAGCAGGTCACTCAAAAAACGGAGTTTTTAAGATATTGGCTGTTGAAGCAGAGGAGTACAAAAACAGAGTTGTGGTAGACGGACAGATTGATGATATTGCCCAAACAGCTCAAACTGCAAGCCTTGTTAAATCAAGAATTGAAGAAAAACTGGGTGTAGAACTTAATAATGTATATATAGCAGCAGCTGGTAGAGCACTAAAAACTATCGAAATCAGTTACGAAACCGAGATAGACAGCGAGTATATCACTGCTGACTTTAATAAAAAGCTTGAATATTTAGCAGTAGAAAAAGCTATAGAAGAAATTGGCGAAGATAAAGGTCGTGCTTACTTTTATGTAGGTCATACTGTTCAAAAATACTTGCTTGATGGCTATGAGATAAAATCTGCTTTAGACCATAAAGGCTCAAAAATAGAAGTGTTCTTGATAGTAACTTTCTTGCCGAAAGAGGTTGTTGAAAGTCTGTATATGACAATGAAAAGAATAGGACTTTCTGTAGCTGGTTTAACACTAGAGCCAATTGCTGCGATGAATGTTATTATTCCGTCGGAACTTAGAAAGCTTAATTTAGCTTTGTGCGACATAGGCGCTGGTACATCGGATATTGCCATTTGCGAAAACGGTAGCGTTACAGGGTATACCATGGCTACAATCGCTGGTGACGAGATAACTGAAAATATAATGGAAGTTTGTCTTTGTGATTTTGAGACAGCTGAACAAATTAAAAAGCAAATTATCTTAAAAGATGCTATAAAATATCAAAATATTTTAGGCATGGAAGAAGAAGTTAGCGCTTCTGAATTATATGTAAAAATAGAAGAAACTATAAAAAAACTGGCAACAACCATTGCAGAGAGAATTGTGCAAATTAATGGCAAAAAAACATCTGCTGTTTTTCTAGTTGGTGGCGGTAGTAAGTCACCACATCTAAAAAAATATGTAGCAGAAGCATTAGAGCTTGACGAAAAATTCATCTCTGTTGGTGGTAATGTATATATGAAAAAACTTGTAGAGTCTGATTTAGATGTCTACACACCAGAGTTTGCCACTCCTTTGGGAATTGCAATTAGTGCAGCAGACAAAAACATGAACAATGGGTTTTCTGTTAAAGTGAATGGAGAAAATGTTCATTTGTTCAATGTTTGGGACACAAGTGTGCTTAGTATTTTGCAAATGAGAGGTTACAGATACACTCAAATAATTGGCAAAAGTGGTGGAAACTTAAAGTTTATGCTAAATGGCGAAGAAGTGGTCGCAAGAGGTTCTGTTGCTTCTCCTGCAAGAGTTGTTATGAACGGAAAAGAAGTGACTTTATCCACAAAAGTTAACCCTAGCGAAGAAATTGAATTTCACGAAGCACGTGATGGCTCAGATGCTAAAGCGTTTATTTATGATTATATCGAAAATGACGAGGAGTTCATTGTTTACATAAATTCTCAGGCTTATAGCCTTGAAAATATTGCTAAAATTAATGGCAGAATTGTTTCTTCATCTGCTCAGATTTACGAGGGTGACAAAGTAGAAATTCGCAGAGCAGAAACAATTGAAGATTTGTTAACAGTAAAAAATATTAACGCTGGTGATGCAAAGTTTTTTGTAAACAACAAAGAAGAGAATATAGATTATGTCTTGTTCGAGGGTGATAATATTGATATTTTCACCGAGGAAGTAGAAGAAAATGCTTCTGCAACACATAATTTGAGCAAAGTTAGTATATTAATGAACGGTAAAATACTAGAACTACCTACAAAGCCTAACAGTTTGCCGTATCAGTTTTTCGATATACTATCTTATGCGAATATAGATACATCAAAACCTAAGGGAAAATTAGTAATGCAAGTAAATAAAGTAGATGCTGAGTCTTATTTGCAAGAAATAAATAACGGAGACAAAGTGGATATTTACTGGCTTAAGGAGGACAAAATATGAATGATTTTATGACTTATCAGCCGATAGGTTGTAGCGATGGCAAAGTACATAGTTATGAGGTAATTTATAACCAAGTAGGCAGAGCACTACATAACCAAACAGATGACAACGCTGTTAAAACAATTGTTTCATTTGTCAACAATGTAGAAATATCTAAGATAATGAGAGATAAGGTTGCGTATCTTACTTTTACGCCTAATATTTTAATGAGAGATATGACTATGATGTTTAACAAGGAAAACCTTGTTATTCAAGTGGACGGAAATTTACTTTTAGACCCTGATACAGTTAACCATATAAAAAAGTATGTTAACGCTGGCTTTAAAGTAGTTATGTTAAATTTCCAAATCAATAAGCACTTCATAAATATTCTGCATTTATTCAGTGGGCTTAAAATTGATTTTTCTTTAGATAGACAAGAGTTACTTGATCAACTAGCACTTGCAAAAAGATTAAAGCTTGATACATTTGCACTTGGAATTAACTCGAAAAAAGACAAAGAAGAAGCTATTTCCCTAGGTTTTGACTATTTTCAAGGGGATAGCGTAGGCGAGATAATAAGAGATGCAGTAGTAAAAAAAGACGCGTACCTACAAACAACGTTCTATGCACTTGTTGTTGAAGTTTCTAAAGAAAATCCAGATTACAACGAGATTTCAAAAATCATTTCACTTGATGTCAACTTGACATATTCATTGCTAAAACTTGTTAACTCTGCGTTTTTTGGCTTGCCAAATCAGGTTAAAAACGTAAAACAAGCTATTGCAGTTTTCGGAATAAACTATATTAGACAATGGATTTATCTATTAGGTTTCTCTGTTAAAGACGACTTATCATCAGAGCTTGTAAAAGTATCTTTCACACGTGGTTCGTTCTGTCAAGAGATTGCAAAATCAATCCGTAATTTGCCTATAACACATGAAGAAGCATATATCTTAGGTATGTTTACAACTATTGACATAGTTACTGGTACGGACATGGAAAGCATTATGGAAGGCTTGAGAATTGACGAGCGTATAAAACGAGCGTTGATTGCAGGCGAGGGAGTTTGTGGCGATTTAGTAGAGCTATGTGAAAGTTATGAACGTGCTGATTGGGTAAGAGTTGAGGAACTTGGCGAAAGCTTTAATATTAGCAACGCAAAAATGACAGAGATATATTCAAATGTTCTTACATCAGTAGCACACACATGGGATTTACTAGGTCTATAATATATTTACAAAATAGAATAAACGCACTATATATTGTGTATAGTTACAATATTGCATGAACTTTGTATATTTTTAAAAAATCTCTTGACATATATAGCCATTAGATGTATAATATACTCTGTTATGTAATAACAAATCAACCTCTGCCTTTAGGCTGATGGGAGGGATATAGATGGCTGAAATTAGAATAAAGGATAATGAATCTTTAGACAGCGCTTTGAGAAGATTTAAAAAGCAATGTGCTAGAGCTGGTGTTATTGCGGAAGTTCGTAAGAGAGAAGCTTATGAAAAACCTTCTGTTAAACGTAAGAAAAAATCAGAAGCTGCTCGCAAACGCAAATATAAGTAATTAACTTTTATAGGGGAGGATTTTTGTCCTTCCCTAAAACATTCTTTAAAGAAAGGTATTGGTTACATTGGCACTATTTAAACCAACAATTTATTGTAATAATGTTACAGAAATAAACCTAGATTTGCTAAAAAAACTAGACGTTAAATTAATTTTGCTTGATGTGGACAATACTATTGTATCATATAGAGATAAAGAACCGATTAATGGAAGTATCAATTGGATAAACACTCTTAAAAATAATGGATACATGGTGTATATTGTGTCTAATAATTTTGAGAAAAGAGTATCAGGTGTTGCAAATACTTTTGCCTTAAAACACGTAAGTTTTGCGCTTAAACCCCTTACAAGAGGTTTTTTAAGAGCTAAGAAAATATGTGGAGTTAGCACAAAGGAATGCCTTGTGGTTGGTGACCAAGTTTTTACTGATATTTTAGGGGCAAACTTAGCAGGTATGAAATCTGTTTTGTTAGACCCCGTAGAATTAGAAACCAACTGGTTCATAACATCTCGCAGAGTATTTGAGAGAAGTATTAGAAAAAATACGCAAAAATATAAGGGGAACTAATATGAGTAATCCGATAGAATTATTAAGACAACGTGCTGAATTAAAAGAAAATGAAGCTATTGTTATCACTTCTGGTATTAACAGAAGATATTTCAGCGACTTTAAATCTAGTGCTGGTGTGTTGGTAGTGACATCTGAAAAAGCTTTTCTTCTTTTGGATTTCAGATATAGAGAAGCTGCTAGTAAAGTGGTTACTACTGCTGAAGTTATGCTTGCTAAAGGGTACGATAACGACACAAAAAATCTTTTAGAGAGCGAAAAAATCAAAAAAGTATATCTAGAGACTTCTGTTTTAAGCTATGACCAATCAATGAAGTATCAAAAACTGTTTAACGAAATAGGCACTGAGATAGACTTTACAAAAGGTTTAGACGAAATTATTACAGGCATTAGAGCTGTAAAAACCCCTACCGAAGTAGCTAAAATCAAAGCTGCTCAAAAAATTACAGATGCTACATTCGACTATGCTTTGACAATAATCAAAGAAGGCATGACAGAGCTTGAACTTGCATTAGAGATTGAATTCTTTATGAAAAGAAACGGTGCAGAAGCACTAGCTTTTGACACAATAGCTGTTGCAGGCGCTAACTCATCATTGTGCCACGGTGTTCCATCTAACTACAGAATCCAAAAAGGTGATTTTATCACTATGGATATGGGAGCTAGACTTGACGGTTACCACTCAGATATGACTAGAACTATCGTTTTAGGTCACGCTAGTGATGAACAAGTTAAAATATACAACACAGTTTTAAAAGCTCATAATGAGGCTATGGAAGCTGTTAAACCGGGTGTGGTTTGTAAAGAGATTGACAAAATCGCTCGTGATATTATCGACCCACTTTACCCAAATGCGTTTGGTCATGGTCTAGGTCACAGCCTAGGTCTTGAAATTCACGAAAGCCCTAACTTTAGTGCATTATGCAACACAGTTTTAGAAGCTGGCATGATTTTGACAGACGAACCTGGTATATATATATCTGGATTAGGTGGCGTTAGAATTGAAGATATGGTGCTTGTTACAGAAACAGGATACGAAAGTCTTACTCATTCTAGAAAAGACTTAATCATTCTTTAAAATAAAACACTTGAAAAAAACATAAAAATGTTATAAAATATATTTATCATGTTATAATAAAAAAACGGAGGCAATAAATATGGTATCAGCAGGAGATTTCAGAAATGGTGTTACATTCGAAATGGACGGTAACGTTGTTTCTATTATAGAATTCCAACACGTAAAACCTGGCAAAGGCGCAGCTTTTGTTAGAACAAAAATCAGAAACGTAATTACAGGTGCAGTTACAGAGAGAACTTTCAACCCTAACGACAAATATCCTACAGCTTTTGTAGAGAGAAAAGATATGCAATATCTTTACAGCGACGGAGATTTATATTACTTTATGGATGTTGAAACTTACGAGCAAGAGCCAGTAGGTAAATCAGTTCTAGGTGATAACTTCAAGTTTGTTAAAGAAAACATGGAGTGTAAAGTTTTATCATACAAAGGTAGTGTTTTTGGTGTTGAACCACCTAACTTTGTTGACCTTGTTATCACTCAAACAGACCCAGGTTTCAAAGGTGACACAGCAACAAATGCTACAAAACCTGCTATTTTAGAGACAGGCGCAGAAGTTAAAGTTCCTCTATTTATCGACGAGGGTGAGACTATCCAAATCGATACAAGAACAGGCGATTATATGGGTAGAGCATAATTTTATGCTATTACAAAAGATGTGAATGAAGTTGCAAAGGAGCATAGTATGACAAATTTAGAGAGATTAGCTTATATCAAAGGCTTGATGAGTGGTTTAGAATTAGACCAAAACAGCAAAGAAGTGAAAGTAATGAACGCTATGGTTGAATTACTGGACGATTTATGTTTATCTGTAGAAGAACTAGAGATTTCAGTTGATGAACTAGGCGGACAAATAGACGAGATTGACGAAGATTTGTCTTATGTTGAAAAAGAAGTTTACGACTTAGACGACGATGGTTGCGGATGTGGCTGTGGACATGACCACGATGACGAAGATGATGATATCTGTGGATGTGGCTGTGGACATGACCTTGACGACGAAGACGAAGCTTTTTTTGAAGTAACTTGTCCATCTTGTGGCGACACAATAGAGCTTAATGACTTAATGTTAGACGAAGGTTCTATAAATTGCCCAAACTGTGACGAGCTTCTTGAGTTCGATTTTGATGAAATCGAAGAAGAAGAAGAAACAGAAGAATAATAAATCTAGCATGGTGTGAAGATAATTTGCACCATGCTTTTTTTAGTATAGTGTTATAACGTAGGGCAATGGCTCTGCGCTTGCTTTAATTATATAAAAGCTTAGGCAAGAGCAGAGCCATTGCCCTGCAAATTCATCTTGATACCTTTAATGCTTTAGTACAATACAATTTCATAAACTATATTGCATATAAATACTCCAAACTGATTAACACAAAAAGAAGCCATCACTTAGTGACAGCTTCTCAATTTATTTTGAGAAAATTATATCCCAAACATGATTTTCATTCATGTCATCTAGTATGGGTTTAGATAAATATTTTTTCATATCTTCTTCTGTTGCCCATAAATAATCTTCGTGTTCTTCCGATAACACAACTCGGTCTGTTTCAGCTTTACATAAATATGTTAAAATTACTACTTGTCTATGTTCATCTGTGTTAAAAGTTGTCGCATATACTAGTCTATCAACTGCTACTTCAAGCCCTGTTTCTTCTTTTATTTCTCTAATCAATGCTTCTTCTAGTCTTTCACCAAAATCTAACTTTCCACCCACACACTCCCATGTGCTAGCACCGATATCATCATTTTTTGAACGCTGGATAATTAATGCACGATTATTATAGACAATTATACCTTTAAGAGCTACTACAATTTTGTTTTCCATAAATATAACTCCTTTTGAATTTAATTAACTCAAATCACTTAAATGAAGCATTTATAAGCCCTAAAAACAGAGGATGTGGCTTGTTTGGTCTACTTTTAAATTCTGGGTGGAATTGAGCGGCTACATGGTAATCGTTAGCTGGAATTTCAACAGTCTCTACCAAAAATCCGTCAGGTGACACACCAGAGATAACCAAGCCTTTTTCTGTCATAAGATCTCTGTAATCGTTGTTAAACTCAAATCTATGTCTGTGTCTCTCGCTAATTACAGTGTTTCCGTAAATTTTATTCAACATACTGCCCTCTGTTAAATGGCAAGGATACGCACCCAAACGCATGGTTCCACCTTTGTTAGTAACTTTAAGTTGCTCTGGGATATAATCAATAACTTTGTTTGCTGAGTCAGGTGCAAATTCACCAGAGTTCGCATCAACCAAACCACATACGTTTCTAGCAAATTCTATAACCGTAATTTGCATACCTAGGCAGATACCAAGGAACGGCAGATTATTCTCTCTAGCATATTTACATGCTGTGATTTTACCCTCAATCCCTCTGTCACCAAAACCACCAGGTACTATCATTCCAGCTGAATTTCCAAGTTTTTCAGCTATGTTTTCATCTGTTAAATCTTCGCTGTCAATCCAATTAATGTTTACTTTGCAACCATGTTCATAACCAGCATGATTTAAGCTCTCTACAATAGACATATACGCATCTTGTAGTTTAATATACTTACCAACAATAGCAATGTTTACAACGTTAGAACGGTTGGTGATTTTATTTGTCATGTTTTTCCATTCTGTTAAATCAGGCTCTTTAGTATCTAATTTTAACTCACGGCAAACAACTGCATCTAAGCCTTTTTCATGTAACATTAACGGAGCTTCATATAAACTTGATAGAGTAAGATTTTCGATAACGCAATCTTTTTTAACATTACAGAACAATGCAATTTTTCCTAAAATGCTCTCGTCAATTGGCTCGTCTGCTCTAGTTACTATGATATTAGGAGAAATACCCATAGCTCTAAGCTCTTTAACTGAGTGCTGAGTTGGTTTAGATTTATGCTCGTTAGAACCTCTTAAATATGGCACTAATGTAACATGAATAAACAAGCAGTTATCGTTTCCAACTTCAAGAGCAATTTGTCTGATAGCCTCTAAAAACGGCTGGCTTTCAATGTCTCCTGTAGTTCCACCAATTTCAGTGATTAAAACATCAGCATCTTCGCCACCTTTATAGATGAAATCTTTTATCTCGTTAGTAACATGAGGAATAGTTTGAACAGTTTCGCCTAAGTAGCCACCCTCACGCTCTCTGTTAAGAACGCTCCAAAAAACTTTACCAGATGTTAAGTTAGAGAATTTATTCAAGCTAACATCAATAAATCTTTCGTAATGCCCTAAGTCAAGGTCAGTTTCTGCTCCGTCATTTGTAACAAAAACTTCGCCATGTTGCAAAGGACTCATAGTTCCTGGGTCAACATTCATATAAGGGTCAAGCTTTTGTGCTGCAACCGTTAATCCTCTTTGTTTTAATAATCTACCTAATGATGCCGCTGTTATGCCTTTTCCTAAACCGGATACAACACCACCTGTAACAAATATATACTTTTTCATTCTAAACCCTTTCAAAAATCCTTACTCTAAATCAAACTTACTTCCTGCTCGCTCTATGCCGTCTCCTGTAAAACATGTTGTACAAAATCTTGCATGAGAATTTTTAGAAGCTTCTTTCAAACCTTTTATACTTATAAACCCTAGGCTGTCAGCGCCTATTTTCTTGCAAATTCCGTCTAAATCCATTTGGTTAGCAATCAAATTCTCTTGACTATCAATATCTGTACCAAAATGACAAGTATATTTGAAAGGAGGTGAACTAATTCTCATGTGAACCTCTTTAGCTCCAGCGTTTTTCAAACTTCTAACAATTCTTTCACTTGTAGTACCTCTAACGATAGAGTCATCTATAAGCACAATTCTTTTGCCTTTAACATTATATTGTAATGGATTAAGCTTTAATCTAACAGCATTGTCTCTCTGACTTTGTGTTGGATATATAAAACTTCTGCCTATGTATCTGTTTTTCACAAATCCACTAGATAACGGAATACCACTCTCTATGCTGTAACCAATCGCTGCTTCTAAACCAGAATCTGGTACGCCACACACAATATCGGCTTCTACTGGGTGCTCTTTTGCAAGCATTTTACCCATGTTGCAACGTGCTTCATAAACACTAAGACCGTCAATTGTTGAATCTGCTCTCGCAAAATAAACGTATTCAAATATACATAGACCAGCACCCTCGTCTTTTTCTGTTAAATCTACATTAGAATACACAATTTTTCCATCTTCAATCATCACAACTTCGCCCGGTGCTACATCTCTTTCAAATGCAAAACCACAAGTATCAAGCCCACAGCTTTCTGAAGACACTGCACAGCCGTTGTCATTTAAACCAATACATAGAGGTCTGTAACCGTTAGGGTCACGCAAAGCGATAACTTTACCAGTACCACTTCCAATAATTAATGAAAACGCACCTTTTAGCTCTTTTGTAGCAGAGATAACACCTTTTAAGAAGTCTTCTTCCTTAGTAATTCTATAAGCGATTAATGCAGATATAACCTCACTGTCACTAGTTGCAGAGAAGTCAACGCCGACTTCTTTTAGCTTTTTTTTAATCTCAACAGCGTTTGTAATGTTGCCATTATGTGCAGTAGCAATTCTACCAGTTAAATACTCAGTTATAAAAGGGCCTACATTTTCTTTAGTATTATTACCAGTTGTTGAATATCTGTTATGCCCTAAAGCTACTTTACCTTTTGGTAGTTTTTCTAGCACGTCTACAGTGAAAACTTCGCTAACTAATCCTACATTTTTGTGAAAAAGTATTTTGTTGCTCTCAATAACTGCAATACCAGCACCCTCTTGACCCCTGTGCTGTAGCGACAACAATCCATTATATGTAATACCTGCGGCTTCGTCATTTCTTACGCTAACACCAAAAATGGCACATTCTTCATGTAATTTATCACTAATATTCATAAGTTTTCAGTATTCCTTCCGCTACTTCTCGCTTGCTCTGTCGCATATCCATTGCATGTTTTTCTATGTATCTATGCGCCTCTTTTTCGTTCATTTTTAAAGCAGAAATAAGAATACATTTTGCTCTGTCTATCATTTTTATGTCTTTTATCTCTTGCTTTAACTTCTCGTTTTGTTCTCGTATTTTATTTAGCCTAACATAAGATGAAAACGCAATTTTCAATACAGCATTAAAAACCGATTTATTAATCGGTTTTTCTACTATATATATGCCGTCAGTTTCAGTAATTTTTGCTACTTCATCAGCATATTCTTTATTAACAACTAAAATAACTTGAACCATTTCGTTCTGCGCTATATCTATAGATAAACGCTCTCCTGATTCGTCTTTAAGTGGGGAATTTATTATAACTAAGTCGAATTTATCTTCTGCGACCATTTTTCTGGCACTTCTGCATAAAGTAGCTACTGATATATCTGTAATTGAATTTGCAGATAGCATATCCGTAAAATAATCCACACTGCTTTTATTTGCGGAGACTATTAAAACTTTTTCCAAGTATATCCCTCCCAAAAAAAATAAAGGCACTTCACCACTCTTATGTAGAACTACTTCTTTACGCAAAGAGTGATGAACGAACCAGTTCAACAATTTAAGTATACACATTCATTTATTGTTTGTCAACACACTTGCTAAAATTTTCTTCATGCCTTGCAAAATGTCTTATTTTTTTACATATTATTCTATTATTATGTGCAAATATGCAAGAATTAAAAAATATGCTTCATTTTTTTAAAAAAGCTATTGACAAATGTTTGGATATAGCATATAATAACACACGTAGACAGCAAAGGCGCTGTAAGCTATGATAGCTTACTGTGGCCTTTTTTTATTTTATTTTTTTTATGAGGTGTTATAATGAAAAATATTCCAGAATTATTTGGTAGTTTAGTGTTTAACGATAGCGTTATGAGAGCACGCTTACCAAAAAACGTGTACAAAACTTTAAAAAACAACATCAGCAAAGGAAAACAACTAGATCGTGAGATTGCAGACGTAGTTGCTAATGCAATGAAAGATTGGGCTTTAGAGAAAGGTGCTACTCACTTTACTCACTGGTTCCAACCTATGACTGGTATTACAGCTGAGAAACACGACAGTTTCATCAATCCTACAGCAGATGACCAAATTATTATGGAATTTTCTGGCAAAGAGCTAGTTAAAGGCGAGCCAGATGCTTCTAGCTTCCCATCAGGTGGTTTAAGAGCTACTTTCGAAGCAAGAGGTTACACAGTATGGGATACAACATCTTATGCTTTCATTAAAGATGACACATTATGTATTCCAACAGCTTTCTGTTCTTATGGTGGTGAGGCGCTAGACAAAAAAACTCCTCTACTACGTTCAATGGAAGCTATCAATACACAAGCTATGAGAATACTTAAATTGTTCGGCAACACTACTGCAACAAAAGTTATTACAACAGTAGGACCTGAGCAAGAATACTTCTTAATTGATAAAGACATGTACTTACAAAGACCTGACTTAATTTATACAGGCAGAACATTATTCGGTGCAAGACCTCCAAAAGGTCAAGACCTAGACGACCATTACTTCGGAACTCTAAAACAAAGAGTATCTGATTTTATGAAAGAGTTAGACGAAGAACTTTGGAAAGTTGGCGTTTTTGCTAAAACAAAACATAACGAAGTTGCTCCTGCTCAACATGAGTTAGCTCCTGTTTTCACAACAACTAACTTAGCTACAGACCACAACCAATTAACAATGGAACTTATGAAAAGAATAGCTAACAAACATAACTTAGCTTGCTTATTACATGAAAAACCATTTGCTGGTGTTAACGGTAGCGGTAAACATAACAACTGGTCATTAAGCACAGATACTGGCTTAAACCTATTAGAGCCTGGTGCTACTCCTTATGAAAACGCTCAATTTATCTTATTCTTAGCAGCTGTTATTAAAGCAGTTGATGAGTACCAAGATTTACTAAGAGTTTCAGTTGCTAATGCTGGTAACGACCACAGACTAGGCGCTAACGAAGCTCCTCCAGCTATTGTTTCTATGTTCTTAGGCGACGAGCTAACAGAAATTTTAGAAGCTTTAGAGACAGATTCTGAGTATGCAAACAGAAAAAATGTTAAAATGAAAATCGGTGCAAGTGTGCTTCCACACTTCACAAAAGATACAACAGACAGAAACAGAACTTCTCCATTTGCTTTCACAGGCAACAAGTTCGAATTCCGTATGTTAGGTTCAACTTTCTCAATTTCTGGTCCAAACATTGTTTTAAACACAGCAGTTGCTGAAATTCTAAAACAATTTGCTGATGAACTAGAGGGTGCAAGTGACTTCCAAACAGCTTTATCTTCTCTTGTTCAAAAAACAGTTAAAGAGCACAAAAGAATTATCTTTAACGGTAACAACTATTCTGACGAATGGGTTGCTGAAGCAGAAAAAAGAGGTTTAAGTAATCTTAAAACTACTGTTGATGCACTACCTACATTCATCGACCAAAAAGCTATCGATGTATTTACAGCTCATAAAGTATTCTCAGAGGCTGAAATTCATTCAAGATATGAAATCTTAATGGAAGGTTACTGCAAAACAATACACATTGAAGCATTAACTATGATAGATATGGTGAAAAAACAAATCATTCCTGGAGTTGTTTCTTACCAAAAAGAGATTGCTACTACACTTGAGAGCAAGAAAAATCTTGGAGTATATGGTTCAGACTTAGAAGAGTACTTATTACAAAGAATGTCTAAATTATCAGGTTGCATGTTAAACAACCTATTAAAATTAGAGAGTGCTGTTATCGAAGTTAAGAGTCACGAAGAAGATACTCTTGAATTTGCAAAATTCTACAGAGATGGCGTTTTCGCTACAATGACAGAGCTAAGAGCTGTTGTTGACGAGCTAGAGACTATAGTTGCTAAAGAGTACTGGTCACTACCATCTTACGGCGAAATCTTATATAGCGTAAACTAATAGAATATTAGAATACACAAAGGCGTGTGTTCGTGTGGGATAAAACCTGCACGGATACACGCCTTTAAATTTTGGTTTTAGTGTTTAACAAAACAATAAAAATAAAAATGGTTATTTAGGAGGAATTAATTATGTTTTCAGCAGTAGATACCATCTGGGTATTGCTAGGTGCGGCTTTGGTTTTCTTTATGCAAGCAGGTTTTGCAATGGTAGAGACAGGTTTTACAAGGGCAAAAAATGCAGGTAATATCATAATGAAAAACCTTATGGACTTTTCAGTAGGTACATTACTATTTTGGCTAATCGGTTTTGGATTAATGTTTGCGGGTGATGGCTCTTTTATAGGTGGTTTTGACCCATTTATCCAAGGAAATTATGACAGCACATTCCCAACTTCTGCATTTGTAATTTTCCAAACAGTTTTCTGTGCAACAGCTGCTACTATTGTTTCAGGTGCTATGGCAGAAAGAACTAAATTTTCATCTTACTTATTATATAGCATGGTTTTAAGTGCTGTAGTTTATCCAATCTCAGGTCACTGGATCTGGGGTGGTGGCTGGTTATCAAGACTAGGCTTCCATGATTTTGCTGGTTCAACAGCAGTTCACATGGTTGGTGGTGTTGCAGCTATCGTTGGTGCTAAAATCTTAGGCCCTCGTATCGGAAAATACTCAAAATCAGGCAAAGTAAAAGCTATTCCTGGTCACAGCTTAACTCTTGGCGCATTAGGTGTATTTATTCTATGGTTCTGCTGGTTTGGATTTAACGGTGCTTCTACTGTTTCTATGACAGGCGATGCTATTGAATCAGCTGCTAACATTTTTGTTACAACAAACATTGCTGCTGCTACTGCTGCTGTTGCAGTTATGTGCATCACATGGGTTCGCTACAAAAAACCTGACGTTTCTATGACACTTAACGGTGCTTTAGCTGGTTTGGTTGCTATCACTGCTGGTTGTGATATGGTTGATTCATTCGGTGCATTCTTTATCGGTTTAATTGCAGCATTTGGTGTAGTATTCGGTATTGAATTTGTTGAGAAAAAACTAAAAATAGACGATCCTGTTGGAGCATTCGGTGTTCATGGTGTAAGTGGTGCGCTAGGTACAATTTTAACTGGTGTATTCGCAACAGACGGTGGTTTGCTATATGGTGGCGGATTTACTTTCCTAGGTATTCAAACTGTTGGTGTGCTTTCAGTAGCTGCATGGGTTGCAGTAACAATGACAATCACATTCTTACTTATCAAAAAATTCACAGGACTTAGAGTTTCAGCAGAGGAAGAAATTGCTGGCTTAGATATAAGAGAACATGGTTTAGAGAGTTCTTATGCTGACTTTATGCCAACAATCAACACAACATCTGTGAAAGATGCTCCAAAAACAGAGGTTGTTCCAGTTGCTAAAGCAGTTCCTGTTGTTTCAAATACTCACCCAGAGGCAAAAATGTCAAAAATAGTTATACTTACAAAACAAAGTAAGTTCGAGCTATTAAAAACTGCTTTAACAGGTATGGGTATTACTGGTATGACAGTTACTCAAGTTTTGGGTCATGGTATGCAAAAAGGTTCACACGAATATTATCGTGGTGTTGAGGTTGAACCTACTTTACTACCAAAAGTAAAAGTAGAAGTTGTAGTTTGCAAAATCCCAGTAGCAGATGTTATTAACACTGTTAAAGCTTGTTTATATACTGGTAGCATTGGCGACGGTAAAATATTTGTTTATGACGTTGAAAATGTTGTTAAAGTTAGAACAGGCGAAGAAGGATACGACGCATTACAAGATGAGATGTAATATAAGTATCTGATTAAATTTGAGTTCGAGATTTTATAACACTAAACGAAAAGTGGGTACTGATTATTCAGTCCCACTTTTCGTTATTTTGCTTTTATAATTGATTTAGTTTTCCATTTGCCTATTTTGTAATACACTACAGATATAACCGCACCAAGTACCCAAGAAATCATTAGTGAGTAGAAAATAGAACTCGGTTCACCATTTGGTAAAGCTTCACTCCTTGTGAAGTACGCCATACCATAAGCTACTGGAACTCTTATAAGAACTGTTGAGATAACTGAGATTATCATAGGAGTAACAGTGTCGCCTGCTCCACGCATAATTCCTGTCAACACCTGACTAATCGCCATAGCTATATACCCAGCAGACATCATTCTAAGCATTTCAAAGCCGAAATCCACAACCTCTGGTGTGTCTGTGAATATCATCATAAGTCCTTCACCAAAGAAGAACAACACCAAAACTATTGGAACAGTTACAAATAGCGCAAGCCTAGTTCCGTCTATTCCACTTCTGTTTACTCTATCCATTTGGTTAGCACCAATGTTTTGCCCAACATAAGTTGTCATTGTCATTCCAAACGCAAAACAAGGTAACATCGCAAAACCGTCTACTCTCATAACAACAAGTGCTGTTGCTATAACATAAGTGCCAAAACTGTTTACTAATGACTGAATAACTATTCCAGCCATTGAGAAAATCGCTTGTGTTAGACCAGCTGGCAATCCAACTCTTAATATTGTTGAGGCCAAATGTTTGTCTAGTTTGAAGTATTTTTTGTCGAAATCAAAAGTGTTGGACATTTTTTTAAGCCTTATAACACAAAGCACTGCAGAAACTCCCTGAGATAAAACTGTTGCTAACGCAACACCAGCAACACCCATTCCAAACCATGCAACAAAAACTAAGTCAAGCACTATGTTAATACCACATGTGATTAACAGAAAAACCAGTGGCATAACTGTATCGCCAAGGCCTCTTAACACACCAGCTATCATATTATAAAATGTGCAACCAATGAACCCTGCACTAAAAATCCACAAATACATACACGCATCATCAATAATATCTTCTGGCGTGTTCATAAGCTCCATAAAAGGTCTTGTGAAAATCAAACCAAGAACTGTAACAATAATACTTATTACGAATGTTAATGTAAGCACATTTCCAATTGAATTCGACAACATTTTACGGTCTTTTGCACCATAATATTGCGATACAACAATTCCAGCACCAGTAGAAACACCCATGAAAAGTGCTATCATCAAGTTTAGAAACGAACCTGATGCACCAACAGCTGCAAGTGCTGCATCTCCCTCAAAATGCCCCACGATAATCGCATCTACTGTGCTATATAATTGCTGTGCTAAGTTTCCAATAAGCAGAGGTATCGCAAACTTTAACAGAACATTCATCGGTTTTCCGACAGTCATGTCCTGTGCGCCAAACAGGCTTTTTAATCTATTCATTTTCTTTCTCCGTTTTTATTTAGTAAAGCCAATTATATAGCAAAATATAACAAAATGCAAGCATATAAACACATATCTAAACAATAAATTAGGAAGCAGTCTGAAAAGAACTGCCTCCTAAAATTTTTATATTATCGGATAAATTAGTCGATTGTAATTTTGATACAAATTGGTAGGTCTTTGTTAGTAGGAATGTAATCTGTGATAACAGTTAAGTGTTCGCCACACTCAATCATTTTGCACTCTTTGTCGCTTCCTAAAACTTCAACTTTTAGCATATCAGCGTTGAATTTTTTAACTTTTGCGCCTAAAGTTTTGATTTTATATACACCATCTTCTGATGCTCTCATTGCAAATACATAAAGTGCATCTGGTTTGTATGTAAATCTAAAATCTTCAGTTGTGAAAGATTTTCTTTTTGTATCTGTGAAGTGTCCTTCTTCTGTAACGATAGGGCCTTCGCCGTATTTTCTGAACGGATAAGACTCATAGATAGCCTCGCCGTTAACTTTCATCCAAGCACCAACATCTTTAAGAATATTTTGGTCTTTTTCAGGGATAGTACCGTCTGCTTTAGGTCCTACGTTAAGAAGTAGAGAACCATTTTTAGATACAACGTCTATAAGGTCGCAGATAACTTCGTAAGACTCTTTGTAATCGTTGCCCTCTGTGTAGCACCATGAGTTTTTAGCAACAGAAGTATCGTTTTGCCAGAAGAAAGGTGAAACATCTGCTAATTGACCTCTTTCGATGTCTCTAACTGCTGATGTGTGTTGGAATGCATCGTTTTTGTAGTTGATAGTTACTTCTTCGCCCCACTCTAAAGCACGGTTGTAGTAGTAAGCCATGAATTTTCTTAAGTATGGTTTTAGTGCAGCAACTTGAATCCACCAGTCAAAGTACATGATTTTTGGTCTGTATTTGTCAACTAACTCACAAGTTCTAACTAGCCAGTCTTCCATATAAACTGGGTCTAGGTCTCCTACATGGATAGAACCTTGGTCTGTTGTAACGTCTTTACCTTTTTGTGCAAATGGCTCTGGATATGATGGCCAGTACATATCGCCAAACTCTGGCTCTTCTTTCATGTCGCTTTCAAATTCTCTCATGCCAGACATAAACCAGTAGTGCTCAATTCTATGAGAAGAAGCTGTGATTGTCATATCTCTTTTTTCGCACTCTTCTTTTAACAATCCTAAAACGTCTTTCATTGGTCCTTTTTTAGAAGCACACCACTCTGACAAATTACTGTCATACATTTGGAAGCCGTCGTGATGTTCAGCAACTGGCATAACAAATCTAGCGCCAGCTTCTTTAAATAAATCTGCCCATTCTGCTGGGTTGAATTTTTCTGCTTTAAACATAGGAACAAAATCTCTGTAACCAAAGTCTTTATGCTCGCCATAAGTTTTGATATGGTGCTCGTACACGTTTAAATCACGTCTTGTCATGTCTTTTTTATACATGAAACGAGGGTACCATTCGTTGCAAAATGCTGGAACTGAGTACACTCCCCAGTGGATAAAGATACCAAATTTTGCGTTTCTGTACCAATCAGGCACTTTGTGATTAGCTAGAGAAGTCCAGTTATCCTTGTAGTGTCCGTTAGCGATTACGTCGTCGATTACTTTTAGGTAATCTTTCATGTTTTGTAAATATTGATTCATAATAAAATCCTTTCTTATTTAAAATTACACTTCGGTAAATTTTACATGGTTGTTTAATTTTGCTGAATAGTCTTTCACTAATGCTGAATGTGTGCTAGCTATATTATTTTTCTCCCAAATATCTAGCTTTAAATCATATAGTGAAATTTCTCCAGTCTTTGTCTCTATGTATTTATAATCATAATCTGTATATGCTCTAAATCCGTTTTTACCAATGAACAATGCGCTAACAGCGTAGTCTCTGTGATTTTCATGCTCCTCATCATTTAAGGTAGGTAATAGCGATTTACATTCCTCTGTGTTATTGGCTTTGCCACCAGCAAGCTCCACAAATGTGTTTGCAAGGTCTTGAATTTCCACAAAAGAATTATCTTCCTCGCCTTGTCTTTTACCATTAGGTAAGGATACAACAAACGGTACGTTCAAAGAACCTCTTAACGCAACACCTTTTGCATATCTGCCATAGTCGCCTAGCATTTCGCCGTGGTCGGAAGAATACACGATTACTGTGTTGTCTAGCTCGCCTCTTTTTTCTACCAAATCAAGCAAAATACCAATGTTTCTATCTATGTTCTCTATCATGGCGGCGTAGTTTCTTCTAACATTTATGTTGTTATCGTCAGTGTTTTCTACAGCTATTTCGTACTCTCTTGTATCAACACTTTTCCTCATTTTTTTTGTGATATCAAATGGTTCGTGAGGGCCTGTGAAGTTTACTTGCATAAACCACGGCTTGCCTATTTCAACCTCGTTAATCATATCTACAGCGTTGTTAGTTATCCAGTTGTCGCAATAGACTTCATCTGGTAACGGAGTGGTGTGAGTTTTCTTTTTACGCTCGTGCATATCGTCTAAATGTGCTTGCATATAACCTTTTTCGTTAAGATATTTCATATAAGGGCCAGCTGGTTCGCCTCTCATTTTAGTAAATCTGATAGCGTCCATTTTGCCCTCGTTATCAAGTTGTTTTGTAAAGCCAAGCTTAATTGGTAGCTCTTTGTTTTCCCAATCACAAGTTAGCTTTTGCAAGTCAAACTTGCCAACTCCACAAACTTCATAACCCTCGTTTCTTAAGGATTGATAAAACGTAGGCTTATCTAACGGAAAGTCATAATCGTTGTTAAAAGCGCCACAATTGTTATATCTCGCACCAGCTGCAACACAAGCTCTAGCAGGTGAACACAACGGAGACGGAGTGCAAGCGTTCAAAAAAGTTACACCTTTTTTTTGGATAGCTTCTATATTAGGTAGATGAAGTTCTGGTCTTTCCATTTCCCACATTTTAAAAACGTCATCACTGTAATTAAGCCATTCTCGTCTGTGTTGGTCAGGGAAAAGAAATAAAATATTAGGCTTTTTCATTATATTTCCTCTTTCCAATATCCTTTACCATGTGCACAGTTCAACTCGTTAGATGTTCTACCTTGCTCTCTCATAGTCTCTTGCATATCAGCTAGAACATCAGCATAATTAGGGTCTTGCACAAGGTTTGATGTTTCATAAGGGTCGTTTTTAAGGTTGAACATTTGTTTTGTTGTTATACCTTTATAGCGGTGTTCCATATATTTAAAGCCGTTTTTTGTAATGCCACGTAGTTTATCTGTGTATACAAAATATAGTTCATCTCTTGATTTTTGAGTTTTGTTTTCTAATGAGTCTATAAAGCTTTTACCCATTATGCTCTCAGGTTTTTCGAAGCCTAAAACATCACAAAGAGTTGGTAGAATGTCATACAAATAAACCAAGCTTTCGTTTTGAACACCTTGTATAATATCTTTACCAGCAAAAATTAGAGGAACTCTAACACTGTGGTCATATACACTTTGTTTGCCGAACAAACCGTGTTGTCCAACAGCTAGACCGTTGTCAGCAGCATAAACGATAACTGTGTTGTCTTTTTCGCCGATTTCTTCTAGCTTGTCTAAAATTCTGCCAATTTGATAATCTAGGTGAGTAATCATAGCATAGTACTCAGCAATTTGTTTTTTAGTGTCTTCTATTGTGCGAGGGTACGGCGCTAAAACTTCGTCTCTGCAATTCCAGTTATCGTACTCAACTGAATGATAGTTAGCAAAGTTTGGAGGTAGCTCAATGTCGTCTGGATTGTACATATCAATGAATTCTTGTGGCATAGTTCTAGGGTCATGTGGCGCTAGAAACGCAGCATAAGCTAGGAAAGGTTTATCGTGTTTTTTATCCAAGAACTTAATTACGCTTTCAGCAATAATATCTGTTGAGTGCTCAGAAGCTCTAACATATTCGCCAGGGCTTACTTGCAAGCCGTTAGAATGTTGGAAATCCCAACATCTTTTAATCTCTTTGTCGTATTTTCCGGTCTCGTCAAAATGGAAGAAAGGCACCATCCAGTGGTCTTGCATACCACCAAAGAAAATGCTGTCGCCGTCTGTAAAACTTCTTGCATACGCTGATTTACCGTTGTGCCATTTACCTGTACCAAAAGTCTCGTAACCTTGTTGTTGGAAAATCTCTCCCATTAAAGTGTGCTCTTTTGGAACTTCTTGTCCTTCTCTATCTAAGTTGAATAGTGAACGACCTGTGTTAAGCATAGCTCTTGACGGCATACAAATTGCACCGCAAGTTCCACCAGGTATATGTGCATGGGTAAAAGTAGTTCCGTTGTTAACTAATTTGTCTAAGGCAGGTGTCTTAATAGCTTTGTTGCCTAAAGCGTTGATAGTGTCAAAACGTTGATCATCTGCAAATAAAAACAATACGTTTGGTTTTTTCATATTCATTCCTCTTTTATATATAAATTAATTTTTTACCCAATACATTCCATAGCTATTTATAACATTTTTTTCTTTGCAAAACTCGTTATAATCTGCGTCTAGTCCGTCTTTTCTAAGTTGGTTTCGTATTCCCTCTGACGGAATCGGGAACACAATATCTATCTCGTCTTGATATGTAGGAAGTTTCTCTTTTAAACCTTGTTGAACCTTTGGTGTAAGGTCTTGTGCTTCAATGTGAACGCCTCTAGCAACCACCATAAAGTCGATAATATCCATTAATAATTTAGATTTCATCACTTGATACTCAGGTAAATCAGCAAGGTTATTTGTCTCGTCATCAATTTTTATAAGCTCACATTCACCTGTGAAAGGATAGTACGCTAGTCTCATTTCTTTTGTTGAAACAAGCTTCATGCTGTCGCAAAATTCTGTGTATATAACACTTCTTTGCTTACTTTCGTCACAGTACATTTGTGATATGCTACGTGAATAGCCAAGCACTTTTTCGTCCGCTGCAAGTTCTAAAGCAGTAGCACCTATATCTAAATTTGACACCAAAATATCACTTGTCACATTCTTAGGTAAATCAGGGTGATTAGCCATGATAAAAGGTATCTCTAACTGCGCATTATATGGGAAAGGTCCTTTTTGACGCATGTTGTAATCGCCACATAAATCGCCGTGGTCAGCAGAAAACATAATAACTGTGTCGTCATATTTGCCGTTCTCTTTTAAAAAGTCTATTATTCTGCCAATCTCGTAATCGATTATCTCAATCAACTCAGCATAGCCCTCTCGATACTCTTTTTGACTCTCTGCTGAGAACATATCTCCACGACTTTTTCTATATCTTGGGACTTCACAACTCGGCATAAACAGCGGATTAATCGGCTCGCTAATCTCTTTAGCTGTGCTAACTCCGTTGTTCTCAGGCGCGTCAATTGGTCCGTGAGGCCCTTGGAAAGATACCCATGTGAAAAATGGTGTGGCGCTGTTTTCTTTAATAAAGTTCATAGCATGATTAGCTATCCACTCTTCGTAATATTCTGCTAGAGGATATGAGAAATGTCCTCTTTCGTTTCTTGCGTATAAATCGGCAGCTTCTGGGTGTAAAGCTTTTAGATACTGAAAGTAATCGTCGTCGTCTTTCAGTCTATTTTCTTCCATTTGATACGCAACGTCAAAGCCTTTTGAGTCTTTACCTGGGAAGTGATGAAGCTTGCCGAATGCTCCACAAGCATAGCCGTTTTGCTTCATTCGCATAGGTAGATACTCCACACCGTCTCTAAACTCAACATCGTTTGTCCACACATTGTGGTCGCTTACATATCGCCCTGTCATCATGCTTGCTCTGCCTGGTGCGCACACTGGAGAAGCAGTTGTGCAGTTTGTGAAAAGCACGCCGTCAGCCATTAATTTATCTATGTTTTCTGTTTTAATTTCTGTGCTACCATAGCAAGATAAAAAATCTTTTCTAAGTTGGTCACACAGAATAACCATTACATTTTTTTGCATATTTATCTCCTAATATATCCTAGCTTCAAAAATTCTAGCGTGTAAATCTCCGTAAGTTTTATAAACTGTAACCTTAACATCTGTGCAAGTTATATTTCTAAAATTGACCTTGCAAAAACGTTGGAAATTGTCTGTATTCTCAAAAGTATCAACCACTTCGCCGTTATTAATAAGCTCTACTTTGTAGTGACGTGCAAGCTCTAAAGGCATTTCTTTAACAATTCTTTTTTTCATTCTGATAGCCTGTGTAATAATAAGTGGTTCAGAGAAATTAGGGTCGAATTTCAAGTGAATTTCTTCAATTTGTTTTGCATAAGGAAGCTTAAAGTTAACCCATTCTTCGTCGTTAATCTCTTTAGAAATCCAACAGTTTGTATCTTCATCTATCATTCTTGTGTGTCCGTTAACAATCTTCTCTACTTCGCCACCTAAAATTTGGCTAGAAGCTGTAATTTCACATTTTGGAGCTAAATCTAGGTCGTCTTCTGTCACGATACCAGGTAGGTAACAGTCGTCTTTTATTAAAGTTTGTTGTAAACGTTTAATATAATGAGTGCCAACTTCCCTTGGTGTAATGTTTTTCTCTAATGCAATAGAAGCCGCTGTGCCGATAGCTTGCCCAACTACGGAGCACGTTGCTATTACTCTTGATGAACTCATCGCTAGGTGAGAAGCACTGATTGCACGTCCACCAACGAACAAGTTGCTTATATTTTTACTATATGTACAACGATAAGGGATAGCATAAACGCCATGTACCCTTAGATTTCTGTTGCCAACTTCACCTTTAGAAACAGCTTTGATACCACCAACTGTGTGCTCGTCAATTCCCCAACCACCATAAGCTATGGTGTCATCAAATCTTGCTTGATTAAGGCAATCGTTAACATTAAGCACGTAATCACCTATAACTCTGCGAGACTCTCTCTTGCCTGCTATAGAGCTAACCCAGTCTAAAACAAGGTTCTCTGTGTTCTCAAATTCACCTGAATTTTTTATGTAGTCAAAAACACCATACGCCCATTTATATAATTCATCTGATATATTCTCAGCGTCTTCAATAACTTTTAGATCGTCTCCACCGAGTTCTATCCACCAATAACCGTGAGATAACTCTGCAAAACGTCTGTCACAAAGTTGCTCTTTTGTATATGTATAAGCCCATTCAGGTTTAACATAAGGCACTGGCTCGCCCATGTCTTTCATAGAGAAAAGCACTGATGTTCCCATAGTGTGTAGGTCTGCTATATCAGGCGCTAAATCTTCGCCATACATATCTTTTGAGTCTCTACCAACGCTGTAAATCGCACCAGCTTCGTGGGCAATCGTGCCGTCTCCAGTAGTGTCTGCAAAGTATTTTGCAGTGAACTCATACGCTGTTTCGTTGGTTTGTGTAGCAGCTTTTATAGAGATAATCTTATCTTGATAAGTTAACACCTCGCTAGTTTGAGTGTTTAAATATAAATCTAAATTAGGTTGAAACTTAGTTTTCTCCCAAATAACTCTGTCAAAAACGTGGTATGAGTTTTGTGGGTTTACTTTTTTGTTAGCGTGTAGAATTTCTTGAATTATGCCAGATTCAGAAACATTTTTTTGCCCCCCGTTTTGAGTCGCTCCGTTAACATGAACACGCATCTCCGAACTTGCGTTACCACCAAGAACAGAACGGTTTTGGATAAGTGCTGTGCGAACGCCGTGTCTTGCAGCAGCAATCGCTGTACAAACACCAGATAGTCCACCACCAACAACAACGAAATCATAACTTTTCTTAATTAGGTTCATTTTTACATCTCCTTAAATTAGCTATTAAGCAATTTTTCGTATATATTTTTATCGCTATCTAAAAACACATTAAAGATAACTTTTTTAACTACTTTACTATCTTTTAGGAACTTTTCTACAGTTTTAACTGCTATCTTAGCAGCTTCATCTTGAGGGAACATAAACACACCTGTGGATATGCAACAAAAAGCAACTGAACTCACTCCGTTTTGCTCTGCTAGTGTCAAACAGGAAGTATAACAATTTGCAAGCAAATCTTTATCGTTATCTGTAAGTTCGCCTGTGATTATCGGCCCTACTGTGTGCAAAATATATTTGCTTGGTAAATTATATGCAGAAGTTATTTTAGCACATCCAGTTGGCTCTGAATGTCCTTGATTATCCATAATATCGTTACAAGCTAGCCTTAACTGAACACCTGAGAGTGTGTGGATAATGTTGTCTATGCAGTTATGGCACGGCTGAAAACAACCAAGCATTGCACTGTTAGCAGCGTTCACAATAGCGTCTACCTTAAGTTTTGTGATGTCCCCTTGCCACAGATATATTTTGTCGTTAAGTTTAGCAGGCGTAAAAGCTTCGCTGTCTACTATTCCGTTTTTAGCAATTAATTTTTGAAGGTATTCATCTTGAACATGAAGAAATTCATCGCTGATAGGTTCAGCTGGTCTAACATTTAAAAGAGAACGCAACAAATTTCTCCTATCGTCTTTGTCGGTAGGGATGTCTATATTACTATACCTTGGATTTTCAGATAACAAGTGCTTAATTAAATATAGCTGTTGCTGTTCTGTAGTCATTTTATTTCCTTTATAATTCTATAACAAAGATTGATTATATACATTTTTAAGTATACTTTATTAAATTAAACGTTATATTAATTATACCTGTTTGTAAATAAAAAGTAAAGTATTCTATATTAATTTTCTGTTTTTACAGTAAAGTGGAAAAAATTTTGTGCATTTTAACAGAAGATGACGTTAACGTAAATGTGTATAAAATTCATTAGTTTATGATTTAACAAAATAATTGACATGTAAAAGAGTTTTATAGTATAATGAAATTTGTTACTTCATTAGAAGATTAGTTAATTTTTAGAATAGTTTTGCATGGTTTGATAGTGAATATTAATCAAATTATGTAATAAAATAAAATAAAGATTGAAAAAATAACCGTTTAGTGATAAAATATAGAATATAATTTACTTTATTTAATATTTTATTAATAATGCTAAAAAATAAGGAGGATAATATTGTGGCAAATAAATTGATATCTCAGTTATGTGGTGCACATAAAGTAAGCGAAAATGAAGCAGTAGCTACATTAGTATATAAAGATAACTACGTGATTAGTGAAGCGAATGATACTTTTATGGAGCTAACTGGCTATACAAGGGAAGAATTGCTAAAATTATTCTCAAATAATATATCGGATATTTTATTGTTAGAAAACGAAACTGACAATAACAAAGAATTGCTGAAAATAATGAAAGAAAGCAGTACCGATTTATTAGATAACAACTTTAAGATAAGGCATAAAAGCGGTAAGTTTATTAGCGTTAATGCGTTTTTTAACTTTTTTACAGATAAATCTGGCACAGAGAGTATCTATTTAGTATTAACTGAGCTAAGTGAAAAAGAAAATGTAATGGCTAGAATAAAAGAAGAACAAGAGTTCAACACAATTATAAATAACATTACAGATGAAAGTCATTTTTACTTTGATTACGAAACACAAAGACTGAGATTTTCATCTAACTTTTCTAGAGTTTACGGGGTTTGTGAGGTAAGCTATGGCTACCCTGAATTTTTGGTTAAAAACAATATTATTTCAGATAAAGAATTATATAGAGAGTTTGTTCCAAACAGCATAACAAAAACTTCATTAACACAAAAAGAAGTTACCTTAGAATCCCACGATAATAAAGTTAGAACATATAAGTTATTTTACCAAATTATCGTTAATGAAGACGGAACTCCAAAAAGACTGTTAGGTAGATTAAACGACATTACAAAGCAACAAAATGAAATTGTAATGCTTACAAATAAAATGGAGCGAGATAGCTTAACTAATATATACAATAAAGGTGCTATCGAAACCAAAACGAATGAATATCTTTCAAAAAGCAATCCAAATAAAGACCAACATGCGTTTATTATTATTGATGTAGATAATTTTAAGAGCGTTAATGACAGAATAGGCCACTTGTTTGGAGATATTGTACTGACTCAATTAGCTGAAAAATTGACAAGTATTTTCAGAAAAGTTGATATTATAGGCAGACTTGGTGGAGACGAGTTCTATGTGTTTGTAGAGAACTATTCTACGCTTGACGTTGTGTATAAAAAAGCAAAGCAAATATGCAAAAGCTTTAATCGTACTTTTAACGAAGGTGGCGAATCAGTTACGATTTCTGCAAGTGTTGGTATTGCACTTTATCCTAGACACGGTACTACATTTAAAGAGCTTTATAAAAATTCAGATACAGCTCTATACACTGCTAAATCTATGGGTAAAAATACTCATGTTGTGTATAACACAGAGCTAAAAGCTGATTATGTGTCTACAAGAACTCAAGTAGATAGTGACATAAATAAGCAAAAGAATTTTAGAGAGCATAGATTAGAGTATTTCTTTAAATTGCTTTATAGCAATAATAATTCTACAAATGCTATACAATCTGTATTACAATTAATTGCTCAAGACTTTAATTTTTCTAGAGGATATATATTTGAAACCACTAAAGATGGATTATATACAAGCAACACTTATGAATGGTGCGAAGAAGGAATAAACCCAGAAATCCATAACCTACAAAAGGTTGACATTGCAGACGTTAGCACAGCTAATAAACATTTTATGGAAAACGGAATGTTCTTGTTAAAGTCAATCTATAATTTACCAGATAACGAGAGAGCAATACTTGAACCACAAGGTATTAAATCTATGTTCCAATTCGGAATAATGGAAAACGGCAATTTGATTGGCTTTATAGGTTTTGACGAATGCAAAGGTTATAGAATTCCTACTGACATTGAGATTGAAGATTTGTGTGTGTTATGTAACTTAATATCTGTTTTCTTGGTTAAACAACGTCATTATGAAGAAAATAGCAACAGGCTGAATTATTTAAGTAAGGTTATGAATAATGTAGATAGCTATGTATATGTTGTTGAAAAAGATAGCTATAAAATTTTGTATGAGAACAGCAATTTAGAGCAAAAGACAGGTACTTCTAACCTAGGGAAGTTATGTTACGAAACCTACATGAACAAAAAGTCACCTTGTAAGTTTTGTTTGATGAACAGTGAGTCAAGAAGTATGTATCTCCGTAACCAATTCTTAAATTTCACTGCTAAAATTTCAGCTGCATATATCGGCAACTTTAATGATTCTGATTCATATATGTTTACCTGTGCAGATATTACTGATATACTAGACAATTCTATTAATATTATAGAAGATTAAATTTTGGACGGAGTTATATCCGTCCATTTTTACATAAAAGGAGACCGACATGAAAGTAACGTTAGCTACGATAAGCGACTTAAAAGAGATACAAAAAATGTATACAGAAATTGTTAAGGATATGCACGAGATTGGCATAACAATATGGAATGAAGTATATCCGAATACAGTTTTTGAAAGCGATATAGAGAACGAAGTTTTATATATTATAAGAAATGATACGAACGAGATTATAGCAGGCTTTGCACTTAACAACAGCAATATAGGCGAGGATTTTGTCGAATGGGCAGACAAAGAGGTTAAAGTGCTATACCTAGACCGTTTCGGAATAAATGTTAAATATAAAAGGCAGGGTCTTGCAAAAACAACACTGGAATTTGCTGAAAAAATAGCTATCGAAAAAGGGGCTAAATATTTAAGACTTTTTGTGGTGGATTCTAACACGGCTGCGATAGATACGTACTTAAAATATGGTTACGACAGAGTAGACGGTGTGTTTGAAGACAACGTGCACACAGGTGTGTTATTGTATGAATACGGATATGAAAAAGAGATATGTTAAAAAACACTATGTTTGGTTCAATATTACAACTTATTTGTTGCTGACTCTGTAAAATATTCATAATCCGGATAAAACATTCATACTTTAGAAATAAAATTCACAAATTACAAATAAAAGTGTTGACATTTGAGAGGATATGTGTTAATATATGTACATAGCAAAAAAACAAATAATAAATTACTTGAAACAGGAGAAAATTAATATGAAAACATGGAACACACCTACATTAGATCAACTATCAATCGCTGACACAGCTTACGGCACAGAGAAACATTGCCAAGATTCTTTAAACCAAGGTTCTTGGAACGGACCTGGTAGCACACCAGAGCAACAAGGCGTTATGTGCAGCTAATTAAATTTACATTTAATAGTAGAGGGGCATTATTTAACTATAGTGCCTCTTTGTGCTATATTTATATATAAGGAGATAATATGTCTGCTATTTGGGGTGTAGTTGATCTTGATAATAATGAGATTGACAGTAATGTGAATTATGCGATGTTGAATTCGCTTAAAAAATATAAAATAAATAGGTTTGAATTTGCACAGGAAAAAAATGTGTTTTTTGGCTGTGGTATTCAGTATGTTCGAAATAATTCTGTTAATGAAAAACTTCCAGTAACGGATACTGACATATTGTTTACTGTAGACGGAATGCTTGATAATCGCATTGAGATTGCAAATGAACTAGGAGTATCATCATCTGTCCCAGACGGAGAACTCTTTTATTTGGCATATAAAAAATGGGGAATGAAAATTCATGACCATGTCAGAGGTGCGTACTCTTTTGCTGTATACGATAAAATAAACAATAAACTAGTATTGTCATCAGACTACGCTGCAAACCGTGTGTTGTATTATTATAAATCTGGTAACAGAATTTATTTTTCTACAAGCTTAGACTGTATTACAACAGCAGTTCCAGAGAAACTAGCTATTGATGATGTGTGGATTTCTGAATATTTATCTACGGAAATGTTATCACAAATGCAAGATATTCATAATGCGCCTATTAAAGGGGTAAAGCTATTATCAACAGCACAAATGCTAGTTTTTTCATTAAATTCACAGGAGAGTATAACTTTTTGGGAGCCTGAATTTACGAATTCTGACAAAAGATCTGATGAAGAAGTATCTACAGAATTAAGAAATATTTTTGATAAAGCAGCCAATGAAGTGACCGACGATGTAGAAAAAACAGCAATACTATTAAGTAGTGGTATGGACTCAGCAGCGATAGGAGCTACAGTTGCTAATCAGTTAAACAAACAAGGCAAATCCCTTTACAGTTATACCTCTGTTCCTAGCAGTGAATATCAAGGTAAAAACAATTCTCTATTTCATGTTGATGAATCAAATGTAGTAAAAGAAATTTGCGATATTCATAAAAATATAGTACCGACTTTTTTTTCTGGCGATGGAAACAATGCACTTACTTTTTTAGATGAAGCGTTGACTTATGTCGAATTTCCGTTTAAAGCAGCTATCAATATGACATGGGTTTATAATTTATATAAACAAGCAGGCGAAGACGGTAGTACAGTTTTATTAAATGGTTCACTAGGAAACTGTACTATATCCTTCGGAACAGTATTGCACTATGCAACGACAATGGCTTATGGTAAAAAAAATCCTATTAATGCATTGCGTGCATTGTCTTATCAAGGAATAAAATATAAGTATTCAAGAAAAGATTCAATAAAAGCTTGGCTTAAAAATACATTTCCTAGACCAGTTAAAAGAAATTTCAGAGAAGATGTTCTTAACCAAATTATTACAAATAAAGAACTTTCAAAAACATACAATATTCCTCAAAAAATGATTGAACGAGGTCATTATGAGGGTGCGCGTCATGATTTTGAATACCTAAAGCAACGCAAAGAGATGATGGATGCACAAAATCTTGTTTTGTTAGGTGCTTTTGAAACAAAACTGGGGCTAATGGGTGGAATATTTGTTCGTGATATTACAAGAGATAAAAGGGTGTGTGAACTTTGTTTTGCACAACCAATAGAGCGATTTGCAAGATTTGAAAAAGACACAAAAGAATTTACGACACGTCGTTTAATCAATAAATCTTTTGGTGATATTTTGCCTGATAGTATTGCCAAAAACGGCATGACATTTGGTATACAAAGTGCAGACTGGGTAAATAGATTAAGAGCAAAGTTACCTGAGGTTATAGCCTCTTATGAAGCGATGTTTTTTGACGAAAAAGTTACAAAATACGTTAACAAAGAATATGTTAATGAGCTTTTGGAGGTAGCAAAAACAAATGATGCAAAGGGTAATTCAGCCTTAATGCAACTGGCATGCAATTCTTCTGTTATGAGATATTTAATAAATAATTTATAAATAAATCGAAATCCCAATTGGTAGAACGAAAATAACTGCCAATTGAGATTTATTAAAAAATAGTAAGATACACTTCAAATTATAATAAAAATCCCTCAAGAGCAAACCTAAGTAAGCTTTTGAGGGATTTTCTTATTTGTTTGTATTGTCAGTGTTTGAGTGACAATCGCCACCACAACCACCACAGCCAGCATTACAACCACAAGAAGAGTGTTCTTCTGGTTTAGGTTCGGTATGAGAATCACATTTGTTACACGTACCAGCGTCTGGGCAACCTATACAATGTGCGCCACTTTTTTTCTTTCTATAAATATATATAGAAGGAATAATCAATATAGCAGCAATTACTATAAGTAAAATGATGTCAGTAAGTGTCATAATGTTTCACCTCAATTAAATTATACAGCTGAACGGCTGATTTTGTATTCTTGGATTTTTGATTTTCCTTTGATTACTAAGAAAACAAATATAGCAATAATTGCTAAGAAAGCTATTAAACCAGGAACAAAAGCTGTGCCTACAGCACCTGTTGTGATAAGTGTTCCACCTTGGTATACGGTAAATGCAATTAAGTAAGCCATGCCGAATTGTAAGCCAATTCCACCCCATAACCATTTTGCACTTTGCATTTCAGAGTTCATCGCACCGATAGCTGCAAAGCAAGGAGGTGTGTATAGGTTGAACATTAAGTATGCAAGAGCTGCAACAGAAGTAATTCCCATTGTAGCTGCAACTTCACTACCACCAGATACTAGCTCTAAAGCCTCTGTATCGATAAAGTTTGTAATGCTAAATACAACTGCAAGTGTTCCAACAACGTTCTCTTTAGCAATAAAGCCTGTGATTGCTGCTGCTGCAAGTTGCCATGTTCCAAAACCTAATGGTAATAATAATAAAGCAAATGGGCTAGCGATAGAAGCTAGGATAGAAGTGTTTTCCATACCTTCTTCTACCACTTGGAATTGCCAGTTGAAAGTTTGCATGATTTGAACTGCTGCGTTACATAAAAGAATAACAGTACCTGCTTTTATGATGAAAGATTTTGCTCTCTCTAACATAGACATTGTAGCTTTTAATATGCTAGGAACTTTATATTCAGGAAGTTCAATGATAAAGAAAGATTTTCTGCTTTTATGGCCAGTAACTGCCATAACTAATAGAGCAGAAACTACTATTAACAGAATACCTATAACGTACATTGCAAAAGATATCATGCCGTTGCCTGCAAAGAATGCACCTGAAAACAATGCGATAACAGGTAGTTTAGCACCACAAGGCATAAATGGAGTTAGCATAGCGATTGTTCTTTTTTCGCGAACATTTCTGATTGATCTACTAGCCATAACACCAGGGATAGCACAGCCTGTACCGATAACCATTGGGATTATAGATTTGCCTGATAAACCAACTTTTTTGAATAGCCAGTCCATAACAACAGCAACACGAGCCATGTAGCCACAGTCTTCTAGCAAAGCGATTAGGAAGTACATTACCATAACAAGTGGTAAGAAGCCAACAACAGCACCAACACCACCGATAATACCATCAGCTAATAAAGCTGTTAGTAGAGGATCAGCATCAGCTAGTAAAACTTCTCCTACATAACCTTGGAAAGTCTCTATGTGACCTACTAAGAAGTCTGCTATCCATGTTCCAACATAAGTTTGAGAAATTGAGAAAACTAAGAACATTATAACGGCAAAAATAGGGATACCGATAATTTTGTTTGCTACAATAGCGTCAATTTTATCTTGGAAAGTTTTCTCGCTAGTAGCAGTTTTTCTTTTTTCAACAGATTTTACAATACCGTCAACAAAAGAATATCTTTTTTTATCAGCTGTCTCAACAGCTTTTTTATCGCTTAAATCAATATCTCCATGTGTATATGGAGCAGTTTGAGTAGTATTAACAGCAGAAACAGCCGCGTTAATTAGCTCTTGCAAGCCATTGTCAGAAGAAACAGATGAAGTTCTAACTACTGGACAACCAAGCTTTTCAGAAAGTTTAGAAGTGTCTATAGAAATATCTTTTTTGTCGCTTAAATCACTTTTATTTAAAGCCACAACAACAGGAATGCCAAGCTCTAACAATTGTGTTGTAAAAAATAAGCTTCTGCTTAAATTAATAGAGTCGACTATGTTAATGATTACCTCAGGGTTTTCTTTTTTTACATAAGTGCTTGTAATGCTTTCCTCTGATGTAAAAGGTGACATTGAATACGCACCCGGTAAGTCGATTAACATGGTGCCGGCACCGTTTTGGTTATAACTGCTTTTTAAAGGGCTTTCCTTTTTCTCAACAGTAACACCCGCCCAGTTACCAACTTTTTCAGCTCTACCTGTAAGTGCATTGTACAGTGTGGTTTTACCACTATTAGGGTTACCCGCTAATGCAATTCTCATTTTAATTCTCCTTATTTATCCGTAATATATATGATTAGTTCAATCTAATATGTATAGATCTAGCTAAGTCCTCATTTATCGTGTATCTGCCGTCTTTGATAGAAAGCACAAAACCTCCACTTAAGTGAGATACAACAACGATAGGTTGACCCTCGTAACAACCAAGAGTAAAAAGGAAATCATGTAATTCCTCATCATCTGTATCAAGTTTAGATACTATATATTCTTTGCCAAGTTCTGCTTCTGCTAATGTTAAAAGTTGGTTAATACTCATATTTTTATTAAAACTCCTTAAAAAAGTGTATAAGCGAATAAAATTTGTTAGATGTCGCTAACTGAACTGATTATAACAAACTAATTTTATAAAGTCAATAGTAAAAATAAATAAAATTAGCGTTAGGTAACATAATATTAATTTATTAAAGAACTATACCTTGAAAAAACCTGAAAAATGCTGTATAATATATAAAAAAGGTGCAGGAGGTATTGTTGTGAAACGTAGATTAAGATGGTTTTTTCCCGTTATAACTCTTGCAGTTTGTGTTAATTTTTTTAGGGATACCCCAAGTGGTGTTGGCGACATACTAATATATATGTGTTTAATTGCAGTGATTATGGCACTTAATATATATATATACCAAAAAAAGTAATGCACATTTTTTTAATTAAATAGTAAAATAATGAAATATATCAAGATAAATTACAAAAGATGTAAAAAAATCTTGACAAATCGCTTGTATGCGATTATAATAAATCAGTACGGTAAGAGGTATATTATGCACATAGAATTAACTAAATTTTTTAACGAAGACGGTGTAAGTCGCTCTTTTAATGGAAATTTGAATATGAAAGAGGTCGAAGTAGATGGTGTCAAGCCGTTTGTTTCCCCTGTGATATACAGCGGTAAAATTACTTCTCATGCTGGTGCAGTTGAACTTGAAGCTACTATAGAATATGATTTTTGTATGCCTTGTAATAGGTGCGCAGAGGATTATACTTCTAAAACAAGCTTAAAGATTAGACATTTGTTGGCGAGAGAACTTAACGATGAAGACAATGATGTTTATATTTTGGTAGAAGATACCTTGGATTTAGACGAATTGTTGTATAGTGATGTGATTTTAGAATTACCGATTAAATACATTTGCAAAGATGATTGCAGAGGGATTTGCCCAGAATGTGGCAAGAACTTAAATATAGATGACTGCAATTGCAAGAAAAGTGATATAGACCCTCGTTTAGAGGCTTTAAGGTCGCTTTTGGATTAGATTTTTAAGGAGGTGCAAACCATGGCAGTACCAAAGTCAAAACTTTCAAGTGCAAGACAAAATAAAAGACGTTCAAACGTTTGGAAAATCAGCGCTCCAGCTCTAATGAAATGCCCACAATGTGGAGAGTACAAAACACCTCACAGAGCTTGTGGCAGTTGCGGAACTTATAACGGCAGACAAGTTGTGAAAAAAGAAGAGGCTTAAGTCCTTGATTTTTAGTTGTCAGGTTCTTAAAGCGAACTTTTACTTGATGTTTAAGTATTATGGGGAGGACTTGTGTCCTCCCTTCGCTTATGTGTAGATTTTTAAAGGAATTATTATGGCAGTTGTAATTTATGATATAGAAAAAAACAGTATTGCAGAAAAATACGGCATTCAAAAAAATGATATATTAATATCCATTAACGGTAATAGTATAACCGATGTTTTGGATTATAGATTTTATGAGACAGAAGTTGTGCTTGATATAGTTATTAGTACAGGTGGCGAAAATAAGACTATAAATATCAAAAAAGAACGCTATGCGTCACTTGGTTTGGTTTTTGAAACTTACCTTATGGATAAAGAAACTTCATGCAAAAATGGCTGTATATTTTGTTTTATTGACCAGTTACCAAAAGGGTTACGCAAAAGTTTATATTTTAAAGATGACGACCACAGATTATCGTTTTTGTTTGGTAACTACATTACGCTTACCAACCTTAAAGATGATGATATAGATAGAATTATTAAGTTGAAAATAAGCCCTGTTAATGTGTCTGTACACACCATGAATCCTAGTTTGCGTGTTATGATGATGAAAAATAAACACGCTGGGGAATGTTTGAAGTATTTGAAAAAGCTATCAGACGGAGGAATAAGCTTGAATTGTCAGCTTGTTTTGTGTCCTAACATTAATGATGGCAAAGAGTTAGAATATAGCTTGAATGAGCTAACAAAATTAGACGGATTGCAAAGCCTTGCTTGTGTGCCTGTTGGATTATCAGGTTACAGAGAAAATTTGCATGAGATTAAGCCGTATGACAAAGGCAGAGCACGAGATGTTATAAAAATTATTGACGATTTTGGCGACAAAATGCGTAAAGAAACAGGGGAGAGAAAAGTTTTTGCCTCTGATGAATTTTACTTTATAGCAGAAAAAGAGTTACCAGATTTTGATTATTATGAAGATTTTCCGCAGATAGAAAACGGCGTTGGTATGTTTAGAAGCTTGGAGGAGGAGTTCACTTTTGCACTGGAAGAAGCAGAAGATGGAGTGAGCTCTAACCATGTTACCTTGGTAACAGGCGAAGCTATATACTGTGTGATGAAAAAACTAGTTGAAAAAGCTCATGAAAAATGGGATAATATAAAGGTAAATATAGTACCGGTTAAAAATCACTTTTTTGGTGGAGACATAGACGTAACTGGTTTGATTACAGGTAGCGACATTGTAAAAGCTTTAGAAAACACAAAACTTTATGACGCAGTACTTGTGCCAGACGTATGTTTAAAAGCGGATGAAGATATATTTTTAGACGATATGAATATAAATGGGTTAAGTGAAAAACTTAATTGCAAAGTGAAAAAAGTAGGTCCTTTTGGACAGGATTTACTGAATGCTTTATTAGGAAAGGATGATTAGATGGCAAGACCGGTAGTAGCAGTAGTTGGTAGACCTAATGTTGGAAAATCAACATTGTTTAATAAGTTAATCGGACAGAGATTATCTATAGTTGAAGATACTCCAGGTGTAACAAGAGACAGAATTTTTGGCGAATGTTCTTGGATGGATAGAACCTTTACTTTGATTGATACAGGTGGTATAGAGCCTGAATCAAAAGATATTATTTTATCTCAAATGCGCAACCAAGCGCAAATAGCAATTGACAGTGCAGATGTTATATTGTTTGTAACAGACCTTAGAAGTGGTGTTGTTGCAACTGATATGGAGATTGCATCAATGCTTATGAAAAGCCGTGTGCCTGTTATCTTGGTAGTAAATAAATGCGACAGAATTGGTGAACCAGAAGTAGGTTTTTATGAATTCTACAATTTAGCACTTGGCGAACCTTTCGGTGTGTCGTCAGTTCATGGTCACGGAACAGGTGATTTGCTTGATGAAGTGTTGAAATATTTACCAGGTGATATGGATGATGAAGAGGAGTCAGAGGACATTAAAGTTGCTGTTATCGGTAAACCTAATGTTGGTAAATCTTCACTTGTTAATAAAGTTTCTGGCGAAAATCGCTGTATTGTTTCTAACATAGCAGGAACTACAAGAGACGCTATAGATATGTTGATTGAAAACAAACATGGTATGTTTACATTTATCGACACAGCAGGTCTTAGAAAGAAAAGTAGAATTGACGATAATATTGAACATTACAGCAATATACGCGCTCAAATGGCAGTTGACAGAGCTGATGTTTGCGTTATTATGATAGATGCAGAAGTTGGCTTTACAGAGCAAGACTCTAAAGTGGCTGGTATTGCGCATGAAGCTGGTAAAGGCTGTATTATAGCTGTAAATAAATGGGACGCTATTGAAAAAGACGATAAAACAATGAACGAGTTTAGAAAAAAACTTGAACACGATTTTGGGTTTATGTCTTATGCTCCAATAATGTTTATATCAGCAAAGACTGGTCAAAGATTAGATAAACTTTTTGAGATGATTAAACTTGTTGCAAACAACAACGCGATGAGAATTACAACAGGTGTGTTGAACGATATTTTAGCGCAAGCTACAGCAAGAGTACAACCACCGTCAGACAAAGGAAAACGTTTGAAGATTTACTATATTACTCAAGCGTCAATTAAGCCTCCAACCTTTGTGTGCTTTGTAAACAACAAAGACTTATTCCATTTCTCTTATCAAAGATATATTGAAAACAGAATTAGAGAAATTTTCTCATTAGAGGGTACACCTGTAAAAATGCTTGTAAGAGAACGTTCTGAGAAATCAGACAAATAGGGGGTAAAAAATGGCTAGTTTTATATTGTGGGGTTTGGTAGTAGCAGTAGTTTCTTATTTATTAGGAAGCATGAATTTTCCAATTATTATAACAAAATTGTTGAAAAAAGGCGACATTAGAGATTACGGTAGCGGTAATGCTGGGTCTACCAATGTGCTTAGAAGTGTTGGCAAAAAAGCTGCTTTGGTAGCATTTTTGCTAGACATTTTTAAAGCAGTAGTTTCTGTTTTAATAGGTTATTTTGTGTTTAGTTATGTGTGCGAAAGCCAAGATGTTAATCCAATATATGTAAGCTTTGGTAAGTACATTGGTGGTTTAGCTTGTATGTTAGGGCACATTTTTCCACTGTATTATGGATTTAAAGGTGGAAAAGGTGTTGCGACTAGTGGAGGAATGATTGCAGTTTTAGACTGGAGAGTTTTTATTATCGTTATTCTTTCATTTATAACTTCTTTTATGAGCAAAAAAATCGTTTCACTTTCATCAATAATTGCTGCGTGTATATTTCCACTAGCTACTTTCTTGGTTACATACATATTCGATTACACTTTGTCAGCATCACCTCCACACATTGGTTACTTAATTGGAGTAACTGCAATGTCTTTTATTTGTGGAATGGTTGTTGTTGTGAAGCACAAAGATAACATAAAAAGACTAAGAGAAGGTACTGAAAAACCTATAATAAAAAGCAAAAGTTAAATCTAAGTAGTTTGTTTATGAACAAAATGTTATAAAAATATTAATAAATTTTTGATTTTTGTATTCTTTTGATATTGACAAATATTTTATTGTGTATTATTATATAATTCACGGTATTTAAAAGAGAATGATTTTTTTATTAGTGTTAATAATATAAATATGAGGGTTTGACAGATTTCAAACGTAAAATATAGGTAAAATTTGCCTTGTTGAATGGATGTGTAAAATTGGATAAATTTGTAATAAATGGCGGAACACCACTTACAGGTGAAGTCTGTATTAGTGGTGCAAAAAACGCAGCTGTTGCAATTCTTCCTGCGGTGATTTTAGCAGAATCTACTTGCGTAATAGAGAATGTTCCGGATGTTTCGGATGTTAAAGTTTTAGTGCAATTATTGAAAGATATTGGTGCTGAAGTTGAATATATAGATAAAAATACAATTAAAATTAACCCAGTTGGTGTAAAAAAAAGTGATATAACTTCTGAATTAGCTAGAAAACTTAGAGGTTCATATTACTTTATAGGTGCGCTACTAGGCAAATTTAACAAAGCAAGCGTGCCACTACCTGGTGGTTGCAACTTTGGTGTGCGTCCAATTGACCAACATTTAAAAGGTTTTATGGCACTAGGTTGTACTTATGATGTTTCTGATGATGGTGTAATTGAGGTTGTTGCTGAAAACACTTTAAAAGGAAATGAAATATATATGGACGTAGTATCTGTTGGTGCTACTGTAAACATAATGCTTGCAGCAGTTAGAGCTAACGGTGTAACAGTTATAGAAAATGCTGCTAGAGAGCCACATATTGTTGACTTAGCTAACTTTTTGAATATAATGGGTGCTGATATTCGTGGTGCTGGTACGGACGTTATTAAAGTGCATGGTGTTAAAAAGCTTAAAGGCATAACATATTCGATTATCCCAGACCAAATTGAGGCTGGCACATTTATGGTAGCAACAGCTGCTACGTATGGTGATGTTTTAATTAAAAACGTAACTCCTAAGCATTTGGAGTCTATATCAGCAAAGCTTGAAGAAATGGGTGTTTATATCGAAGAATTTGACGATGCTGTTCAAGTTAGAGGTTATAAACCGTTAAAAAGGTGTAACGTAAAAACAATGCCTCACCCTGGTTTTCCTACAGATATGCAACCTCAAATAGTAATGCTTTTATCTGCTGCCAATGGCACTAGCATTGTTAGTGAAAGTATTTGGGATAGTAGATTTCAGTATATAGACGAAATACGCAAGTTTGGCGCTAATATCAGTGTTAATGGTAGATCTGCTACAATTGAAGGAACTGAGAAGTTAAAAGGTGCTATAGTTAGAGCGACTGATTTAAGAGCGGGTGCTGCTATGGTTATTGGTGGTTTAATGGCAGAGGGCACAACGCATATCGAAGATGTTAAGTATATTCAAAGAGGATACGAAGACATTATAGAGAAGTTTAAAAAGTTGGGCGCAGACATAGATTACTTGAAATCTTAAAAAATATAATTATGGGTGAGCGATGCTTGCCCTTATTTTTTGGTTTTTATTCTTTAATGACAAAATAGATGTTAAATTTTTATAAATAATGTATAAATAATTTACTAATGAACTATAACTACGGAGGAGCAAATGACAAAACTCTACCCCTTATTTAGTGGAAGCAAAGGAAATAGCTATTTTGTTGGCACACAAGACAGAGGAATTCTGATTGACGCTGGCAAAAATTGCAAGCAGTTATGTATGGCACTGGAAGCATGCAACATTTCGGTTTCATCAGTCAAGGCTATTTTAATAACTCACGAACACACAGACCATATTGGAGCTGTGAAAGTGTTCGCTAAAAAATATGGGATACCTGTATATTGCTCTAAAGGAACATATAAGGCAATTGAGAAAAAAGAGATTTTTGACAGTGCGTATGAGGTACATGTTTTAGAGCAAGGAAAAAAATTAGCTGGGCTTACGATAAATCACTTTAGAATATCGCATGATTGCGCAGAGGGCATAGGTTTTAGGATTACAACAAAAGAGCATAATGTGTTGTCATTCGCCACTGATTTAGGATTTTTAAGCGAGACTGTTAAGGAAAACTTGCTTGGAAGCACTGTGTGCGTGATAGAATCTAACCACGATACTCACATGTTAGAATATGGAAGTTACACGAGATACTTGAAAGACCGAATTTTCTCAGAAATAGGGCATTTATCCAACCAAGCTTGCAGTGAATTTTTGCCAGAGCTTGTGGAGAGTGGCACAAAAAAGATTATGCTTGCTCACCTTAGCGAAGAAAACAACACTGTATCCCTTGCAAATGGAATGGCGCATTCTGTGTTAAAAGAGAGCGGTTATGTTAATGAGGTAGACTATAAATTATACATAGCAATGCCTAGAAATAGCAGTGGAAAGGCGGTGTTAATAGGTTGATAAATGTTAAAATAGTTTGCGTTGGTGGTTTAAAAGAAAAATATTTGAAAGATGCTATAGCAGAGTATTCTAAGAGGTTAACTCCGTTTTGTAAATTGGAAATAATTGAGCTACAAGAGGTTAACGACAGCAATTTTGAAAAAGCTTTGGAGACAGAGGCAGACAATATAATTAAGGCAGTGGGCAAGAGTTTTGTTGTGGCTATGTGTATTGAGGGCGAACAATTTAGCTCAGAGAAATTCAGTGACTTTATTCAAAAGAAAGCGACAGACGGTTATAGCTCAATAGCCTTTGTTATTGGAAGTTCTCATGGTTTAAGTAATAGAGTTAAAAACATGGGCGCTAAAATGTCTGTTTCTAAAATGACTTTTCCACACCAATTATTTAGAGTTATGCTTGTGGAGCAAGTGTACAGAGCTTTTCAGATTAATGCAGGTACAAAATACCATAAATAAAATAATATAACCCGAGTCGGTTTATGGCTTAATAAATCGGTTCGGATTATATACAAATTTAGTATGAGGTAGAAGGTAAATTCCCTAGATTATTATTGTCTGATCCGTCTGGCAAAGATCTTAAATATTCACTTCCGTTTCTTGTGGCAATTGCTACACCTTTTATTCCACCTTGCTTAGCAAGCGCAATTCCGTCGGATTTATTAAGAGAAACACCACCTTCAAGCTCATACCCTGTGACTTTACCATTCTTTTTAATTAGCTTAGATATGCACTTTGCATCTTTGTTTGCAACAGGAGTCATATAATTAATGTTTTTTGGTAAATAACTTTTGTTCATGTTTATTCATTCCTTTTTTTATTTTAATATTATTTTTTCAAAATTGTTTACTAATATACATAAAGGATTGAATTTCATATAAAAATAGTGTAGAATATACTTTGTGAAAAACTATAAGGAGGCATTTATGAATAATATCGAAAAAAATAAGCTTGAAATAACAGCTACTAAAGTTAGAATGGGAATTCTAACTGGTGTTCTTAATGCAAAATCAGGACATCCAGGTGGCTCGCTTTCATCAGCAGATATACACACTTACCTGTATTTTAAAGAGATGAACATTGACCCTAAAAATCCAAAATGGGAAGATAGGGATAGATTTGTTTTGTCTAAAGGACATTGTGCGCCAGCACTATATGCTACTCTTGCTGAAAGAGGATACTTTGGCGTTGAGGAGTTATCTAAACTTCGTCATATCGGTGCTATGTTGCAAGGTCACCCAGACATGAAAGGCACACCAGGTGTTGACATGTCTACAGGTTCACTTGGACAAGGTATTTCTGTTGCAGTTGGTATGGCTGTAGCTGGCAAAATGGATAACAAAGATTACAGAGTTTACACTTTGCTAGGTGACGGCGAAATCAACGAGGGACAAGTTTGGGAAGCTGCAATGTTTGCTTCTCATAAAAAACTAGATAACCTTTGTGTGATTGTAGACTACAACGGGCTTCAAATAGACGGCCCTATCAGCGAAGTTGGTGGTCCAGAGCCTTTCGACGTTAAGTTTGAGAGCTTCGGCTTCCACGTTATTGTGATTGACGGACACAACTTTGACGAGTTAGAAACAGCTTTTAATGAAGCTAAAACTATAAAAGGAAAACCTACTGCTATTATAACTAAATCAGTTAAAGGTAAAGGCGTTTCTTACATGGAAAATAATGTTAACTGGCATGGTGCTGCTCCAAATAAAGAGCAATATGATGTAGCTATGGCAGAACTTGAAGTGACTATGGCAAAGCTTAAGGAGGGAAACTAAAATGGCAGAGAAAATAGTTAAAGCAACCAGAGAAAGCTTTGGTGAAGCATTGTGCAAAATTGCAGAGACTAATAACAATATCGTTGTTTTAGATTCAGACTTAGCAGCTGCTACAAAAACTGGCGTGTTTAAAAAAGCATTCCCAGACAGATTTATCAACTGTGGTATCGCAGAGTGTAACATGGTAGGTATCGCAGCTGGTCTTGCTACTTGTGGCAAAATTCCGTTTGCTGCTTCTTTTGCAATGTTCGCCGCTGGACGTGCTTTTGAGCAAGTTAGAAACTCAGTAGGTTACCCACATCTTAACGTAAAAGTTGTTGGTTCACACGCTGGTATATCTGTTGGTGAAGACGGTGCTACTCACCAATGTTGCGAAGATTTATCATTGATGAAAGTTATTCCTGGAATGACTGTTATCAACCCATGCGACCACTACGAAATGGTAGAGGCTGTTAAAGCTATGGTTGAGTATAACGGACCTTGTTATATCAGACTTGGTAGACTTGCAGTTGAGAGCATTATAGATGAAATTGACGGCTACAAATTTGAACTTGGCAAAGGTGTAACTTTGATTGATGGCGATGACATTACAGTTGTTGCAACTGGTCTTATGGTTCAAGAAGCTGTTAAAGCTGCTAGAGAACTAAAAGAGCAAGGAATTAATGCAAGAGTTATAAACATCCACACAATCAAACCTTTAGACGAAGAAATTATTCTTAAAGCAGCTAAAGAGACAGGCAAAATCATTGTGTGCGAAGAGCATAATGTTATCGGTGGACTTGGCGACGCTGTGGCTTCAGTTTTATCTGAAAAATGCCCAACACCATTAAAGAAAATCGGCGTTAACGATACTTTCGGTCATTCAGGACCAGCACTTGATTTACTAAAACAATTCGGTTTAAGCAGTGATAATATTGTTAAAACAGTAAAAGAATTTATCTAATAAAATTGGTATAATATCAATTTTATCAGACAAGCGATATGGTTATTCATGTCGCTTGTCTTTTTGCATTTTAAGTGTATATTTGCAAAATTAGTTAAAAAGTGTATAATGGTAGCATAATGTTTACAGGAGTGCTTATGAAAAAGATATTTATTATAGAGGACGATGCAGTTATATCAACAAGAATTGAAAAGCATTTGATTTCTTGGGGGTTCGACACAAAAATAGTGAAAGACTTTAGCAATGTTATAAACGAGTTTGGCGAATTTCAGCCTCATTTATGCTTGTTGGATATTGGCTTGCCTTATAAAAATGGGTACAATATTTGCAGTGAACTTAGAAAGAGTACAAATATACCGATAATTTTTATATCATCAGCTAGTGAAAACATGAGCATAATCATGGCTATGAATATGGGTGGCGACGACTATATCACAAAGCCTTTTGATATGGACGTGCTGACGGCTAAAATCAATGCGTTGCTTCGCAGAAGCTATGACTTTAACAACGAGAAAACTGTTATAACAGTAAAGGATTTAAGCTTAAATATGCTCAATGCAAGTGCTACTTACAAGAATGAAAAAACTGAGCTTACAAAGAATGAGTATATTATTTTAAGTTCGCTTATGGAAAATCCGTCTATAATAATGTCTAGAGATGAGCTTATGGTTAAACTTTGGGATAGTGATGAGTTTATTGATGACAACACGCTGACAGTGAACGTAAATAGGCTTAGAAAAAAACTTAGTGGTATTGGTTGCGAGAATTTTATTGAGACAAGAAAAAATTTGGGGTATGTTATAAATGCTTAAAGGATTTTTAAAAAGTAAAAGTGCATTGCTATTACTAACTGTTGTTTTTACGTTGATTTTTGTAGCAGTGTTTTATGTGGAAAAAACCAACGTTAGCTCTGCTGTTTATGGTGGGATGATTTGTTTTGCTGTGCTTATGGTGTATCTGACAGTAAGCTATATTTTTTATGCTAAGAAGATAAAAAGGTTAAATCAAATAGATAAAAGACTCCACAATTTAGAGAACATTACAGGTGACAAAGGTAGTGAAATTGAAAAGCTATATAACAAAATAATAGCTGATTTTTACAGTATGCACACAGAAAAAATAGCTGAGTTTGAAAATAAGTACACGGACAACATAGATTTTTACACCTTGTGGGTACATCAGGTTAAGACACCAATTTTTGCACTTAGGTTACTAGCAAAAGAGGAACATAACAGAGAAATCTTAGCTGAAATTACAAAGATTGAACATTATACAGATATGGTGCTTAACTATGTTAAATTGACAGGAAGCACAACAGAATTAATGCTAAAAAAGCAAAATGTTAAGCCGATAGTAAAACAAGTTTTGAAAGAATTTATACAAATATCTAATCTTAAACAAGTTAGGTTTAATGTTATTTTAGAAGATTTATATGTGTCAACAGACGAAAAATGGCTTAAATTTGCGTTAAGTCAAATAATATCTAATGCATTAAAATATACAGAAAAAGGCGAAGTAAAGGTTGTATTAACTGGCGATAAGCTAACAATAACCGACACAGGAATTGGAATATCTGACACTGATTTACCTAGGATTTTTCACAAAGGTTACACTGGCTTTATTGGTAGGGTAAATGATAAATCAAGTGGGATAGGTCTGTTTTTATGCAAAAAATCGCTTAATTTGTTAGGTTTTAACATAACGGCAAAATCCAAGATAGGCAAGGGAAGCGAGTTTGCTATTGATTTATCTCAACAAGAAAGAGTATATGAGTAAACTAATCTTACAAAAATGTAAGCTGTGATAAGGTGTATGTTATGGATAGATTTGCAGTTTTGGATTATTATAGAGACACATTCAACAATACAACTGCAAATTAACTATGCTGAGAGGAGAAAAAGATGCATATATTAGAGGTTAAAAATCTTAAAAAAACATACACAACAAAGTTAGGCACTAACAAGGTAGAGGCGTTGAAAGATGTCAATTTTACAGCAGAAAACGGCGAATTTATCGCGGTAATGGGTGAGTCAGGTTCTGGAAAAACCACCTTGCTTAACATCTTGGCAGCACTAGATAAAAAAACTAGTGGAAGCGTGATTATTGACGGCAACGATTTATCTGGAGTAAAAGAAGCACAGCTTGCTAAATTTAGGAGAGAGAAGCTAGGCTTTGTGTTTCAAGATTTTAATTTGTTAGATACTCTAACAGTGGAAGAAAATATTTTGCTACCACTTGTTTTATCTCGCAAAAGTGCAAAAACCATGAAAGAAAATTTACATGACTTAGCAGATAGCTTGGGAATTGCAAAGCTGTTAAAAAAATATCCTTATGAGATTTCAGGCGGAGAAAAACAGAGGGTAGCAGTTGCAAGAGCTGTTATAACTGACCCAGTGCTTATACTAGCTGACGAACCTACAGGAGCGTTGGACTCAAAATCGACAGATATTTTACTGAGCATTTTTAAGGGGCTGAATGAAGCAAAACAGACTATTGTTATGGTAACTCACAGCGTGAAATGTGCAGCTACTGCAAACAGAGTGCTTTTCATTAAAGACGGCGTGATTTTTCACGAACTATATAAAGGTAAGCAAGATGAAACCAGCTTTTTTGCAAAGATAACAGAGACATTAACTGCTCTGCAACAAGGAGGCAGGTAAATGAAAAAGGGATTTTTTGTAGGTTTTGCGTTAAATAATATCAAGAAAAATGCAAAAATGATGTTACCATACACTTTAACATGTGTGTTATCGGTATTAATGTTCTATAACAGCATTAACTTAACCATGAGCGACACAACGGGAACAGGAAACTTATCACTTATAATGAATTATGCTATGATTTTGCAAGGGTTATTTTCAGTTTTCTTTTTGTTTTACACTAACAGCTTTTTGATTAAGCGACGTAAAAAAGAGTTCGGACTTTACAACATATTAGGGTTAGAGAAAAAGCACATAAGCCGAATAGTTATAACCGAAAACACTATGATAGGCACGGTGTCGATAGTATTAGGACTGGCACTTGGAATATTGTTTTCTAGAATGTTGATTTTTGCGTTATATAGGCTAATAAACTTCGACTTAAAATATAATTTCGAGGTTAATATACATGCACTTTGGATAACGATAGCTGTGTTTGTAGCAATCTTTATATTGTCTAGCCTTGCGAATATAGTAGAGATTTACAGAACAAAAACTGGAGAAATGCTAACTGCGTCTAAAATGGCAGATAAAGCGCCGAAATCTAATGTGTTTTTCTTACTTATTGGTTTGTTGACGCTTGGCATAGGATACTATTTGGCAATCACTTTAGAGGACCCAGTATCTGCAGTAATGTTATTTATGTTAGCTGCACTTCTTGTGTGCATAGGAACGTACTTTTTGTTCTCTGCATTTAGCATAGCAGTTTTAAAAGCACTAAAGCTAAACAAAAAGTTTTATTACAAGCCACAAAATTTCATAGCTGTGTCAGGACTTATGCACAGAATAAAACGAAATGCAGCAGGGCTTACTAATATATGTATCTTATCTACAGTGGTTATAGTTATGGTGTCTATGGCATTGTCAATGTATATTGGATTTTCAGAGATGATGGATATTAGATTTTCTCACGACTATAGGTATCAGATTGGTACTGAGGGTATAGATGATATAGTAGCAGATGAGCTGAAAAATGAAGTATCAGAAAGTTTTACAGGTATAGAAAACATTACAACATACAAACATTTTACATTCGCAACAAACGAAGATTTTACTGAATTTGGGTTTTATGTAGCTGTTGAAAACGGGATAGATTTAAGTAATGCTGATGTTTTATCGGCAAGTGGTGCGTTAATTAACGAAAGTGGTTATGAAAATATTACAGGCAAAGAGATTAACCTTGCTGATGATGAATTGTTGGTCGGTTGCGAGACAGCAACACCTGAGATTGTTAATTTTAATGGTAAAGAGTATAAGAAAACTTTAACGGATACTACTTTAGTTGATAAATTAGAAGACTATTATTATTTTGGAATGATGGATCAATACATTTTTGTTTTGAGCGATAACGCTTTTGACCAAGCTTATTTAGACAGCAACACTGCAAAAATGATGTATAACATACATTTTGATGTACTGCCTGAAAACAATGTAACAGATAGTTTAACTCAACAGATTGGCGATGAGTATCAACAAAAGACATATTCTATAAGCTTTGTGAATAAAGCAGAAGCAACAACGGAATTTATGGCTTTACATGGTACATTATTTTTTGTGACAATTTTCTTAGGAACTATGCTTATTTTAGGCGTGTTGTTAATCATATATTACAAGCAAGTTATAGAGGGATATGAGGACAGAGAAAACTATGTTATAATGCAAAAAATTGGCATGGAAAATAAACTGGTTAAAAAAAGTATAAACAAGCAGATTATAATGGTGTTTTTATTGCCAATAATTGGTGCAATAATTCACACAGCTGTAGCAAGCAAGGCTTTGCTTGTTATACTAGAGATGTTTAGTTTGCAAAATAATAGCATATATTTTATGTGTGCAGGAATAACCGTGGCGGCGTTTACTCTAATTTATATAGCAATGTACTACCTAACATCAAAGGTTTATTACAGAATTGTTAGGGGAGAGGGTAAGTAGTTTTTAATTAAATCTAGATAACAAAAAGAGGCAGTGACACAAAAAACATGTCATAGCCTCTTTCTATTTATTCAGTTTATTATAACTCGTAAGTTACAAATGCAAATTCTGTGCTTTCTGGATTCCAAGAGTTAACGTTGATAGTACCTTGTCCGCCGAATAATTCAACCAAAGTTCTAACGTTACTTCCGTCAGCATTCATCATTCTGATTTTAACATTTTTGTTTGGTGGGTGGTCGCCAGGCTCTACGTCACGTGGGTCGTAAGATATAAATACAACCTTTTTGTTGTCTGGTGAGATATGAGGGAACCAGTTGTTCATGTTGTCAAAAGTCATTTGAGTTTGCTCTGTTCCGTCAGCGTTCATTCTGTATGCTTGCATTAAACCACTGCGAACTGAGTTAAACCAAATATGTTTGCCGTCATAAGAGTACTCAGGTCCGTCATCAAGCCCTGGTGCGTCTGTCAAACGTTTCTCGATACCTGTCGCAAGCTCCATTGTGTATATGTCTAAATCGCCCTCTCTATATGCACAATATGCAATCTCTTTCATATCAGGAGACCAACCGTGCAAAAAGCTTGGGAACAGCGGAGTGATAAGCTTTAGCTCGCCACCCTCAGCTGGCATAATGTAGATAAAACATCTAAAATCTTGCACGCCATTAACTTCTCCGTCATACGGAATACCAGCACTTGTAGCAACAAATTTACCGTCGCTAGAAATAACGTGGTCGTTAATGCAAGATTTATCGCCTGTATCAAGAAGTCTTTCGCTACCTGTGCTTAAATCGTGATAATACAAATTGCCCTCTGCATTATAAACCAAATGTTTCCCGTCAGGTGTCCAGTTTGGTGCCTCAATTAATTTATCGTAAGATGAAACCAATCTAATCTCGTCTGTTTCTATGTTATAGATTTTTAGTAAACTTTTCATTTTTATCTCCTTTGTATTTCAAATATATCAAATACAATACCATATTTTTGTGTTATTCTCTATCCTAATTATTACTTTGTATACAAATATTGTGACTATATATATAGTCCTCCATTTACAGCTATCACTTGCCCTGTTATATAGGTTTGATTTATCAAAAATTCCACTGTTTTTGCAATGTCTTCACCTGTTCCAGCTCTACCTAAAGGAATTTCTTTTATAAATTCTATTTTATCGGCTTCGCTCAAGTTGTTGTTCATTGCTGTATCAATAAACCCTGGGCACACACAGTTCACCAAAATATTAGAGGGCGCAAGCTCCTGTGCCATCGCTTTTGTGAAAGAAATCATAGCGCCTTTAGAAGCACTATACGCTGCTTCACAAGAAGCACCACACTGCCCCCACACCGAGCTTATGTTGACAATGTGGCCTCCACCTTTTTTAAGCATAGAGGGTATAACCTCTTTTGTGCACAAAAAAGCAGAGCTCATATTCACAGCCATAACCTCGTTCCATTTTGCTAGGTTCATATCTTGCAATAATGAAAAATAGCTAATGCCACAGTTATTTATCAACACGTCTATATCGCCAATTTCATTAATAATGGAACTAAACATAGCTTTAGTTTCGCTCTCATTTGTTAAGTTGCATTTTATGCTAAAATGCTTGCTTAAATCCTCAGCTATATCTGTGTTGTTGTATTGCAAAGCTAGATTATGTTCATTTAATTTTAAAGCTATCGCAGTGCCTATTCCACCACTAGCTCCTGTTATAACAATGTTCATTTTAGACCTATTTATCTTTCTCGTATTGAATAATAGACAATGCGCTGATTGACGCTGTCTCTGCTCGTAAAATTCTGCTACCAAGGCTTAAAACTGCAAAGTCGTTTGCTTTAGCAAGCTCTACTTCTTTCACATCAAAACCACCCTCAGAGCCTATCAGTATAGTGATGTCAGTGATGTTAGAACTGTTCAAAAACTCTCTTAAACTAAGCGCTTCGCCCTCGTAAAAAATGATTTTGTCACCCTTAGCATTTTTCACAGCTTCGCTAAACTCTAGTGGTTCATTCACCACAGGAACCATGCCTCTGCCACATTGTTTTGCAGCCTCCAAGCTGATTTTATTCCAGCGTTCGATTTTTTTAAGCTCTTTACCTTTTATGTTGCTAACACATCTAATAGAGTTAATTGGCGTGATGTCATACACTCCAAGCTCCACTGCTTTTTGAACAATAAAGTCCATTTTGTCGGATTTTGGTATGCACTGCAACAGATGAATATTAACAGCACTTTCGGCAGTATTTTCGCATTTATCTGTGATATTAACGCACACAGTACCGTCGTTAATATCCGACACCACTCCAAAAAAATCGGTCTTGTTGTTATCGCAAAGTGTAATGTTTTCGCCCACTTTCATTCTGAGCGATTTTATCGCATGACGAGCGTTTTCGCCCTCCAAAATATAGGTGTTTTCCATTATGCTGTCAACAAAAAACTTAGGCATAGTAGTTCTCCTTTATAAGTTAATTTTAAATTGGTTTTGTATGTTTGGACTCTAGTTTTGTTATTGTTTTATTTTTTATGTTGGTGTATAATTGAGGGGAAGAGTATTTATATAATAGGAGTGGATTGTTAAGTGGAATATAGAGAAGCTAATATTAATGAAATAAATGAATTAGTCAAAATTAGGTTAGAAATGCGAAAAGAAAACGATATAAATTTCGATTTATCAGAAATGGAAATAGCTACATTAGCTTTCTTAAAAAGAACAATGTCAAATAATACACATATAGAATTTATAGCAATAGAGAATAAACAAATTATTGCAACAATAGGAGTTTCACTTTTTGAAGTTCCGCCAATAACTTCGCTTATGAATGGGAAAACAGCAAGGATGATGAATGTTTACACCATACCCTGTTATCGTAGACAAGGCATTGCTACAAAATTATTACAGTATGCAATAACCTATCTTCGTGAAATTGGATATGCAAAAATCACATTACATTCATCTGAAGTCGGCAAATATTTATACCAAGGAAATGGTTTTAAAGTTTCTGATAATGAATATCATTTTAATATTTAGTGAAACCTATTATGAGTATTTGACGTGGTGATTAAATGAATTTACCTAAAAGAAAATTAATTCGATTAAAAAATTATGATTATTCTAGAAATGGTGCGTATTTTATAACAATATGCACCCATAATCGTGAATGTTTGTTTGGTGAAATCGTCGTAGGGGAGGGGTTTCCCCTCCCGAATTTCTCGACCGTTCCGAATGTTCGGTTAAACAATAACGGTCAAATAATAAATGAATATATCGGTAAAATTTCATCAAAATATACATCAATAAAAATTGACAAATATGTTATTATGCCTAATCATATACATTTGATTATTTTGATAAATAACAATAATCCTCAAACCGGGACGGGCAACCCGTCCCCTACAATCGGCAATATTATAGGTTGGTTCAAATATCAAAGCACTAAAAATATAAATGAATTGCACGGCAGTGTGGGGTTAAAATTATGGCAACGCTCATACCACGACCACATAATAAGAAACGAAAAAGACTACCTGAAAATATGGGAATACATAGACACAAACCCACAAAAATGGGAATTAGATTGCTACTACATAGATTGATTTTATCAAGCACAAACGACAAAATTCATTGTGGAATGTGGTGCCGTCCATTTAACAAAACCACCTATCTAAAAATCTATTGCAAAATGTAGGGGCGACCTGTGGTCGTCAGTTTACTGATACCCCCTCAATACATTACCAAATACACAAAAAAGAAGCTATCACCTAGTGACAGCTTCTCTTTTTATCTATATCTGACTTTTCGCAGTCCTAAACTTGTTATTTTTTTACAATATCTTCGCCATTTTCAGGAATAACTCCCTCTAACGCAACGATAGCTGTCTCTATCATTTTGTCGTCTGGCTCTTTTGTTGTAAGCCTTTGCACCCACAAACCTGGCACTGCAATCGCTCTTGTGAAAGCGTTGTCATATTTTCCACAAAGTTTTAACAGCTCATAACCTACAGACACCACAATCGGCAGTGTGATTATTTTAGACGCTGTTCTTAACCATGTGTTTGTAAAAGGAATTAACATTCCAACAACTATGCCCAAAAGTATTAATATAACCAAAAAGCTTGTGCCACATCTTGGGTGAAATCTTATTTGTTTTCTTACATTTTCTACTGTCAGAGGTAACTCTGCTTCGTAACAAAATATAGCTTTGTGCTCTGCGCCATGGTACATAAAAACTCTTTTAATATCAGGCATTAAAGATATTAAAGCGATGTATCCTACAAAAATAGCAAGTCTTAGAACACCCTCAAAAACTGCTCTCCAACCTGTTATCACTCCACCTGTTAAGTAGTCTATTCCATTAAATGCTTGAACTGGTAAATATATGAATAAAAGTGTAGACAAAATTAGACCCAATACCACGCCAATGCTTGTTATAACAGCGCCCATTTTGTCACCGATTTTTTCAGTTAACCATTTTTCAAACTTAGTTTCTGTTTCTTCGTCGCTCTCAATCTCTGCTTTATTTGCACTTAATTCCATAGCCTTAGAGCCTAGTTTTAGTGTGTCGACAAAGTTAAAAATTCCTCTTAAAAAAGGTTTACCTAAAATCGGATATTTATCTCTTAAAAACTCTCTTTTTATCTCTTCTGTTGTAATATTTCCTTCGCTATCGCAAAACGCACCAATCGCTTTATTAGGGCCTAACATCATTATTCCCTCAAGCAATGCTTGTCCACCAATAGTTGTAATTTTGCCCATCTTTCCTCCTAATTTGTGTAAATTGGCATTTCTATTGTTATCTTAGTTCCTACGCCCTCTTCGCTCTCGACTGTCAGCTTGCCTCCGTGCATGTCGACTATGTCGTCAGCAACAGCAAGTCCAATTCCTGAACCCCTAACAATTTGATTAGCTTTGTAGAACTTTTTCTTAATATGAGGCAAGTGTTCTTCTGGTATTCCACAGCCTGTGTCTTGTACTATAACATGAATAAAATCATCTTCTCTTGCAGTTGTAATCGTTATAGTTCCACCCTCATCTGTGTACTTTAGAGCGTTGTCTATAATATTGATAAACACTTGTTTAAGCCTGTTAACATCTGCTAAAACTGGTGGAAACATTGTCGCTTCGTCATAAACCAAGTTTTTCTTCTCTGCACTTGCTCTCTCTGTGAACATAAACACAGATTCATCAAGCTCTGCCAGTAAATCGGTTTTCTTTAGAACCAAATTCAACCTACCACTTTGTAGCCTAGAGAAATCCAACAGCTCCTCAACAATCCCAGAAAGCCTTTGAGCCTCTTTGATGATAACAGCCATGCCTTTTTCGGCAGTTTCTTTATCTTGTTCGCCACCTTGCAACGTTTCTGCCCAACCTTTTATCGCTGTTAGAGGTGTTCTAAGCTCGTGAGAAACAGAGGAAATAAAGTCGTTTTTCATCTGCTCTGCATTGCCTAGTTCCTCAGCCATTAGGTTGATGTTATCTATAAGTTGCCCGATTTCATCGTCATCTTTTTTCTCAATTCGTACTCCAAAATCTCCACTGGAAATTTTTTGAGCACTAACTGTAAGTTTTTTTACTGGGGTAATGATAGATTTAACAAAGTACAGGCCAGATAAAGTAATGATAAGTGCAATAATCACACCGACTACAATCAAAGCAAGAACTATAACCATTATTTGGTCGTCTGCTTCTTCTAAGGATATGATATATCTCAAAGAACCCTCTATCTCGCCATAATTGTTGCGAAAAACTCTTGTAACAGCCATTACACTTTCGCCAGTATCACTAGTGCCAGCCCAGTAACCGAAATCGTTTTCGCTGATAATAGCACTGTCGTAATCAGGCATAAAAGGTTGTGACCTTGGCAAAAAACCAGTTGAGCTAACAATAACGTGTCCACTGCTTGATATAGACATTATCTCCATATCGTTTTTATCTGGGAATGTTTCAATATACGACCTCGATACTGTTGAGAAGTCCGACCCAGCTGTGGTAGAAAGCACGTTAATAAGCTCCTCACTTCTACCTGTAATTATCTGTTGTAAACTACTGTACACATTGCTTTTGAATGTAAAAGCAAGTATGGATATAAACACAACAAGCAATGCAACCATAACACAAAGGCTGTTGATGAACCATCTTCTAGATATACTTTTTTGCCCCAAAGAAGCTCCAAGTGTTATCTTACGCATCCCAACGATACCCCAATCCCCATACAGTTATAATGTGCTCAGGGTTTGACGGCTCTGTTTCTATCTTCATTCTTAATCTTCTAACATTAACATCAACGATTTTTTCTTCGCCAGCGTAAGAATTGCCCCAAACATGTTTTAAAATGTCCATACGGCTTAAATTCATACCAGGGTTTGAGAAAAAATACTCAACAATTTGGAACTCCACTTGAGTTAGCTCAATTAGCTCTCCTTTTTTAGAGAAAGAACGGTTTTTGTAGTTTAGCACAAAATCACCAGATACTAATTGCTCAGAGAAATCTTGTTTTTTGTCCCCAGAAAGCTCTACTCTACGATATACAGCATCAACTCTTGCAACAAGTTCTGACGGAGAAAACGGTTTGGTGATATAGTCATCTGCACCCATCATAAGACCACTGATTTTATCCATTTCTTGAGTTCTTGCAGTTAGCATAATAATACCTAAAGAATTGCTTTTTTTGCGTAACTCTTTGCAAACAGCCAATCCATCGTGTCTGCCGGGCATCATTAAATCTAGTACTACAAGGTCAAAATCTCTGCCTTGTTTTTCGTAAATCTCAAGTCCCTCGTCACCAGAACTAGCTTCCGTTACGTCATAACCAGCTCTTTTTAGGTTGATAACCACAAATTCTCTAATATTTTGTTCGTCTTCGCACACAAGTATTTTTTTCATTTATCTACATCTCCTTAACCATTTATCAGTCTAAAGCTATCATAAAACTCATTTTCAAAGTCAGAAAAACTATCTGCCACATATATATTTCCACTGTTGTCTCTCAACAGTTCTTCGTATCGTCCGTCTTCTTTCATGTCGTCCCACTCGGCTTCGTCAATCATCTGAATAACCATTACTCTACGCTCATAAACTAACTCGCCTTTATCGTCTATTACCCTTTGGTGTAAACTATATTTATTTTTTCCGTCATAATCGCATATCATCTGCATATCGGCAGGAACATCAAATGTTAAATTAATATCGCTTATAACTATGCTAGTTTTCACTACTTCCGTGGTGTTATCATCATAGTTAAAATTTACCCAGTCAATATAGTAATTATATGACTCCAACTTTTGACCATCAACAAGACCTGGTTGCAATTTAGCACGTGGAATTTCATAGGTCCAATCATCATTTACATCTTGGCTTGAAATAGATAGATTACTAGGCCTTGGAAAATAGCTGTACTGCGCTTTCATTTCTTCACTCGAAAATGGACTTACTATTTTATTTCCGTCTAAGTAAACTAGTTCAGTAACTAATACACCTTCGTCGACTGTGCCCTCTAAAATCACAGCTTTCTCATTTTCGCTCACTTGAACAAAATTACATGTGCTGTACCTAACAACAGTGTTGTTTAGCTCACAAGAGTAATCTAAGGAAAGCTTGTTTTCATCTAAAGAGAACACTCTCGCCATAGCTTCAATATCCTCGCTTAACTCATCTTCTGTGTTAACATAAACTGTAGATGTGAAAAGTTCTTTAACATCATCAGAGTTAAAATCTGTTAAAATAAATTCATTATAGCTGTAGTCAAGAATACTTTCTTCATATTTATAATCTACAAAACTGTACACAGTAATAACTGCTGTTAAACTTTGTGGAGAACCCCAACCTACGATAATTTCGTCTATTCCGTCACCACTAATATCACCAAAAACGACTTTATCCAACTGTATACCAGTGTTTGCAAAAATGCTTACTATCGACCACTCGCCGTTTTCCTTGGTCATAAACTTAAGCATTATGCCACCCTCTGGATTTTCATAAAAACCCATAGCGTCATCGTTTCCATCATTGTTAAAGTCCTGCATAATAATAGCTGACCTATAATCGCCTCTTTTAGGATAAATGAAGTCCAACGACTCGTTCTCTGAAATCATTAAATCGTGTATAGCCTGTTGGTCCTCTGACGATTTTGGAGGAGACATGAGCGTTTGTGGGTCAATTCCCATATATGTGCAAGACGACAACAATGTACAAAAAAGTATCATAATTATCGATAATCCGATTTTTTTCATCTAGTCACCTTAGTTTCAATTTATATACGTTTTTTATTATATCACAGTATTTTAATTTTTGCAAAAGTTTTTTGTCGAAATTGTAATATTTTTGTAATTATTAAAAACGAGAAAGCAAGCTGTATTTCTTGCTTTCTCGTTATGGGATATATTGGTTTAATCTATTTTATTCAAAGTAGTCAGACTACTAAATCTTTGTCAATTAGGTTGTTATAATAGGTGTTGTCTGAATTATGGATTTAATGTAACTACTTCACTTACTAAGTCATCTGACATAAAATCATCTGCATTAAACGCCCTTAATAAAAATTCTATTTCTTCTATGTAACAGTTTAATTTATTTCTACGTTATCCACTTGTATTAACGGCAACGTAACACTACCACCCATTATGGTTTCGTATGTATATAAGTTTTTAGAGACTCCATAAATTGTTATAATATCATCCTCTAATAGACGTGAAGCAATTAGTGAAGAATCAAAAAATACATATATAACATCATCGTTGTAACCACCATAGCTTGCAGGTTTGGTAGCTAAACGTATTTGCACTTCAGAACCTACTTCCGTTACTTGAAGAACCTCTCCAGTAAACTTGACCTTTTTTTCTTCATAATCACTTGGATTTCTCGACAAATCATCATAGGTTATACCTGTTTCGTAGCCTAACTTAGCTTCAGCTTCAGCTTCTTCGGCAGCGGCGGCTTCTGCGGCAGCCTGTTCTGCAGCTTCTTGCTCTAATAACAATTCTTGTGCTAATCTATCTTCTTCAGCTTTCAAATCATTAGCTGCTGTCTGTGCATCTATTTCTGAATCAGATAATGAACCATATTTTTCTTCAAGCTCGGCAAATGCATCAATACGACTCTGCATTTCTTCAATCGTTACATTCTGTTCTTCAATAGTGAGTGCCAAGGATGCATTTTCATCTTCGATTTCAGCGATTTTCTCCGCTAATTCAGTTTTCTCTTGCGTAAGCAAATCATAGTCCTCTTGTGTTACATCACTACATGCTGTAAGAGTTAATGTTATTGCTGTTGCAAGGAAAAATGCAAATAGCTTTTTCATGACTTCACTCCATTCTATTATATTTTGCACACTATAATCAAAAAGTGTACTTTTTGGTAGGTCGTTATAACTAAAAGTATATACCTGATTTTAACAAAAGTCAAGAAATTCCGTGGATTTTCTTGCAAAAAATGAAGATATTCCGTTAGGATTTGTAATTTCAACATTTTCTTAGTCGTTATTTAACATTAATGTAACTATAATCAAAAAGTACACTTTTGATAGCTTTTTCTTTATTTACGATTATTTGTAAACCTATTTTCACGAAGCCTACGATACAAAGTTGCTTCACTTATATCACAAGCTTTAAGAACTTGCTCAATAGTAAGTTCTTTTTCTTTCCACCTTTTTATAAGTTTTTCGAATTCATCTGGCACGCATTTCTTAGGTCTGCCAAACTTTACTCCACGTAATTTCGCTGCAGTAATTCCATCTGCTTGTCTTTTTTTATATTCTCACGCTCACTTTGTGCAACAAATGACAAGATTTGAAGCACTAAGTCTGCAATAAATGTCCCCATAAGGTCTTTGCCATTTCGTGTGTCAAGAAGTGGCATGTCAATAATACAAATATTTACACCGATATCCTTTGTAAGAACTCTCCATTCACACTGTATCTCATCATAATTGCGTCCCAATCTGTCAATGCTCTGCACATACAATAAATCATTTTATCTCAATTTTTTAAGTAACTTTCTTTATCCTGCCCTGTTAAAATCTTTTCCACTCTGTTTATCTATATAAATATTTTTTTGTGGAACTTTAACTTTTTTAAGTTCCAATATCTGCCTCTCCTCATTTTGATCTATACTAGAAACTCGCACATATCCATAGGTTTTCATGTATATCTCTCCTTTTTAATTTAGGGGAATTTTACCACATAAAAAATCCACTTAAAAAGCTAGGCTAAACCTAACTTTTAAGTGGATTTTGTTATATATATATATTATTTCAAATTATCCAGTGAAGCCTCAAGCATTTTGATTTTCTCTTTTAACTTCTCTGCGTTGTCTATAACGCCTTGGCGTACATTTTCAGGCGCTGATGTCATGAATTTCTCGTTATTCAGCTTTGCATTTGCTGTGTTAAGTTGTTTTTCACAACTCTCTAACTCTTTTGCTAGTCTTGCTTTTTCAGCTTCAAAGTCGATAAGCTCTGCCATAGGCATGTATGCTGTGCATGAATCTGTAACAACTGTTACAGCGCCGTCTATATCAAAGCTGTCGCCAGTTTGAATTTCTGTTGCATAAGCTAGTTTGCACAGTGCATTTTCACATGATTTAAACAAGTCAGAATACTCAGAAGCTATGCTAATTGTAGCTTTTTTAGACGGTGGAACGTTCATCTCACCACGTCTTACTCTAATCGCTTTAATTAAATCCATTATTTTTTCCATGTCTCTGCTATCAGCTGTGAACTCTAACTCACTGTTGTACTCAGGCCACGGTGCTACTATGATAGCCTCGCCCTCGTGTGGTAAGCTTTGCCAAATTTCCTCTGTGATAAACGGCATAAATGGGTGCAATAACTTCATGCTGTTTGAAAGTATCCAAACTAGTGTTTGTCTTGCACTATTAGCACTTGCTTCATCTTTGTCATTCATTCTGATTTTTGCAAGCTCTATATACCAATCGCAGTAATCGTCCCAAATATAGTCATTCAGTTTGCTTAATGCAATGCCAAACTCGAATTTATCTAGGTTATCAGTAATCTCTTTGCTTAATGCGTTGAATTTGCTGATAATCCACTTGTCTTCAATATACAATTTGCTAGGAATACTGTTTGTAACGTCTTTACCCTCGATATTCATGTGGATAAATCTAGCAGCGTTCCAAATTTTGTTTGCAAAATTACGGCTAGCCATGATTTTTTCTTCTGAATATCTCATGTCATTACCTGGGCTGTTACCTGTTGCAAGTGCATAACGCAGTGCGTCTGCACCGTATTTTGCAACCTCGCCAAGTGGTTCGATACCATTGCCCAAAGATTTACTCATTTTTCTACCTTGTGCGTCTCTAATCAAACCGTGGAAGAAAACAGTGTCGAAAGGATTTTTACCTGTGTGCTCTATTCCTGAGAATATCATTCTAGATACCCAGAAGAAGAGAATATCATAAGCTGTAACAAGTGTGCTTGTTGGGTAGAAGTAGTCAAAATCAGGTGTGTTTTCTGGCCAACCTAGAGTTGAGAACGGCCACAAAGCTGATGAGAACCATGTGTCTAGTGTGTCTTCATCTTGGCTTAGGTGATTTCCGCCACATTTTGGGCAAGTTGTCGGAGTAGTTTCGCTAACAACTAGCTCGCCACATGCG
>CAYJKT010000016.1:0-65579 GCA_964370775.1 uncultured Eubacteriales bacterium | reverse complement strand
CTGCCTATTTGTCAATACCTTTTTTCATCTTTTTTCAAATGTGTTTTCGGTATCTCGATTTGGTTTTGTTGTGTTTGCCGCCCCTCTCGAAGCGACTTACATATAATACCATAGGAGTGGCATGAAGTCAATACTTTTTTCTATCTTTTTTTACATATTCTTTTCTTTTTCTTTTATCTACTGTTTCTCTTAATAATTCAACTATTTTATGTCTATTTTACTGTTTATTAACCTATCTATAATACTTTATATATATTGCCAATTACTTCTACTATTATAATGGTGCGTTTTTCATTTAACCCAGCTACTAGTTCTAGCTAGTATTTCGTTATTATATTGCAAAATATCTTCTTTGTTATCAATTGAACAGAAGTACGTGCTACCTACCATTGATATCCCCATGTGTCCACACCAATGTTCTATTGTATCTATAATATGTTCGCACTCGATTGTTCTCATTCCTGCTCGCAACGCAATTCCATAACATTTAATACCAGTTCTTAGTTTTCTTCTCTCTGGATTTGGGTTTGTATCACTATATGCAGTACATCTATCTATGAATGATTTAAACTGCGCTGGGACATCTGCCCAATACGACGGCGCAGCAATTATCACTTTATCTGCCTTATCTATTTTTGTTAGCAACATTTCCATGTCATCTTCTACTATACATTTACATGTTTCATAACAAGATTTATCACCTAGACAGTATTTTACGCATACATTTCCCAGACATACAATCTCTGATTTAACATCACTAGGAATTTGAGTTTGTATTATATTAAGAATTTCCTGAGTTGCACCGTTATCTTTTGGACTTGCATTTAAAAGTAATATATTCATTTTTATCTCCTTTATTCAATTATAATTATTAGCAAAACACCCTAGAAAAGCACGAGCCTTTCTAGGGTATTCCTTTCTTTAGTATTATTTAATATCTATCACTTTATATCCAGCGCCATTAATTAGGTCTTCTATAGTTTTATTATCAACTTCTTTGGTAAGTGTTAGCACTGCATTTTTGTTTTCTAGGCTGACTTCTGCACTAACTCCGTCGATTTCATTTAAAATTTGGTTTACTCTACCAGTACAATGTGCGCACATCATACCCTCAATACTTACTGTTTTTGTCATTGTTTTTGTCTCCTTTTTCTTTTCTATATATATGTTTGTTTTAAACCTTGTTAATCTTAGAGCATTCAACACTACACAAACTGAACTCATACTCATAGCTGCTGCTGCAATCATTGGGTTGAGTTTTAGTTCTAATACAGGATATAACAATCCTGCAGCAAGTGGAATTCCTATAGTATTATAGAAGAATGCCCAGAATAGATTTCCTTTGATATTGTTTATGACAGCTTTTGACAGTTTTATGCTAGTGGAAACTTCCGTTAATTCATTTTTCATTAGAACAATATCTGCTGAGTCTATCGCTATATCCATACCTGAACCAATTGCTATGCCGACATCTGCCACGGCTAGTGCTGGTGCGTCGTTAACTCCGTCGCCAACCATTGCGACAATTTTACCTTTTTCTTTTATGTTTCTTACGGCTTTCTCTTTTTCATCTGGCAGAACTTCTGCAATTACATTATCTATACCAACAGAATTTGCTATTGCTTTTGCTGTTTTCTCATTGTCACCAGTCAGCATAACTACATCTATTCCACTATTTTTTAGTTCAGATATTGCAACTTTGCTCTGTTCTTTTACTGTATCAGCCACTGCAATAATACCTATTATAGTATTATCTGTGCTGAAAATCAACGGAGTTTTCCCACTCTCTGTCAATTCGGTTATGATTTTATCTGCATTTGCCGTGTCGACACCTATTTCGTTCAGGTATTTTAGGTTTCCACCATGTATAATTTCTTCATCTATTTTAGCTTTTACGCCTTTTCCAGTTACAGATGCAAACTCTGCTATAGTTGGCTCTGCTATATTCTGAGCTTTTACGTGCTCTAACACTGCACTTGCAAGTGGGTGTTCTGAGTACTTTTCCACTCCATACGCTTTTTTAAGAAGAAAATCTTTTGAATAACCGTTAAGTTCTATTATATCTGTAACCTTTGGTTTACCCTCTGTCACTGTTCCTGTTTTATCCAAAACTACTGTATCTATTTTATGTGCGATTTCTAAAGCTTCTCCAGATTTTATTAGAATTCCGTTTTGTGCTCCTTTACCAGTTCCCACCATAATCGCAACTGGAGTTGCAAGACCCAGTGCACACGGGCATGATATTACAAGTACTGAGATAGCGATTGATAACGAGAACGTGAGTGTCTCGCCAATTGCAAAAAACCATATTATAAAAGACAGTAATGCAATCCCCATTACGACTGGCACAAAGACTCCACTTACTTTATCTGCTAATTTGGATATTGGCGCTTTGCTGTTGCCTGCTTCTTCTACTAATTTAATTATTTGAGCCAAGGTGCTGTTTGCACTAGTTTTTGTTGTATTAATTTTCAGCATACCACTTTTATTTATGGAAGCCGACATCACGCTGTCACCTTTTGTTTTTTCAACAGGAATACTCTCGCCAGTTAGCACACTTTGGTCAACCGAAGAATATCCCTCTATTATAACTCCGTCTACTGGAATTGTTCCACCTGGTTTTACAAGAACTATATCGCCTACTAGAATATCTTCTACCAATACTTCTTTTTCTGTATCATCTATTAAAACAGTTGCTGTTTTTGGTGAAAGGTTAACAAGCTTTTCTATAGCACTTGTTGTTTTTGCTTTTGAGCGTATCTCTAGATATTTACCTAAAGTAATTAGTGTGAGTATAGTGCCAGCTGATTCAAAATACACATCATGCATAAAAGAGTGCACTATCTCTGGGTGTCCGTGGTTTTGTCCATAAGTTATCATATATATTGCAATTATGCCATATATAAAAGCTGCACTTGCTCCAACTGCTATTAACGTGTCCATATTTGGGGACAACTTAACTAGCTTTTTAAATCCACTTATAAAGTAAGATTTGTTTATTATTAGTATAGGCAAAGTTAAAAGTAGTTGAGTAAATGCAAAAATCACTGCATTTTCCATTCCCACAAAAAACCACGGTGTAGGCAAGCCCATCATACTTCCCATAGATACATACATTAATGGAATTAAAAATGCAAACGATGTAACTAATCTTGATTTCATGTTTTTTATCTCGTCATTTACATCTGACTTTGCACTTGTCTTTGTTTCTTTAGTATTATGTAAGCTCGCTCCATAGCCAGCAATTTTTACAGCACCACATATTTTATCCGTATCTGTTGTATCTGTATCGTATTCAACACTCATAGAATTTGCAAGTAGCATAACTTCTACTTTGGCAACACCATCCACTTTTGCCACTGATTTTTCTACATGTGCAGAACACGCAGAGCATGTCATGCCTGTTACATTAAATATTTTTTTCTCTATCATTTTATCCCTCATTTCAAGTTAACTTAAACTAACTTTCACATGCACAAAAAGGACGAATTAACGTCCCTTTTATTTATTCAGAACCCTTGCTTACTATAACAGGAATTTCCGTTCCATATTCTAGTACATCACCTGAGCTATAATCTCCACCATACCATAAAACTTGCCCTACAGCATGTTGATCGCTAATTGCTTCTTCTTTTATAACAATAAAGCCTTCGTCTTCTAGCAATTTTAATGCTTCTGCAAACTGAATTCCATTTATACTAGGAAGTTCTCTTTTGCTTGACCCTCTACTTAACACAACTTTTATAACAGTGTCAGCTTCTGCATAAGTATCTGCCTCTGGTGTTTGCTCCAAAATTAAACCTTGTCCGTACTCGTCACTAAATTCTTGAGATAAAATAGACATCTCGAACTGATATTCGTCTGAGTTCAAGAACTCCTGTGTCCATGTATCATACGATTCGCCAACTAAATCTGGAACTTTTTCTCTTTCTGGTGCTGCGCTTATTGTGTTATCTAAAAACTCTACCACTCCGTCAGATGAAAACTCTGGGCTTGTTACATATCTATATACTATAGTAAACAAAATTACAATCGTCACCAAAAACGATAACCACATCCAAACTGCTGGGTTCACAACATTTTTACTGTTACCCGAACTTGAATAAGCTTTAGGTTTTTCAGTTTTTTCTATTGTTTTTTCTTGAACTATCTGTTCTTGTACTTCTTCACGAACTTCGTTATTAAACTCTTGCTTAAATGTCGTAAAATCATGTGTTCTATTCTCTGGCATAACCTGCAACCCACCAGCTAATGTAGAAATCACATACTGAGGTATTATTTTTAATGTTTCTCTGCTAATCATCAGTCTAGGATTTTCTAATCTTTTATTTGCTGAGTCAGGTAATCTGCCTGTTAGCACGTATAATATACTAGCACTTAAACCGTAAACATCAGTAGCCTTTGTACATTCTAAGCTATTTCCATATTGCTCATACGCAGCACAACCATTTATTAAGTCTGGCTCTAATCCTGTTCCTAGTTTTCTAACAGCTTCTATAGAGAAATCAAAAAGTCGCATTTTTCCATCTTTGCAAACTCTTAACGACTGTGGTGATATACCCAAATGTTTAATATCTGCACTGTGCATCATTTCTAATGCATTGATGATTGGATTAAATAGAGTTGTGCACAAATTAATGTCTAACTTTCCACCCTTGCCCTCAACAAAAGTTTTTAAAGTCATGCTCTCTATATATTCATATATTATGTAACAAGTGTTATTTTCTATTAAAGTTTCTTGAATTTCCAATACTCCTGCAACGTGGCTTAATTTAGGTAACACTGTGGTCAAGTGTAGAAAGTCTTTATATATTTTGTCAAAAAGTTCTTCCTTTCCCTCTGCTGCATGAACAGCTTTTTCATCTCTATATGCAATCGTAGCAGGAAAAAACTCTTTTATTCTCACTCTTGTGTTGTTCGTCTTGTTAAAGCCTGAATAAGTAAAGCCTTCGCTATTAGCACTTATAACTCTACCTAAAATATATTTTTCTGCAAGAGTCGTTCCAGCCTTTACCGCACCTTTTAAACTTTTTTGGTGATTGTTGTATCCGCAAGAAGGACAAACCTCTCCTCCACCAATGCTAGTATCTATATCTTCAAAACAATTTATACAAAGTTTTATTTCCATATTCTATAATTAATACCCCTCAGTTATTTGCTTGTTATTACGATAATAATATCATATTTCACCATATATAACAAGTGCAAAAACATAAAATAGTGAAAAAATAAATTAAAGGACGATAAGTACTTTGTTTTACCTATCGCCCCTATTTTTATTAAGCAAATTTTTCAATTAACCAAACTATTGCACCACCGATTACAAGTGCTAGTATACTAGTTAAAATCGTTACTATGTCATACGTTGCATTAAATGGTATTAACGCTATACTGCTTGATACTATCAGTCCCATAATAAAATTCATAGTTCCAGCATGGAATTTTTCGAGGCATACGCTCATAAGTTTTGAACTTAAAACTACTCCTGCCACAATTCCTACACCAATAGCCATTAATGGTACTAGCACTTCTACTCTAAAACTTGTTACCTCTGCTACCAAAGATTTGAATAGATAATATTGACCAATGATTAACATTAACATGCTACCGCTGACACCAGGAATAAACATTGCGCCACCAGCTAGAATTCCTAAAAAGAACATTCCTATTAAATACATAGCAGTTATTGCTGGAAAATTTGTCACAACTTGTTCTGTTTCCTCAGGTGCGATAAATGTTATTGTAAATATCAACGCACATGCAAGTATAAATGGAATAGGTTTGAACTTGTCGTCTTTCATCTCTTTTTTCTTTAATGACGGAATTGAAAGTACAACCATACCAACAAATGCAAAAAGTGTTTGAGTTGGAGCGTAAGCAAAAAGTATCTCTAACAAGTTTGCAAAAAGCACTAAACCTACAACTGCACCCACACCTAAAATCCCGAGAAAAATTAAGTTGCTTTTTAGTTTTTTTAAGTCTTTAGTGAATAATCCACTTATAGCGTCCATAACTTTTGTAAATAGCCCAAGAATAACCATCATGGTACCACCACTAACACCTGGGATTATGTTAGCCATACCAACTAGTATTCCACCTACGAATGTCTTTATCATTTTTATCCTCTTTTTCTATTCATTTCTTTTATATCTATAGCTACAGCGAATTTGCCTAAACAAACTCGCTGTCTCGTTAATCTTGTGTTTCACCTTTGTCTTCAAGCAATACAACATCTACATACAAGGTTTCTTCTGTAGACGGTCTATATATTTCAACCGTTACCGTGTCACCTGGTGAATAGCTTAAAAATCTTTCAGACAACATCGTTAAATCATAAACTTCTTCAAAATCTATAGATACAATAACGTCATTTACCTCAACTTCTGTGTTAGCAAAACTGCTGTCAGGGTCAATCTCAACAATCTCAATTCCAACAGGTAAGCCAGATGTATAGTACTCATCAGCACCAACCGCTCTTGCTAGTATGCCTAAACGAACTCTACCACCAACGTAACCTTTGTCAAGCAGTTCATCGATTATAGATTTCGCATCACTTGTCGGAATCGCAAAACCCATTCCCTCGTAATCATCTGCAACAATTTTAGCTGTGTTAATCCCAATAACTTGCCCATACATATTCACAAGTGGGCCGCCAGAGTTACCTGGGTTTATCGCTGCATCAGTTTGAATGTACGGAATTGTTTCGTCAGAAACATAACCTACACTTCTGTCAAAACCAGACACAACACCTCTTGTTAATGAGCCAGAAAAACTACTTCCACCTGGGTTTCCAATAGCGATTACCCACTCACCCATTTTCAGTTCATCAGAACTTCCAAATTCAGCTGGAGTAAAACCGTGGTCTTCTGCTTTTAAAATAGCTAAGTCAGTTCCTTTGTCATATCCTACCACAACAGCTGGGTACCTAGTACCGTCATGCGTTGTGATTGTGACAACAGCAGTTCTTGAGTACCCTATAACATGCCCATTTGTAAGCATAAATCCGTCACTTGTTACAACAATTCCAGTACCTACACTATCTTCATAATATGTTTCGCCGTCTATATCATAAGGTACTTTTGCTTCAACCGTTACAGTTGAAACTATAACTTTCTCGTATACTTCTGACGGTTCTAGCTCTGCTGTAGCTGGCTTTGAATTAAGAACTATTCCGCTACCATAGCTTTCTACATCAATATCTGGCAGAACTAATTCTTCGTCATATACTTCAAGCTCATCTTCATCTATCTCAGGTGGGAGTGCAAAACCGTCGTAATCTTCTTCTTCGTCTTCATCATCGCTTGAGTAGTCGTCCGAGTCAGTATAAGGCTCTGCGATATCTCCGTCATCATCATAATAATTTGACGGAACAATTTGGTAAGTTGTTAAACCTATTACTAGCCCTAAAACAGATATTACCGCCACTGCACATATAACAAAAATAAATATTTTAACGCCTGTATTCAATCTTTGTTTTCTTGGTCGCTCCTTGTATGAGTACGGAACATTGCCATTCATATTATTGCCTTGATTATAAGGAGGATAATATGGTTGATTAGGATTGTATCCTGTGTTTTGTGGTACTTGATTACCATTAGGATACATCGGCACGCCATTTTGCGGATACTGTGACGGTGTAACTTGTTGGTTGTTAACATTATAGTTTGGAGCATTATACTGCTGTGTTGGAGGATAATACTGTGTATTTGTTTGTGGTATGCTAACTTGTGGGTTTACATACCCATACACACTAGCTTGCTGAGGCACATTTGCTTGTGGCTCAGCATTCATATTTGGTACATTAGTATAATTCGCTGCCACTGTAGCTGATTTATCTTCAAGACTGTCAGTAGCTTGTGTGTTGTTAACTGTCCAATTATTTGGAGCAGACTGGGTATAATAATTATCGTTTTTCTCTGATAAATCTTGTTTATCGCTAGAGATATTTTCGAAAGTAGTGTTATCTTTTTCCTCTATATTTTCATTCTCGTTAGAGCTATTGTTTGCATCATTGTTTAAAGTCTCATCGATTATGTTGTTATCAAATTTGTCCAAATAATCACCCTTTCATATCAGTCTACATCTATAACATCAATTTCTGCTTCTTTACTTAAGTTAAGTAAATCAACATCTTTTTCTGTTATATCAGTTTTTGGTATATAGAATTCAAATTTAGTGCTTACATCTTTTTCAGAAGTAGCTACTATGTCTCCACCGTGGAGCTGAATTATTGTTCTGACTAAGTATAGACCTAAGCCTAAACCGTGTTTATCGTGACTTCTGCTTTTATCTGTTTTATAGAACTTATCAAATATCATTGGTAAGTCCTCTGCATCAATTCCGGCTCCTGTGTTTTCAACAGAAACAGTAACCCTTGTTGCAGTCTCTTTAATAGAAAAAGTGATAGTTCCATTATCATTTGTAAACTTAACTGCATTTTCAATCAAGTTGTATATAACCTGATGAAGCAAGTCTTTGTCGCCTTTAACATCACAAGGATAAATATCATCAAACCCAGTAATCTCTAAGTTTTTTTGATATATTTTATCTTCATAAGTTAATAATATCATGCCCAAAGTTTCTGAAATATCAAAAAGTGTAGGCGTTAGGTTCACCTCACCACTATCAATTCTTGATAAATCTAGCATAGATTTTACAAGCCTTGCAAGTCTTCTTGTCTCCTCAGACACAATGGATAAATAATGTTGATGTTTTGATGGTGGAATTGTTCCGTCCAAAATTCCATCAATGAAACCACCAATTGATGTCATAGGAGTTTTAAGTTCGTGAGAAACATTCGCAATAAAACTTCTTCTCATACCCTCGCTATTTGCAAGTGAATTTGCCATGTTGTTAAAAGCCAACGCAAGCTCACCAATTTCATCATTGCTGTCAATACTTACTCTCGCTGTAAATTCGCCTCTTGCAAATTTCTTAGTCGCAACAGACATATCTCTAAGAGGTCGCACCATTCTATAGGTAAATACCCACACAATAACAAAAGTTACTGCAAGTGTTGCAACTGCCGCTAAAAGGAATATTTGAACCATTGAACTTATGTATTCTATACCTGTATAAAAATCAGTTGAGGCAAAAACGGCTCCAGCTAAATAATCGGATCCATCTTCGCCTTTAATTATTAAAGGAACTCCAACAGTATATCTTTCATTAGAATATACATCTTGAAATGTTCCTCTTTCTTCATAATGGTTTTCTCTGATTTCTTGAATAATGTTTTCGTCTACACTTGGAAAATTTTCGATAGTCAAACCACTGTTTGGGAATGCACCTATCAAAACTTCTCCCTCTAAATTGGTAACTATCATGTCAGAGTCAATATTACGAGAGAAAGTGTCTAAGAAAGCTTCCATGCTGTCTCCATTAAGTACAAAGTCCTCTATATTGGAGTTATAATCTGTGTACTTAGATGTAAAATTAGATATAGAAACAGCACCACTAAATAGCAACTCTCTTTGCTCTCTATAATAATTATCTGTTAAAAACATCATTATCAAACTAACAAATACAGTATAGCTTATAAGAACAACACTCATTGTAATAAATAAGTATCTTCTAAATAAGGATTTTTTCATTAAATCACCTGTTTTATGTTACTCTTTAACTTCAAATTTATAACCAACGCCCCAAACTGTTTTAAGTGCCCATTTTGTAGAAACACCTTCAAGTTTTTCTCTTAATCTCTTAACGTGAACGTCAACTGTACGGCTATCACCATAATAGTCAAATCCCCAAACTTCATCAAGCAATTGATCTCTTGTGAAAACTCTGTTAGGATTGCATGCTAAGTGGAAAATAAGTTCCATCTCTTTAGGAGGTGTATCTATAGGTTCACCGTTAACTTTTAGCTCGTAAGTTGTTAAGTTGATAGACAAGTTCTCATAGCTAACATCTTTTTTAGGTGCTTCTTCCTCTTTGCCTATTCTTCTTAAAACTGCATTAATTCTAGCAACAATTTCTTTTGACTCAAAAGGTTTGATAACATAGTCATCAGCACCAAGCTCCAAACCTAAAACTCTGTCAAAAACTTCACCTTTTGCAGTTAGCATAATGATAGGGCAATTAGATGTTTTTCTAATCTCTCTACAAACTTGCCATCCGTCAAGCTCTGGTAACATTATGTCTAGCAATATTAAATCAGGTGCAAATGAGTGAAAATAGCTTACAGCAATTTTACCGTCGTTAGCTATCGCTGTCTCAAAACCTTCTTTTTCAATATATAGTCTCAGTAATTCGCATATATTCTTGTCGTCGTCCACTATTAAAATTTTTGCCATTATATGTCCTTCCTTTCAGCAAGAAGCATACCGTTTACGGTATTGTATTATAAAATAAAAGAACGTTTTAAATAACAATTTAACTATTAGAAAACAAAAACGCACTTTCTTCATTTAATAGTAACAGATAATTAAAATAAAATCAAGATATTTTTCTTATTTTAATGAATAAAAATGCATAAATTTTCATAAAAATATCACAGAAAATATTATACGTTAAATTATTATATTTTTGTACATTGTTTGTTTATAATTTTATGAATAAAATAATAACTTAGCAATCAAAATTAATTTATAACATAATTTAATAACGTTATACTTTCACTTCATTAATACATCTTTAAAGTAAACAAATTCTCACGGTACAAACACTACAAATTTTATGTTTTTACACCATATTTTTACTCTTTTATTAGCTCTACTACATGACAAATCGAAGGTATACTCTCCCCTTGTTGCGAAGAAGTAGGCGACATCAAAGCACCTGTTGCGCAAAATAATATTCGCTTTTGCACACCTTTTTCCATTTGATTTAATATATGTGAGCACAACACTGTTGCACTGCACCCACAGCCAGACGCTCCTGAGTGCACATCTTGCTCCTTAATATTATATAATAACACTCCACAATCCTTGTGTTTTTCTTTAATGTCTATATTGTTTTTTAGTAGTATATCATACATCAATTCAGAACCTAACACACCCAAATCACCTGTGTATATACAGTCATATTCATTAGGTGTGGTCTTTGTATCTGTAAAGTAATCATACAAAGTACTCGCCGCCGCTGGCGCCATAGCTGCACCCATATTAGATGAATCCAATATGCCTAAGTCAACTATTTTACCAATGCACAGTCTGTTTATGTGTATTTCCCCTCCTTGTGCTACCACAATACTCCCAGCCCCTGTCGCCGTCCACTGAGCTGTCGGAGTTCTCTGTCCTCCGTATTCTAACGGTAGCCTAAACTGTCTTTCAGCAGTGCAAAAATGAGACGAAGTAACAGCTAAGGCCTTTTCAGCTGCACCACAATCCACCAAAATGCTCGACATTAACAATGTTTGCGCCATGGTAGAACACGCACCATACTGCCCCAAAAAAGGAATATTCAATGCTCTTGCACCAAAAATAGAACCAATGCACTGGTTAAGTAAATCGCCAGCCAAAATAATATTCACATCTTCTGCTTTTAAATTCGCCTTAGACATAGCTAGGCATATCGCTTGCATTTGAAACTCACTTTCTGCTTTCTCCCAACTATCTTTATTAAAGTATGAATCGCTGATAGTTTGGTCGAATTCAGCACCTAAAGGGCCTTCTGCTTCTTTTTTTCCAGCTACAGATGCATACGAAATTATGCTAGGTTTGTTCTCTGTAACAAGTGTAAATTTTCCTATTCTTTTCATAAAACCTCACCCCCAAAGTAAAATAAAGTAATATATTATTCCGTATAAAACTGATGACGAAATGCCGAAAACCAAAACAGGCCCTGATATTACAAAAATTTTAACTCCTAAACCTGTTATAACACCCTCGCTTTTAAACTCAAGCGCTGGGGAGACTATCGCATTTGCAAAGCCTGTTATCGGCACTAATGTTCCAGCGCCTGCATGTTTTGCTATTTTGTCATATAACCCAAACGCAGTTAAAAAAGCAGATGTAAAAATCAACGTGATAGACACAGCAGTGCTTGCATCTTGTTTAGATAAACCTATCATCAAATAAATATTTAAAATAAGCTGACCAAAAGTGCAAATCAACCCACCTACAATAAACGCTAGAAAACAGTTTTTTAACAACGGAGATTTAGGAGATTTCTCTTTAACTACCTTAGAATATTCCTCTTTTGTGTATAATTTCATCGTATCACCTCATGTATATTTTATTTTACACAAAGAAAAATAGATTATACTTTGGTTCTTGATATATAATAAAAATTATGATAAAATAATGAAGATAATATTAAGAATGGAGTTATGTATGAGTTACTCACAAATTTTAGCTACAGAGTTCACTTTGCAAGAATGGCAGTTAAACGCTTTGATAGAACTTATCGACCAAGGCAACACAATACCATTTATTGCTAGATATAGAAAAGAAGCACACGGTTCGCTAGACGACCAACAAATCCGTGAAATATATGATAGATTAAACTATTTGCGTAATTTAGACGCAAGAAGAGAAGAAGTTAGAGGATTAATCACTGCTCAAGAAAAAATGACAGACGAGATTTCGACTTCACTTGACCACGCGAAAATACTTTCAGAGATTGAAGATATTTACAGACCTTTTAAACCTAAGAGAAAAACAAGGGCTTCTGTTGCAAAAGAAAAAGGCTTAGATCCTTTAGCGCTTGCTATTTTAGAGCAAACTAACGCAGTGCCAGAGAACCTTGCTACTGATTATATCGATGAAGAAAAAGGTGTAAAAAATACAGAAGACGCACTAAAAGGTGCTAATGATATTATTGCCGAGCTTATAAGTGATGATGCAGAAGTGCGTAAGAAACTTAGAATAGTTGCAACTGCACAAGGTGAAATCATTACTAAAGCTGCAAAAGATGAGGACTCTGTATACAGAATGTACTACGAATTCAGCCAACCTGTTAACAAAATAGCAGGACACAGAGTTTTAGCAATTGAGCGTGGCGAAAAAGAAGGCTTCTTAAAAGCAAGCGTTAACCTAGACCCTGTTAGAGGACAGTTTTCTTTGATTAATACTTATGTTAAAAGCAACAACGCATCAGGCGAGTTTGTTAAAAACGCAGCTATCGATGCATATAGCAGACTTATTTTCCCAGCGATTGAGCGTGAGATAAGAAACGAATTATATGAGACAGCAAGCGAAAGCGCTATTAAAGTTTTTGCTGTTAATTTAAGAAACTTGCTTATGACTCCTCCAGTAAAAGGCAGAACTACCATAGGACTTGACCCAGGTTATAGAACAGGTTGTAAGGTTGCAGTGGTTGACGAAACAGGAAAAGTTTTAGATACATCTGTTATTTATGTTACTCATGGAGAAAATAAAGAGAGACAAGCTGCTCAAACTATACTTTCTATGATTAAAAAACATAACGCAGACTTAATTGCTATCGGCAACGGAACTGCATCAAAAGAGACAGAAATTTTCGCGAATAATTTGATTAAAAATAATAATCTGAATGTAGAATACGCTGTTGTTAACGAGGCTGGTGCTTCTGTTTACTCTGCTTCTAAACTTGCAGCAGACGAATACCCAGAGTTCGACTTAACCCTTAGAAGTGCTGTGTCTATCGCTCACAGATTGCAAGACCCACTAGCAGAACTTGTTAAAATAGACCCAAAATCTATAGGCGTTGGACAGTATCAACATGACATGCCACAAAAAAGACTTGGCGAAGCTTTAAGCGGTGTGGTAGAGGATTGCGTTAACACCGTTGGTGTAGATTTAAACACAGCTTCACCGTCACTGTTGAATAATATTTCTGGAATAAGCAGTACTATAGCGAAAAACATTATCGCTTATAGACATGAAAACGGAGCTTTTAAAAACAGAACAGAGCTTAAAAAAGTACCTAAGTTAGGTCCTAAAGCGTTTGAGCAATGTGTCGGTTTCTTGCGTGTTAGCGAGAGCAAAAACATGCTAGATAACACTGCTGTTCACCCAGAATCTTATGATAATGCAAAAAGAGTTCTAACAGAATGTGGTTATGATTTAAAGAAAACTACGGTTGCAGAGCTTGCAGAAATTGAACAAAGAGCTGACAAAATCGGCAAAGAAAAACTAGCTGAACTTTGCGAATTAGGTATGCCTACTCTGTTAGATATTTTAAAAGAACTTAGCAAACCTGGTAGAGACCCACGTGACGAGATTGAAAAAATCGCTTTAAGAAGCGACATTATGGATATGAAAGACCTTAAAGCTGGTATGGAACTTATGGGTACTGTTCGTAATGTTATCGACTTTGGTGCTTTTGTTGATATTGGTGTTCATCAAGACGGACTGGTTCATATCACACAAATTAGCAACAAGTTTATCAAACACCCATCTGATGTACTAAAAGTTGGGGATATAATAAAAGTTTGGGTAATTTCTGTTGATGTAGAGAAAAAAAGAATTGCATTAACAATGAAAGAGCCTAAAGAACAAATTAATAATTAAGAGGAGGATTTTTATATGTCTGATTTATACGGAGTATCGTATGCATTTACGCTTATATATCAATTGATTGTGTCAGCTTTCGCTTTATTGATATTCATTTTAGTAGGTATAACTACATTTCAATTAATGAAAAGAAGAAATTTACCAGGAGCATGGACAAGTTTTGTTCCTTTGTTAAACAATTACGCTTTCGGTGCAATAGCCGACCATATCTCTGCAAGAAGTGGCAAAAAAACAGCTTATAGATTTAGTTTGCCTATAATCGCAACCGTGCTAAGCATATCAGTTATTGCAATGCTTATCACTTTAATAGCAATGGTTTTTGAATATATGCCATTAGACGTAACATACAGCTATTTATATGGTTATGATTACCCATATTACGGCAATGAAGAAGACTTGATTGCTATAGGGCTTGCAACTATGCTTTTCCTATTTGTAATCGGTATAGTATCTATACTTTATACAATCTTTTATTACATTGCAATGTACAAAATTTTTAAAGACTACAACCCAAGCAACGCAGTAATGTACACAGTTTTATCAATATTTATTAGTGTGGTTCAACCATTTTTATTCTTCTCTTTACGCAAAAAACCGTCAGTTACTATGGGAGAAGTGGCAGGGTATGGCTATACTCAAGGATATAATCAACAAAATAACGGTTATGACTATCAAAGCCAAAACTTTAACCAATATGTTAATACGAATAGTAATGGTTATAACCAAGCACCACCACAATATCAAAACCCACAACAATACAATGGTGCTCAAACTCCACAACAAAACAGCACTCCAGTGCCTCCACAATATAACCAAACAAGCAACTCACAAATGCCACAGTATGGGAACCAATCACAAACCACACAAGTTCCACCAAGTTATGGTCATCCAAACGGAACACAAAACTCACAGCAACCAGATAACAACGAGCAACCACCGACAGTATAAATCATTATGCTAAGATTATTATTACCTACACATAAGCACAAAAAAGAAGTGCTGAATTTTTATAACAGTATGTTACAAAATGGTGATACATGTATTGGCATGAATGGATTTTAAGATTTTGATTTATGGCTAAATGATATACTTAATCGTGGTAACCCAGACTTAATTCCTCAATATAGAGTTCCAGAAACATTTTGGATAGTATGTGATGAGGGTGATAATATCATTGGTGTCGCTAGTCTAAAGCACTGTTTAAATGATTACCTTTATAACTTTGGAGGTCATATTGGCTATGCTGTTATCCCAAACAAACGAGGAAATGGCTACGGAAAAGCTAAAAAATTTTCTATTACCAAGGTGTTAGCTATCTGTGATAAAGACAATATTTCTTCTGCAAAGATAATTGTATCCTGTGGTGGAATATTAGAAAATAAAGTTCACGACACTGAAGAAGATGTTGTAGTTCAAAGATATTGGATTATTTTATAATCATAAAATACCGACCTCCCAGTTGTTAGATTTTACGTCTAACTTTTTGGGGTCGGTACAGTTTTTATGTCACACCCTTAAATATGCTAACACAAAACAAAAGGACAGCCGTTTGCTGTCCTTAAGTTTATATATGGATTGACTAATACTTTAATTTATTTGACTAGAAATTAAACTGTTGTTTCTTGCTCGTCGTCTTCTGTTTTTCTAGCAGCTATAATAGTTACGATACCTTGAACTAATACGTATACTACGTGGAATATAGTCCATTTGTCAACTATTTGCATAGGTAATGTCATGTCTTCTGTTAAGATGAATGTTACGATACCGATGATTGCTGTTAGAAGTCCGAAAGCTTTACCGATGTTTAATTTTCTTTCGTCTCTTTTTTCTCTGCTGTCTTCTTTATCTTTTTTGTTCTCTTCGTCATCTTCTTTGATTTTTTTGAATATGAAGATTAATGATAATAGAACTGAGAATATTGTTAGGATTAAGTTCATTAGTGCCCATGCTGCGCCTGAGAAGCTGTCTGTTGGAACGATGTCATCACTGATTGTCTCAGTTGTTGGTACGTTTCCTTCTTCAATTACTTCAGTTTCTGGCTCAACTTCTGGTTCTACTTCTGGCTCAACCACTGGAGCTGGTTCATCTTCTGTTTCTACAACTGGCTCAACTTCAGGAGCTGGTGTTGTAACAGGAGCTGGAGTTGCTGGTGCAGGAGTTACTTCTGGAGCTGGTACTGGTGTAACTTCTGGAGTTGGCTCTGGTGTAACCTCTGGAGCTGGCTCTGGTGTAACCTCTGGAGCTGGTGTTGCTTCCGGAGTTGGCTCTGGTGTAACCTCTGGAGTTGGCTCTGGTGTAACCTCTGGAGCCGGTGTTGCTTCTGGAGTTGGCTCTGGTGTAACCTCTGGAGCAGGTGTTGGTGTTACTTCTGGAGCTGGAGTCGGTGTAACTTCTGGTGCTGGTGTTGGTGTAACTACTGGTGCATTTTTGATTATAAAGTCAGCTGGTACAGTTTTAACGATATAGTTACCTGCGTCGTTTCCATTAACTGTTGTTACTTCTAACACACCTGTATATGTTCCTGCTGTTTCTTCTGTATTTGTACGTGTTACTACTGCTTCTAATGTGTCGCCTAAAACAATAGTACCATTTGTTAATGTTGCTGTAAATTCTGGATCTTTTTCGCCTTCTGTTTTCTCTGCGTTTTGTGCTGTGTATTCTACTTCGATTGGGTTGATAACAACAGTAATTTTACCACTTTGAGTTGTATCGCTTAGAGCTGCTGATGATGTCTCACTTGAAACGTATTTGTATTGATAGTTGTATGTGCCTACATTTTTAGGAGTTGTGAATTCATCTAAGTCAAACATTCCTGTTTCTTCGTTATAGAATTTTATTGTGAAATCTTTTCCGTATACAGTTCCGTCTGCATAAGCTTCCATTGAACCGTCATTTGTAAATGTAACGCCTTGACCATCGTAATCTTTAACAACTTCTTCATCTGAAATGTTTAAAACACCGAATGTTGATTTTGCTAATGAAGTTACATAGTAGTTACTTCTGTTTGGTCCTTCATATAACATATCTACTGAGTTGCTTGTGTAAATAGATGAACCTGGTGCATAAGTGTAAGGAGTAATATGTGGTTTAAATGTCAATTCTACTGTCATTCCACCACCTAATATTCCTTCATTTATCAAAGGAGTGCTAAGGTCTGTGTCTGATATAACACCACTTAATCTGTTGTTGTATTTTCCTGACAAAGATACTAGCTCGTTACTTACGCCAAAACCTGAACCACCGTTTGGAATACCCATAGAGTATGAGATTTGGAAAGCAACATTAGTTGTGCTGTCTACTTCTAATAAAGTGTCATCACCTTCTATAAATGCATGTGCTGAAATTCTGTTAAGAATAATTGCTTGTGGTAAAATTGCAACTCTTGCTTCGCCATTAGCAATTTCTGTGCCTTCTTTGCCTTCAATTGTGTAATTAACTGTTGTGTATCCTAGTTGACTCATACTCTCAACTTGAATATTACCTTGTGTGTTTACAACATTAGTAGCTTCTACAAGTGTTTGACCTGCTACTAGAGAAGTTCCGTTGATTTTGATTTGCTCTAAAGTAATTGAATAATCTTTTAGTTGTTTTTGAACATGAGCTAATAATTCTTCTGCACTTATTGTTAATGCAGTGTTGTTATATGTTTGATATTTTTCTAATACTACTATCTCATTTTGAACTTTATTGATATCTACTAGTTCTGCTGTAAAAGTCATAGGACCTGTATATATTTTTGTTGAAATATCGTCTGGAGAATAAACTTTACCTGTTTCATCTTTCCAAACATACTCTTTTGATTTATCTGTTGGAACTGGTAGGATAGAACCACCTGATCTATCAGGAAGAGAGAAAGTATTTACTAGGTTTACTTGTGTTGTATAGTTGTAGTATGTACTTACAACTTCTGTTTTACCACCGTAGTTAAAAGTTATATCATAAGTAAACACTGGTGTTAATACTGTATCTGCTAGTGCAGCACTTGTATTTGTTGCTAGTTCTTGTGGAGCACCAAACATTGTGTGTGTCCAACCATCTAAATTATATCCGGTTGGTGCTTTTAATGTAGCTAAATCTGTAGGTAGTTTATCATTCCATTTAGTAGCATTTTTCTCTACTTCAAAGCTACCTAGATAATCGCCGTTTGCATCATTATATGTGTAAGTGAACATTGGCACTACCACAGCTGATGTATCCACTGGTAAAATAATTTTATCAAAACTTACACCAGGTATATTAAAGTAATAAGTGTAATTTCTACCGTTTCTATCACTAACTTTTATATTTTGCTCATATACGCCTGGAGCCACTAGATATTTATCATAAGTGCTGTGTGATGTAACATTGTCGATATTTGGATTAATCACTGTTCTTAAAACGTATGTCATATAAGAATAATCTTCTGCGTATTCAATGTCTTTAATTTCAGGTATGATTACTTGCTCATATAGTGGATAAAGTGTTGTGCTTTCTGATGGTGTGTAAGGGAAAGTTACTCTGCTATTTGAGTCACCTTTAACTGTAGACCAGCCAGCAAAACCATAGCCTGATAATCTCTCGCTACTTTTATTTAATGTTGTCGCTGTTGGGATAGTCGCTTCTGTTCCCGCGATTTGACCATTAGTTGTATTAACTACTGTGTTAACACCAGCTACATTAAAGCTTACTTCATAATCTGTAGCGTTTTGAACTTCAGGTAAATGATTTTCGCCTGCGTCTGTGTTTGTTACTGATGTTGGATTTGGTTGTTGTGCATCTGTTCCTGTTGTGTTTGCGAATGCTACTGAGCATGAGCTTGATACTAGAGTTGCAGCTAGTAATAAAGAAACCACTCTTTTACTTACTATACCGCTTAGTAAGTTGTAACCTTTTGATAAGAAGCTTGAATTGTTTTTCATATTAATCACTCCATAATATATTTTTTACGGTTAACTCGCTTTACTTGTCAGACTCACCTTTCAAGTAATCACTTGTTCTGTACCGTTTTTTAACTTGAACATATTCTAACACACAATGTTCACAAAGTCAATACTTTTTTCAAAGTTTTTTAATATTTTATTCATAAATTAAAATCTTGTGAATTAAATAGTCAAAATACACATTTAACATTATGTTTAAATCGTTCAATATAGTATTTATATCTAATTATACTTCTTTATTTTATATGTTTATCTCATGTACAAGAATATCATTTTAATATATGGTGTCAATTTCCATTTCTTGTTAATAATTTTATGAACGATATATTCATAATTATGAATGCAATTATGAATGACGTTCATAATTATTTAAAACTCTAAACCCTTATACTATATATAAGCAAAAACTGAGGCCAACCATTTTTCAGGTTAGCCTCAGTTATTTATAGCTTATTAAATTTTAACTATATCTTTAAAATTACAGTCATAATCTTTGTATTTCTCTTTTGTAGCTTTAAGTTTTGCTGTCATATCTGCTACAACATCTTTATAAGCTTCGTCTTCGTAAAGATTTTTAAGCTCGAATGGGTCGTTAATCATGTCGTACAACTCATATCCTTGAGCAGTAGGTCTATCTATCGCTCCGTTTGCATCTAGTGCATGTCCGTAATAATAGATTAACTTGTACTCTCTTGTACGAATACCTAAGTGAGCTGGGTTGTCATGTCTGTGAGCTAAGTGCATCCAATATCTAAAGTATATCTCGTCTCTATAATCTTCTGCATTCTCTTTTATTAGTATATCTTTTGCGCTAACACCTTGCATCTCCTCTGGAATATCAATTCCACAGAAGTCAAGTAGTGTAGGAGCAACGTCGATATTAGCCATTAAGTTTTTGTTAGCTTTGCCAACTGGTAAAAGTTTTGGGTATCTTATCATGAAAGGCGCTTTTAAGCTTTCTTCAAAACTCCAGCGTTTATCTTGATAGTCATGCTCTCCCAAATACATACCTTGGTCTGATGTATATATTACAATAGTATTGTCAAGCTCGCCCATGTCTTCTAGTTTTTTCAAAACAGCAGCAACGCTGTCATCAATACCTGCAACTGTACGCAAGTAATCTTTTAGATATTTTTGATACGCAGCTATTCCTTTTTCTTCAAAAGTCATATCTTCTGTTGTAACAAGCTTGCCTGTTACATAATCATCTTTAGAGAAATCTTCATATAAGCTTCTTACTGAACTACGAGGAGTAACAGAACTACCAAAGTTTCTTGACGCCTCACTTCTGTGTGCTCTATCCTCAAACAAGCTGTTTGGTAGAGGAATATCCACACCGTCAAACAAATGTTCGTGTCTCTCTGGGTATTCCCAAAAATCATGTGGAGCTTTGTGGTGGCACATCATAAAGAAAGGTTTATCTTTAGAATATGTGTTGTCAAAATAATCTTCAACCATTCCTGTAATAACGTCAGTAACATAGCCATTATGTGTAACAATGCCTTTGCCTTTTTCGTCAAATTCAGGGCTTTGGTAAGTACCTTGACCACCTTCACCACTTAAAATTTTGTATTCGTCAAAACCTTCTGGAGTGCAGTGTAAGTGCCATTTGCCAAATAGTGATGTTTCGTATCCGTTATCGTTAAATATTTTTGCAAGGTTTAAACCTTTGCAAGGGTCAAATTTGTCTGATAAAGTTCTAACACCATTAATATGTCCGTATTGACCAGTCATAATTGTAGCCCTTGCTGGAGTACAAATTGAGTTAGTGCTATAGAAGTGGTCCAGTCTTAAACCCTCATTCGCTATTCTGTCTAGGTTTGGAGTTTTGAAAACTTCTGCTAATCTTGAACCATAGCAACTAATTGCATTAGACGCATGGTCGTCAGACATAATAAATAATACGTTTGGCTTATTCATGTTCATCCTCTTTTCAAATTTTAATATTAATCGTTCACATCAATATTTTTAACTTGATTTAGATACTCATCATAAGTGCATCTTCTGTCAATAATTCCACCATCAGGTAATATCTCGATAATTCTATTAGCAACAGTTTGTATAAACTCATGGTCATGAGAAGCAAATAGTACAACACCTTTATAATCTATCAATCCATTGTTAACAGCAGTAATAGACTCTAGATCTAAGTGGTTTGTAGGTTGGTCTAAAAGCAAAACATTGCTTCCGTACATCATCATTCTTGAAAGCATACAACGCACTTTCTCTCCACCGGAAAGAACTTGAACTGCTTTGTAAACATCGTCTCCAGAGAATAACATTTTACCTAAGAAACCTCTTAAATATGTCTCTGTTGTATCTTTTGAATATTGCTCTAACCATTTGATAATGCTGTCAGTGTTGCCGTCGAAAAACTCGCTATTATCTTGTGGGAAATAACTTTGGCTTGTAGAAACACCCCATTTGAACTTACCTTCATCGGCAGTGTCTTCCTCAGTTAAAATATTAAATAAAGCTGAAATCGCAAATTCATTGCTTGCTAAAAATGCAACTTTGTCTGTTCTGTCTATAATAAAGCTAACATTGTCTAGTACTTTTACGCCGTCAACAGTTTTAGACATTCCCTCAACAGCAAGAACATCCTTACCTAGCTCTCTGTCCATAGTAAAGCCCACATAAGGGTAGCGTCTTGAAGAAGCAGGTAGGTCCTCTATTGCAATTTTCTCAATCAATTTTTTACGCGAAGTCGCTTGACGTGACTTTGATTTGTTAGCAGAAAATCGTTGGATAAAGTTTTGTAGATCCTTGATTTTTTCTTCTGCTTTTCTGTTTTGTTCTTTCAACAACTTTTGAATTAATTGGCTTGATTCATACCAGAAATCGTAGTTACCCATATACATTTTGATTTTGCCATAATCGATATCTACAATGTGAGTACAAACGTTGTTTAAGAAATATCTATCATGGGATACCACAATAACAGTACCATGATAATCTAGTAAAAAGTCCTCTAACCAAACAACAGATTTTGCATCTAGTCCGTTAGTAGGCTCATCCAGTAGTATAACATCTGGGTCGCCAAACAGTGCTCTAGCAAGTAAAACTTTAACTTTCTCACTTTGAGTAAGTGTGCTCATTAAGCTGTAAGAAATATCTGAGCTTAAGCCAAGTCCTTGCAATAATTTTGCAGCATCAGTTTCAGCATCCCAACCATTTAGCTCTGCAAATTCAGCTTCTAAATCAGCAGCTCTCAAACCATCTTCCTCAGAAAAATCCTCTTTCATATAGATTTCGTCTTTTTCTTTCATAATGCTGTAAAGCTTTTCATTTCCGCCGATAATTACATCTAAAACGTTTAATTCCTCGTACGCAAAGTGATCTTGTTTCAGCACACTCATTCTAGCTGTCTCTTTTAAAGCGACATTACCAGTTGACGGCTCAAGCTCACCAGATAAGATTTTTAAAAAAGTAGATTTTCCGGCACCGTTAGCACCTATAATGCCATAGCAGTTTTCCGGATTAAAAATAAGATTAGTTTTAGAGAACAAGTTCTCTCCACTAAAACTTAAACTAACATCAGTTACATTAATCATAATAAATAATTCCTTCTTTGTCAATAGTGTTTCGATACATATTAGTATTTTAACATATTTAAGCCTAAAACGCAACTGATTATACGCTTAATTTTTTCTTATTTTCAATAAAACAATTGACTTTATTTATTATAAATAGTAAAATGGTTTTGGGTAGTAAATACTGCTATAATATATTATTGGTAAAAGTATTTTTTACCATATTTTCACTATATATTTTAGCAAATATGGAGGAACAATGACAAAAATTACAGAAACTTCTCTACTTATAAAACCAGCTTCTAGCCTATGTAATTTGCGTTGCATGTATTGTTTTTATTTAGACAGTGCAAACAACAGAGAAACTGAAAGCTATGGTATTATGAGCGAAGAAACACTAGAAGCTATGATAAAAAATGCTTTTACAAAAGATTTAAAAAGGCTTACACTTGCTTTTCAAGGTGGCGAACCTACACTAGCAGGCTTGGACTTTTTTAAAAAAGCAATGATGTTTATTGACAGATATAATATTCATGGAGCTACTGTTAACAAAGCTATACAAACTAATGGCATTTTGATTAATGATGATTGGGCTGAATTTTTTAAGAAACACAACATTTTGGTTGGAGTGTCACTAGATGGACCTAAAGATTGTCACGACCCTTTTAGAGCTTATGCAAACGGAAAAGGTAGCCATAAAGACGTTATGAAAGGCATTGATTTCCTTAAAAAGCATGAAGTTGACTTTAATATTTTGTGTGTTGTTAACTCTATCACAGCTAAAAAAATACAAAGCATATATAACTTTTTCAAAAAACAAGAGTTTGAATATTTGCAGTTTATTCCATGTTTACCTGGTTTTGGTAAAGAGGACGAAAAAATGCCTTACACCCTTAACGCTAAGGACTTTGGCACTTTTATGTGCAATCTTTTTGACTTATGGCACAGAGATTTCGTTCAAACAGGTTTGCCTCATATAAGACAATTCGAAAACTACATAGAAATGATATTAGGATACCCTCCTGAATCTTGTGGTATGAGTGGACTTTGTGTTTGCCAAAATGTTGTAGAAGCCGACGGCACAACATACCCATGCGACTTCTATGTTTTAGACGATTTCAAGCTTGGAAATGTCTTAACAGATACCTTTGGTGAGATACACGAAAAAGGCGATAAACTGGGTTTTGTGCAAAGAACTTTAGATGTAGTAGACGAATGTAAAAATTGTAAGCACTTACCTATTTGCAGAGGCGGCTGCAGAAGGTATTGCGAGCCTATTGTTGATGGTGTTCGCAGTAAAAATATATTATGTGCTGGATTTTATAAATTTTTTGACCATTGCACACAGAGAATGGTCGATATTGCAAGAGTTATAGCAAGCAATGGAATACGCAGGGGATAATATTACAGAGGTGTAGAGCTAGATACGTATGTAAGAACAGGAAAAAGCCTAGTTCTACAAATATTTTACCATTTATTATTGGAGGAAAAATCATGAAAAAACCAATCACATTTGCAATTGCTGGGTTCGGAAGTAGAGGAAGCATTTATGCTAGTATGCAAAACGAATTTCCAGACAAAGTTAAGGTAGTTGCAGTAGCAGATATTGTCCCTGAAAAAGTAGCAAAAGCAAAAGAACTTTACAACATAGACGACGCAAACTGCTTTGACAGTGCAGAGGAAATGTTGAAGCAACCTAAGTTAGCTGATGTTATGTGCATTTGCACAATGGATAGACAACATGTGTCTCAAGCAGTTCCAGCAGTAGAAAAAGGTTATCACTTAGTTTTAGAAAAACCGATTTCTCCTGACTTAAAAGAATGTGCCGAGATGTTAAAAGCTGCTGAAAAAAGCGATGTTAAAATCATAGTATGTCACGTGTTAAGATACACTAGTTTCTATAATAAAATTAAAGGTATTATTAATGACGGTGACATTGGTGAAATCATTAATGTTAATGCTAATGAAAACGTTGGATATTGGCACCAAGCTCACAGTTTTGTTAGAGGAAACTGGGGCAATAGCCAAAAAGCTAGCCCTATGATACTTCAAAAATCATGTCATGATATGGATATTTTGTTGTGGTTAACAGGCAAAACATGTAAGTCAATTTCTTCTTTTGGTTCACGTATGATATTTAATTCTGACAACGCACCAGAGGGCTCAACTCCTTATTGTATGGGTGGTTGCAAGGCTAAAGATGAATGTCTTTTTGATGCAGAGAAAATCTATGTAACAAATGAAAAAACAGGCTTTTTACATAAAAGTACTTTCATGTCTAATGTATTATGCGTTAATCCTACAGTTGATAAAATTTATGAAGCTATTAAAACAGGTCCTTATGGCAGATGTGTTTATCAGTGTGATAACGACGTAGTTGACCACCAAGTTACTAACATGCTTATGACTGACGGTAGCACAATAAACTTCACAATGAGTGCTTTCACAGAAGACTGCTATAGATATATCCACATTATGGGTACTAAAGGCGAAATTCGTGGAGATATGAAGACTAACCTAATAACTTTCACTGCTTTTGGCAAAGAACCTGTTGTGTATGATATAAGCTTAGGTGCTGACCTTAACGGACACGGTGGTGGAGACAGTGGCATGATTAACGACTTTACTACAATGCTTATTGAAGAAGCAGAAGAAAACGAGAGAACAACTTCTGTTACACGTTCTATGGACAGCCATTTTGCAGCTCTTGCCGCAGAGGAGTCAAGAATTAACGGTGGTAGAGTAATCGATATGCAAACATTTATTGATAATATCTAATCAAAATATTTAGAGCGACTATGTTAATTCATAGTCGCTCTAATTTTTAGTAAATCATAATCAAAAAAGAAGAAAATCTTATATTAAGGACACTTTTTCTATCGCAAAAAGTGTCCTCTTTTGCCCCTACGGGACAAAATTCACCTACAAAAAAGCTCTTCTAAGGAAAAAGAATTCCGTTTTTTACGAAAAACGTCTTAGGCTCTGCCTAATAACCGCAATTTTTCGAGAAAAATTGAGTAAAGCCCTTATTATTCCATCATTTCAGAAAATATTAGATTAAATTGTTCAATAACTGCTATCAGATTTATCGCTAATCAGCCTACTAGTTCCAATTCTACTTGCACCATTTTCAATAAAATCCTCTGCATCTTTAAGCGATTTAACGCCACCTGCTGCTTTGATTTTAACTTCTTTTCCCACATTGTTTTTCATAAGAATTATATCTTCTAAAGTAGCGCCATTTGTGCCAAAACCTGTTGAAGTCTTAATAAAATCAGCCTTAGCATTAGTTACTACTTTGCACATTTCAACCTTTTCTTCTTCCGTTAAAAAACATGTCTCTATAATTACTTTTAAAACCTTATCTCCACAAGCATGTTTTATTCTTGCAATTTCTTCTTGAATTTCGCTATATTTTTTGTCCTTTACCATTGTTAAATTAACAACCATATCAATCTCATCTGCGCCGTTTTCGGTAGCATCTTTTGTCTCAAAAACCTTGGTGTTAGTCGTGTTATAACCATTAGGAAAACCAATAACTGTGCACACAGCTAATCTGTCTCCCACATACTCCTTAACTTGCTTTACAAAACTTGGTGGAATACACGCAGAAGCTGTTTTGTTCTCCATAGCTTGGTCACATATTTTCTTAATTTGTTCCCATGTTGATGTCTGCAATAGTAGTGTGTGGTCTACCATGTTTAATATACTTTGTCTGTCCATATTTACTCCCATGTTATCTCATTTAATATTGATTTTCCTATTGTACCAGCTGGCATATCTACACCAAAGTTTTCTGCAATTGTCGCACCGATAACTGCAAAGTTATCTTGTTCTGCAAGCTCTTTTCCCGTACGTACCAACGGACTATATGCAATAAAAGGAACTTTCTCTCTCGTGTGGTCTGTGCCTTTATATGTTGGATCGTTTCCGTGGTCTGCTGTTAAAATAAGCAAGTCATCTTCTTTTATACATGGCAATAACTCGCCTAATTTTATATCAAATTTTTCTAACTCCTCAGCATAACCAATCGCGTCTCGTCTGTGTCCCCAAAGTGCATCAAAATCAACTAAATTAGTAAAGCATAATCCTGTAAAATCTCGCTTTGCAATATCAATAGTTTGTTCCATGGAATGAACCGAACTTTTAGATTTGTTAGACTGTGTTATTCCGTTTCCGTTGAAAATATCGTTAATTTTGCCAACAGATACAACATCAAAACCTTTGTCTTTCATGCTGTCTAAAACTGTTTTCCCACTAGGGTCTAGTGCATAATCATGTCTGTTTGGTGTTCTCTTAAACTCGCCTATTTTATCGCCAATATACGGACGTGCAATAACTCTGCCAACTTTCCACTCGTCTTTCATTGTTAGCTCTCTTGCTATTTCGCAATATTCATAAAGAGTATCTAAACCCATGCTTTCTTCGTGTCCACAAATTTGCAAAACACTGTCCGCAGATGTGTACACTATAAGCTCACTATGTTCTATTTCTCGCATAGCAAGTTCATCTAAAATCTCAGTACCACTAGAGCTTTTGTTGCCTATAATCTCTCTGCCTGTTTTTTCTTTCAACAAGTTTATAAGTTCCTGTGGAAAACCAGTGTCTGTAAATGTCTTAAAAGGAGTGGTTGTTTGAATACCCATCATCTCCCAGTGCCCTGTCATAGTGTCCTTACCTACACTCACTTCGTTTAATTTTGTGTAGCAAGCTAAAGGTTTTTCAACTCCTTTTATTCCGTGCAAATCATGCAAATTAGCAAGCCCTAAACTCACTAAATTTGGTATTTTAATATCCTGTTTTCTCTTAACTATATTACCTAGTGTGTCAGCTCCTACATCACCATAACTTGCACTATCATGCATTTCGCCTACTCCTAAAGAGTCCAAAACCACAACAAATATTCTCTTGAATTTACTCATATTTTACTCCGTTTTATTATCATTTTTTATAAGCTCTTTTAACGCTTCTATCGCTACTTTAATTGCACTTTCTGTGTCGTGTACTACTGGGTTATGAAGCCCTAATTTCTCTCGTTCTTGGTTTGCAACTGTTAAGAAAACTGAACCACATTTTACTCTTAAAAAACTTGCCACAATAAACAGTGCTGCGCTCTCCATTTCAGAAGCCTTAGCACCCATTTTTTTCCATGCATCCCATTTTTGTGCAAGCTCATATCCAACTGGCATTTCCTCTGGTGAGTGTTGCCCATAAAATGCATCTTTACACTGCACTACTCCCACGTGGTATTTTTCATTTAGCTTTTTAGCAGAGCTTACCAAAGCATTAGTAATATCTAAATCTGCAACTGCTGGAAACTCAATCGGTGCATATTCCTTGCTTGTTCCTTCCATTCTAATAGCAGAAGTCGCTATCACAATATGTCCACTTTCAACCTCGGTGTCAATTCCACCACAAGTGCCAACTCTAATAAAAGTGTCTGCACCACATTTCACAAGTTCTTCCATAGCGATTGAAGCCGACGGACCTCCAATTCCTGTTGACGTTACACTAACTTTCACACCGTCCAAAAAACCTGTATAAGTAACGTATTCTCGACTATCAGCAACAAGCTTTGCATCATCAAAATGTCTTGCAATTTTTTCACATCTTTTAGGGTCGCCTGGCAAAATAACATATTTGCCAACATCTCCTTTTTTTAACTGCACATGGTATTGTAAACCGTCTTCATTATATTTCATAGCAATGCAACTCCTTAAATTAATTAATTTTATATTATACCTTTTACTCTGCATTGTCAATTGTATATTATAACAGATTAAAAACTCCAAAAATTAGATTTTGCTCTAACTTTTGGAGTTGTTCTGTTTTTAATATGCAATTTTTTGAATTTTTCCAGTTTTGTGCGATTCAATCGCAGCTAGTAAACTTAGCAAAGTATTTTTGCCATCTACTCCTGTAACAATCGGCTCATTTCTTGATAAACACGCATCGATAAATGCATCTATTATATGAGAATTCAACTGTTCTGTGTTGCTACTGATTTTACCCACGCTGTACTTTGCAACTGTGCCGTCTTTCATGTCAATAACAATATCGTCTAAGTCACTTCCATAAATATTCATAGTTCCCAAAGAACCATAAACTATAGTGCTGTTGTCCTCTTTGCCATAGTTTGTCCAGCTCACATTCATTGTACCTTTAATGCCGTTTTCTGTCTTAAAAATACAAGTTGCATTATCCTCTAAGGCAATCGGTGTGCCGTCACTTGTTTTTTTATCAAGAGTGTCAAGCATTGCTGTCAGTTCCATAATCTCGTCATCTAATAGATATCTCACTAAATCAATTTTATGAGAACCTAAGTCGCCTAAAACACCAAAACCTGCTAACGTGTCAGAGAAAAACCATGAATTCTGCTTCTCAACGCTCCAAATCTCTGGCCCGCTGTGAGTGAAGTTTGTTTGTATGCTTATAACTCTGCCGATAGTTCCGTTTTTAATTAATTCTTTCGCTTTGTTATGAGCTGAAACAAATCTTTGATTGTGCCCCGGCATAAGAATTCTGCCAGTTTCCTTAGCTTTGTCAACCATAGCAATAGCTTCTTCAGCAGTAACAGCCATAGGTTTTTCAACTAACACGTCTTTGCCAGCTTCTAGCGCTTTAAGGCAGTTATCTGCATGTAAAACATTCGGTGTGCATATACTCACGGCATCTATCGTTTTGTCTGCTAAAACTTCTTCAAAACTAGCAAACACTTTACCACCATAAATATCAGCTAGTTCCTGCGCTTTTTCTGTGTTGTAGTCGTAAAAACCGATTATCTCGCAGTTAGGGTTATTGTGATATTCTGGTGCATGTCTCACAATAGAAATTTTACCACAACCAACTACTGCCACTCTAATAATTTTTTTGCTCATAAACTCACCTTATCTTACTGGTTTGATGTTCAAGTTAACACCAAGCTCTTTTTCACTATCAACTATAGTCCAACTGCTACCAGGATAATATCCTATAGTTCTCATGTCAAAGCCCTCAGCTTCTAACTCTTTAACCACTGTGTCTCTTTTGTCACCCACTTCAAAACCTATGTGATGAACACCATATTTGTGCTCGTTCATAAATTCTTGGAATGTGCTATCTCCACCAACAGGTTTATGAAGCTCAATAACATAGCTTCCCATGTCAAAATCCACCACTTTCAAGTCGCATGAAACTGGCTTGCCTCTGTATGTGAAGTTTTCGTTTCCTTCAATATGACGGTCTATAACCTCTGGCACTGGCACATTTAAAATGCTAGCCCATTTTTGTGCTGCAAGCTCTATGTCTTCAACAACAATGCATATTTGAATAAATTGTTCTGGTTTTATAGGTGTGTTCATAATTATCCTCCTAAATTATCTATATTTGTGTATTATATAGATATATCAATTAAATTTAATAACTTTTTATGTGATTATATATTAACACAATAAACACGTGTTTGCAACACTTACTGATAAATTTGTTATTTTAAACTACTTAACAAGCATTTCAGCGTGTATTTTAGCTGTATTTTGATATAAAATCAGCATATATTGACCTTTTCACTAGTTTTTGATATAATAAAGTCATAAATACGTGTTTACAAAGAAAAAGAGAAGATAAATGAAAAAAATAGTTAGTGCAGATATTGCAAGAATGGCTGGGGTATCAAGAAGTACTGTAAGCCGAGTTATAAACGGATATGCAAACGTCCCAAAAGAAACAAGAGATAAAGTGATGAAAGTTATAGACGAGAACTCGTACTATCCATTGCTAAGTGGTCAGCTGTTAGTCGGTAAGAAAAACCGTACTATCGGCTTATTTTGGGTGCATAGCACAGATAAAATAGATTATAATATCGCAAACGATAGCCTTACAAGCTCCTTTTTTATGTATGCTACCGAGACAGCCGCAGAGGAAGACTACCTTGTTTTGTCTTGCTTGGTAAGCGACTTAAAATCTAAGGAGAACGTGGATAAAATCAAAAGTATATTCATGCAAGGTAGGATAGACGGAGGCATTTTTATAGGTGCTACTAACAACGAGCCTTTAATTGAGGAGCTAATTGAGCTTGGTAACGTGGTTGGTGTTTTCGACCACCACAAAGACGGAGACTGGGAAGACAATAGGATTTCTGTTAATTTTGATAAAAACACAGGCGAAAAAATCATAGACTATGCGTATTCGCTTGGGCACAGGGACATAGCTATAATTGACGGCGATATTAGATATTATTCGTCTCTTCAAAGGCATAAATCATTTTTAAACGGAATGTTAAAACACGGCTTAACCATTAAAGATAAATGGATGTGCTATGGAGGTATTCTTGAAGACAGTGGCTACACTGCTGCATTTAACATGCTAAAAAACTGTGACAGCGATTACCCTAGTGTTATATGTGCAAATAATGACGCAGTGGCTTTTGGCGTACTTAAAGCTATTAGCACATATAAACCAGACCTTGTGAGCGAAATTTCTGTTATAGGAATTGACGGCCACCCTAACGGACGACACATTACGCCTAGCCTAGCAACGTTTGAATATAATTTTAAAGAGGTTTTTTCGTCTTTGGTAAAGCGAACTATCGACACTATAGAGGGAAAAGAAAACGTGCAAAAGACTGAGTATATCTCTGGTCGTTTAGTACTGGGGAAATCTTGTTTTCCACCACAGGTTTAATTTTTCTTGAATAATCAATAGAATATCAACTTAGATGGAGGTAAAAATGAAAACAACTGTAGAGTATATCGAAAATAATCGCAAGCTAAGAATAGCTACACAAAATGATATTGATAGCTATATAACCGCTTTTTATAGCAGTGATGATGAAATCAACTACCTAACCGGCTCTTGTTCTTATTATGAAGAAAGCAAGGTTAGAACTTATTATAATAATTGTTTAACTGATAATTCGAGATACGATTTTTTAATTATTGACGAAGATAAAATTATCGGAGAAGCTGTATTAAACGAAATAGATTTAGATGTAAAAAGTGCAAGTTATAGAATTTGTGTATTTTATCCTAGCTATTTAGAAAAAGGGTTCGGCACATTTGCAACAGAGTCTATTTTAGATTTTGCATTTAATCATCTTAATCTTCAAAGAGTTTCTTTAGAAGTTTTTTCGTTCAACAAAAGAGCTTTAAGTATGTATGAAAAAGTCGGCTTTGTGCATGAGGGTAGGCTTAGAAACGCAATTAAAGATAAAACTGGTTATGGCGACATATTGTGTATGTCTATGTTGCTAGACGAATATATATCTAAAAATCAATAGCTATATATATGAAAACAGCTGTGATATTGAGCGATTTTTCATAGAAAAATTTCCCCAAAAGGTAAAACTAGAGACTGTTACATTAAGGTGAATTCACACAAAAACCTATGCTTTAGGTAGGGGCGAGCTGTGCTCGTCCGAAAGCATAGGTTTTTGTTAACTCAATATTATGTGGCTAATTTTTATATTTAGGATCTATATTAAATCTAAAATTATTGTTATTCGTACATTAGGTCTAACGGACGAGCATAGCTCGCCCCTACGTTATCTTTGTTTAATTGTATATTTTAAACCTAAATACAACACCCACTTTCGTTTTGTAATCAAACAAACAACAGCAAACTAACTGCCATAACTGCAAAGCCACTAATCAATCCCCACATTGCTATATGGTGCTCGCCAAACTCTTTCGCAGCTGGTAAGAGTTCGTCTAAACTTATATACACCATAATTCCAGCAACTAACGCAAATATAAAACCGAACGCTTCCTCACCCAAAAAGCTAATAAAGAAAATATATCCTATTAAAGCACCTATAGGCTCTGAAATACCTGATAAAAACGAAAGTTTAAAGGCTTTTTTACGGCTGTTTGTTGCATAGAATATCGGAACAGCAACTGCAATTCCCTCTGGTATGTTATGTATAGCTATCGCCACTGTTATCATAATGCCAGTTTCTGGATTGTCGAGTGCTGATATAAAGGTTGCAAGACCCTCTGGAAAGTTGTGTATGCCAATTGCTAAAGCTGTGAATACACCCATTCTCATCAAATTGCTTTTGTGTTCTTCACTTTTTCCGTCCATTTCCTCAACTGTGTGAATTTCGTGAGGGTTGCCCATTTTAGGCATGAACTTATCTATAAGAGCAATCACGCCAATACCAACAAAAAAACCTAAGACGGCGTATATATTGCCGTTTCGCTCACCGTATACATCCACTAGCGACTCTATCGCTTTTTGGAATATCTCCACAAAGGAAACATACAGCATAACACCAGCTGAAAGTCCCAAAGTGAACGATAATAACTTCTTGTTAGTGCTTTTAGTTACAAGCACCATTACACTGCCTATACCTGTTGCAAGACCTGCGATTAGCGTTAGTGTGAACGCAAAAATTACATTGCTATCAAATGTCATAATTTTGACCTTTCTATTATAAAGAGATTACTTTTTAACTACATACACATAATATGCGCCTATGCTTTTCATGTCTTTCAATAAAAATCTTGTTCTAAGATTATACTCACCTTTAGGTAAGTTTACCTTTAAAATCGCTGAATAATCTTCTCTGCTAACTTTTGTTTCGTATCTATTTCCTAACACTGTTACAGAGGCTTCTATTATATCGTAAGCTTTTCCCTCTGCTTTTCCATTTGGAACTAAATCAGTAGGTTCTTCACTTTCACACTTAGCCGTTAACGGAGTGTTAGCCTCTCTTGGGTAACGTCTTAGCTCAATGTCATACTCGCCGTCATCTATAACTTTTAAGGCAAAATATCCGTTTCCGTCCACACCTTTTCTCACATGTTCTTGCGAAAAACACATCTCATAACAATCGTGCCAAGCGTGGCACGTCATCACGGTTTCTTCTTCTTTTGTTATGTAAATAGGGCTAAACTCCATAGCTTTATCAACTCTGCTGTCATACCAATCTTCGTAAAATAAAGTCAATTCGTTTGCTAGTAAAACATTGTCTTCATATATATCATTTAACTCAGCAGGGTCGTTTTCAAGATTATATATCTCTGGGTTCATTTTTTTAGGAGAACTAAAGTTTGCCATAGCAAGAGGGTTACTTTCTGTCGTCAACGGTCTAACCAGTCTATAACTATCTCTTAAAACAGAATAATCCTTAAACTTTTGTGGCATGTCTCGTTGCATATTGTGAACCACCATAGTTCTACCTTTGTTGATGTAACTGTCTCCGTTTTTAAGTTGCTCATACATGCTAACACCATCTAGCTCGTCATATCTATCGCCTTTTTTAAGTCCACAAGCATCTATATAAGTCGCTAGTAAATCAAACTGAGCTGTCAAGCCGTACACTGCTCTGTTTTCACCAAATATATTTTTAGGTGAAGTCATAAAGCAAGCGTTTCTGTGTGCACCCTCGTAAGTAGTGCCCTTTTTACCTCTCATTCCTGCGTTGTATCCATCTGTAACATGCCCGTCATTATCCGTGTTACAACCACCGGCCGTTCCGTTATCGCCAAAATACGTGATTATCGTATCATCATACAAACCACTCTTTTCAAGATAATCAAGCAATATTCCGAGATTATTGTCGATATTTTCTATCATACCGAAAAATCTTGCACGATTTTCGTCTATCCCTTTATCAAGGTATTTTTGAAAGTATTTGCGTTCAACATTCAAAGGTCCATGAGGTGCATTTGTTGGAATATAGCAGAAAAAAGGCGTATCTTTCTCATTGCTATCTTTAATAAAATCAATAGCAGAGCTAAACCACGTGTCTGTGCAATATCCGTCAAACTGTTTTTTCTCGCCGTTTATCGTGTATGTATCGTTAAAATAGTCGTTGCCCCAGTAGTCAGGTGCTTCGCCGATAACACCTCCACCAAAAGAATACGCAACGTCAAAACCTCTCTCGTGTGGTCGGTATGGGTGGGTGTCGCCTAAATGCCACTTACCAAACATGCCTGTGCGATAACCACTGTCTTTAAAATAATCTGCCATAGTTTTAAGCTGAGGCTTCATATAATATCTCGCAGTTAAAGTAGAGTACACTCCTGCACCAAAAGAGTATTTGCCAGACATCAATGCACCTCTTGTTGGCGCACACAATGGGTCGGTGTGAAAGCTCTCTAAACGAACGCTGTTGTTTCTTAGTTTGTCTAAATTCGGAGTATCTAGCCACGGATTACCATTAGCTGAAATATCCCCATAACCTTGGTCGTCTGTAACAATTAAAATTACATTTTTCCCTATCATATTTCCCCCTTAATCAGCACTTAAACATTTAACATACTAATATAAGTGTATCAAAAAAGTTAGTATCAGTCAACTAATTTACTTGTTAAATATTCGAAAACATAATAAATATACGTAAACTCATACAAAAAGAGACCATGACGAAAACTCGCCATGACCTCTAAAAATATTGTATAAATATAATTAAGCTTTGTTAACAGAACCGAATAATTCCATTTTCTCTTTAACTGTAGCTTTGATAGCCTCGAAACCAGGAGCTAAAAGTTTTCTTGGGTCAAAACCTTTACCTTGTTGATCTTTGCCAGCTTCGATATAAGCACGTGTAGCATCAGCAAACACTAATTGACACTCTGTGTTAACGTTGATTTTAGCAACGCCTAGAGAGATAGCTTTTTTAATCATATCTTCTGGAATACCAGTACCACCGTGAAGAACTAGAGGCATTTGACCTACTACAGCATTGATAGCTTCTAGTGTTTCAAATGATAGACCAGGCCAGTTTTCTGGGTACACACCGTGGATGTTACCGATACCAGCTGCAAGCATTGTGATACCTAAATCAGCAATAGCTTTACACTCTGCTGGGTCAGCACATTCGCCTGCACCAACAACGCCGTCTTCTTCACCACCGATAGAACCAACTTCTGCTTCTAGAGAGATACCTAGAACGTCACAAGCGTTTACTAAAGCTGTTGTTTTAGCTACGTTCTCTTCAAATGCAAAGTGAGAACCGTCAAACATAACAGATGAGAAACCTGCATTGATACAAGCTTTTGCACCTTCGAATGAACCGTGGTCTAAGTGAAGTGCCACTGGAACTGTGATGTTTAGTTCTTCTAATAAACCGTTAACCATGCCAACGATAGTTTTGTAACCGCCCATGTATTTACCAGCGCCCTCAGAAACACCTAGGATAACAGGTGAGTTGTTCTCTTGAGCTGTAAGCAAAACTGCTTTTGTCCACTCTAGGTTGTTGATGTTGAATTGTCCTACTGCGTATTTACCTTCTCTTGCTTTAACAAGCATTTCTTTTGTTGATACTAACATTAATTATTCCTCCAAATTTTTAATAAACTACCATGCAAAGCTGTTTAAATATTTTATACTTTTTTCAACTGCTTCAATAGCAGGTATGTCTTCACTTCTATCTTGCTCTACAACAACCCATTTAGCACCTGCTTCTATAGAAGCTTTTAGGATAGACGGGAAGTCTTGGCAACCTGAGCCAACTGGCATAAACATAAACTTGCCTTTTTGCTCTTGTTTTTCATCTTCTGCACCGATTAGCTCATACATATTTGCTGCTTCACCCTCAAGAACAAAGTCTTTTAAGTGAACAACAGGTGCTCTACCTTTATATGATAACACGTATTCTGATGGATTTTCTTTAGCTACATTAACCCAACAAGTGTCAATCTCTGTTTTTAGTAAATCAGCACTTACATTACTATATAGATAATCTAAGCCGTATTCACCGTTTGGCATTTTGCAAAATTCAAAGTCGTGATTATGATATAACAATGTGATACCATTTTCGTTTAATTTTGCACCGATTTTTCTGATTTCTTCCATAGTGTTATCAAAGTTTTCGCCGCCTGGTCTGTCAGTTTCTGATAAACTTGGAATAGCAATATAAGATACGCCAATCTCTTTATAATCTGCGATAACAGTATCTAAATTATTAAGAAGTTCTGCATAAGGAACATGTGCTGAAACAGGAACTAAGTCTAGCTCTGTGATAGCTTGTCTTAAATCACTTGCTTTTTGACCATACAAGCCAGCAAGCTCCACGCCGTTATATCCCATGTCTTTAATTTTTTTAAGTGTTGCTTTGTAATCAGCTTCCATGTCCTCACGAACTGAATACAGTTGCACTGCTACTGGTAAAGTTGACATTGTCATACACCTCAGTTATTTAATTTTACCCTATTATTATACACAATTAAGCTCTTTCCGTCAATATAAATAATTTATATTCGATTAATATTTTATTGTTAAACGCTTGATATTTTGGCTATTATATAGTAGAATACAACTATATGTGTTATAGAATGGAGCATAATTATGAATAGAACAGAAATTAGATGTATTTACGATAATGTTAAAGAGTACGCTGGCAAGAACATAACAGTTTGTGGTTTTGCAAGAACTATTAGAGACTCTAAAACTTTAGGATTTATCGACCTAAACGACGGCAGTTGCTTTAAAGGTATTCAAGTTGTTTTCGAGGCTGAGAAAATCGCAAACTTTACAGAGATTGCTTCTCAAAATGTTGGAGCAGCTTTAATAGTTAAAGGAGACCTTTTGGAAACTCCAGAGGCTAAACAGCCTTTTGAAATTCACGCTACAGAGATATGCGTAGAGGGTGCATCCTCTCCAGATTATCCTTTGCAAAAAAAGCGTCACACAGTTGAGTATTTAAGAACAATTGCTCACCTAAGACCTAGAACAAACCTATTTAGTGCAGCATTTAGAGTGCGCTCTATGGCAGCGTATGCGATACACAAATACTTCATGGATAACGGCTTTGTATATGCGCACACACCAATCATCACAGGCAGTGACTGCGAGGGTGCTGGTGAGATGTTCAAAGTAACAACAATGGACTTAGATAATCTTCCAAAAACAGAAAACGGCGAGATTGACTACAGCGAGGACTTCTTTGCTAAACCAACTTCCCTAACTGTTTCAGGTCAATTATCAGCTGAGTGTATGGCGATGGGATTTGGCAAAACTTATACTTTTGGTCCTACTTTCAGAGCAGAAAAGTCATATACACAACGTCACGCAGCAGAGTTTTGGATGATAGAGCCTGAGATTGCTTTTGCTGATTTAGCAGACGACATGGAGCTTATTGAAGACATGATTAAATATGTTATAAGCTATGTTATTGAGCATTGCCCACAAGACATTGAGTTTTGTAATCAATTTGTTGATAAAGGCTTGTTAGAGAGACTTAACCATGTTGTTAAATCTGAATTTGCTAAAGTTAGTTATACAGACGCTGTTGAAATTTTAGAGAAAAACAACGATAACTTTGAGTTCAAAGTAACTTGGGGTTGCGATTTACAAACAGAGCATGAGAAGTACTTAACAGAAGTTCACTTCAAAAAACCTGTTTTTGTTACTGATTATCCTAAAGATATTAAAGCTTTCTACATGCGTATGAACGACGACAACAAAACTGTTGCAGCTGTTGACTTGTTAGTGGCTGGTATAGGTGAGATTGTTGGTGGTAGCCAACGTGAAGAAAGACTAGACGTGCTAATATCAAGAATTGAAGAAATGGGTCTAAATCCAGAAGATTACTGGTGGTATTTAGATTTAAGAAAATTCGGCACAAACAAACACGCAGGTTTTGGTCTAGGATTTGAAAGAATGGTTATGTATTTAACAGGTATCTCTAACATCAGAGATGTTCTACCATTCCCAAGAACTACAGGCGTGGCAGAGTTTTAATCAAAATACAATAAGATGAAAGAATAGGTAGGAAAAATGTCTACAAAAAATAACGATATGGAAATTATAGATTTCCCTGAAATTGGCTTTCAAAAACTAAAGTTTTTTGAGGGTTGGTGTGTAGCAGTTTTAAGATATTGCGAAGACTTAGATGTAAGTGCTATCAAAACTATGCAACGTCACGATTTAACTGACGAAGTATTTGTTTTAACCTCTGGTGAGTGCTACTTATACCTAGGTGGAGACGGAGAAAAACCAGCCGAAATCACTGCGTACAAAATGGAAAAAGGCAAAGTGTACAACATTCCAAAAGGCGTTTGGCACAACCACACAATGACAACAGACGGCGAAGTTATGATAGTTGAAAACAGCAACACATCAGATGATAACTCACCAATTTTACCTCTAACAGAAGCACAAATGCAAAAAATTGCAGAGCTAACACATTACGAATAAGTTTGTTTATTATGTTGATAGACACGTATAAAAATGCGTGTCTATTTTTCCTGTGTGTAATTAAATTACTTTACTATTTTACTTTTTTAGAGCTAGTATCACCTGTCACCAATACTTCTACAATATTTTTTTCAAAAACTTTATTTTTTACTTGCTTTTTCATGGTAAATATGGTATTATATCAGTTGCACGACAATATTACCAAGGAGGTGTACTATGCCTAACATTAAATCAGCTAAAAAACGTGTTAAAGTTACTGCTGTTAAATCTGCTAACAATAAAGCAATTAACTCTGAACTTAAAACAAAACTAAAAAAAGCTAATGCAGCTATAGAAACAGGCGAAAATACTGCGGAAGCTGTACGTGTTGCTGTTAAAAGAATAGACCAAGCTTGTGCTAAAGGTATTCTTCATAAAAATACTGCTGCAAGAAAAAAATCTGCTCTTGTTAAAAAAATGAATGCAAGTGCGTAATTAACAGTTACAGGTAAATGGGCGACCAATGGTCGCCCACTTGTTTTATATAAGAGAGGTTTTATGGATAATATAAAAGCAATTTTCTTTGATTTAGACGGTACTTTGTTAAACTCTACCCATGTTTGGACAATGGTAGACGAGGTTTTTCTTGAAAAAAGAGGAAAAAAGGTTACCAGAGAATATTTAGACGCACTAGGGCACTTAACTATAATCGAATCTGCCGAACACACAAAAAAGTTGTATGATTTAGATGAGCATACCGATGATATTATTGCCGAGTGGAAAGAGCTAGCAAACGATGAATACGCTCACAAAATTGAGCTAAAATCAGGCGCTTTAAAATATTTAGACTATGTTAAATCTAAAGATATAAGGCTTGCTGTAACCACAGGACTTACAATCGACTTAATGACAGTCGCATTAACAAGGCTTGGCATTATAGATTACTTCGATATTTTAGTTAGCACAGAGCACGTGGGAGTAGGCAAGGGTAGTCCTAAAATTTATCATTATGCAATGGAAAAACTAAATGTACAGGCTAGTGATTGCCTTGCATTTGACGATTTGTTACCTGTTATAAAGTCAATTGCTATAGCTGGTGTAAAATCTTGTGGAGTATTTGACAAAGCTTCCGAACATTTGTGGGAAGATATAAAAACCACAGCAGATTATCATATAAAAGATTGGCACGAGGCTATAAGTGTTTTACATGCAGAATAAGTAGATATTTCAATATATATGACGATGAGCTGTCGAACTAAGGGTGAACCTATACAAAATTTGTACGGGGTTTCCTCTTAGTTCGACAGCTCATTTTAATTAATTATCCGTCTCGCTAACTTTTAACATAATCGCACATTCCATGCGTTTTCTAAATAAATCACAACCAAATTCATAAACACCTTTTATGTCTCCAGTTGCATTGTAAGAGTTCGCAGCACAACCGCCAGAGCAATATAGCCTTGCCCAACACTCTTTACATTCTTGTCTAGCATACACGTTGCATGTTCTAAACTCGTCTTGTTTTTCAGGGTGCTGAACTCCGTCAAAAACATTGCCCATTAAGTATTTTTTGTCTCCTACAAATTGATGACATGGATACAAATCACCTCTTGGAGTAACAGCGAAATATTCTGTACCAGACCCACAACCAGTTACTCTTTTATAGATACAAGGGCCGTTTTTAAGGTCAAGCATATAATGATAAAATGTAAAAGGATTACCCTCTTTTCTTCGCTTTATCATCTCAGTAGCAAGTAGCTCATATTGGTCGAAAATTAGCTCTTTATCCTTATCAGAGAACGCATAAGGGTCGCTCTCAGCACACACAACAGGTTCCATGCTAAGTTCCGTAAAACCTAAGTCTGCCATGTGGAAAACATCATTTGTGAAGTCAGGGTTACCACTGGTAAAAGTACCTCTAATATAATAACCTTTGTTACCTCTGCTCTCAACAAGCTTTTTGAACTTAGGCACAACTGTGTCGTAACTGCCTCTGCCTTTGTAATCTACTCTAAAATGGTCATGCACTTTTTTTCTGCCATCAAGGCTCAATACTACGTTTTCCATTTCTTTATTAGCAAAATCAATCACATCATCATCTATCAAAACACCGTTTGTAGTTAGCGTAAACCTAAAGTTTTTGTCATGTTTTTTCTCAAGCTCTCTGCCGTACTTCACAAGTTCTTTAACAACATCAAAATTCATCAGAGGCTCTCCACCAAAGAAGTCAACTTCCAAGTTGTGTCTCTTACCTGAATTATCTATCAAGAAGTCAAACGCTTTTTTACCAACTTCTAAGCTCATTAGAGCGTCTTCGCCTTTGTACTTGCCTTGTCCAGCAAAACAATAGCTACAATTAAGGTTGCATGTGTGTGCAATGTGCATACATAGCGCTTTTACCTCTTTGTTATTGTTTTTATACTCGGCAGCAGTCAAAGCATATTTTTCGTCTGCAAAAAGAACTCCATTGTTTTTTAACGCTTCGATATCGTCAAAACATAGTGAGATTTCTTCTTCGTTTATATCGTCATGGTCTTTATATCTTTCTAAAATAACTTTCGTTATCTCTTTTTTATCGTGCGTTTCATACATAGATATAATGTCGTAAACTGCTTCGTCCACCAAGTGAACCGAACCACTAGCAACATCTAAAACTATATTATATCCATTAAGTTTATATTGGTGTATCATAATTATCCTTTCAAGAATTAACAATTATCGTATATACAAAAATCGTAGGGGTATTCTACACTGTAGTAGTATAGAAAATCCCCTACAAAAAATTGTGAATTTAAAAAATATTAATTTAGCAGTACCTAAAATTAAGCATTTTTGTTTTCGCATTTTTGGTTTGCAACTCCACATGAAGTTTTGCAAGCAGATTGGCAAGAAGTTTGGCATTCGCCACAACCGCCTTTTTTACAGCTTTCTGTTAGGTTTCTTGTCTCTACTGTTTGAATACGTTTCATAGTACTTAATCCTCCTTAGTACGATTTAGGCTTATATTTTACCATAAATCGTCGTAACAGTCAATATATAAAACAGCTTTACTCACGTCAATCTAATTGTTTAATTTACAAATGATAAACAATCTTGTAGGGTCGAGTCTTGACTCGACCGCTATAGAATGAATCAAATCGTATATTTCACAGCATTTCGGAATGGTCGAGACCGTTCCCTACGCAATAAAACAGATGATTTTTACGTAATTGTTTAAATTAGATTGACGTGCACGCTTACTACGATTATACATATTTTTTTATAACGCTTACAAAATAGCTTAACTCCTCTGTCGTGGTGAAAACTGACGGAGCTATCCTAACAGTTCCCTCTGATGTTCTCATTTTTCTGTGAGCAGACGGTGCACAATGAAAACCACATCTTACAGCTATGTCTTTTTCTGCTAGATACAATCCAACTTCCTCTGGGTTTTTACCTAATATGTTAAAAGACATCAACGGTGCGTATTTTTCTTTACTAGGATAATCAGTATATAAAATAACCTCGTTTATATCTTTTAGTTTCTCATACAATAAAGCGATTTTTTCACTCTCTTTTCGCTCTATCTCACTTAAGCCTATTCTATTAATAAAGTCTATTCCAGCACCCAAACACAAAATACCTGGTACGTTCACAGTTCCACTCTCCATGCAATCTGGCATGTCTATAGGTTGCTCAAAACCGCCTCCACCAGTGCCACCATATATAATAGGTTTCACTTTTTTATTCGCTACAAGAACTCCACAACCCATAATCCCCATAAGTCCTTTGTGTGAAGGCGCACACAAAAAATCTATATTCTGCTTTTTCATGTCTATTTCAAATATTCCAGCTCCCTGTGCAGCATCAAGGCAAAAATCTATCTTGTTATCTTTTGCAACTTCACCTATCTGCTTTATAGGTGGTCTAAACCCAAACACATTAGAGGCAGTCGTGCACACAATCATTTTTGTATTGCTTTGTATTTTTGATTTTATTGATTTTATTGTATTATCGTCACTTTTAAAATCAACAATAAACGTGCTAAACTCAACACCCTGTCTTTCTAAATATACTAGTGGTCGCATGACAGCGTTGTGCTCTATGTCGGATACCAAAACATGGTCGCCTTTTTTTAACTTAGATAGCAAAACAATGTTCAAAGCCTCTGTGCAGTTTTTTGTGAAAACCACATTTTCTGCACAGCTGGCATTAAAAAATGTCGCAACTTTTTTGCGAACCTCATACACAGCCATGCTAGTGTCTACAGCCATTTTGTAGCCACTTCTGCCAGGGTTTGCACCTAAACTACTGCATGTTCTGTTTAAGGTCTTTAACACTGTTCGAGGCTTTGGGTACGTTGTAGCTGCGTTATCTAAGTATATCATAAACTACTCCTTATAAGTTATTGCAAGTATTCTTATACCATTTTCTCTTAATATATGCTCTGCTTTTTCAGCGCCTGTCGGAATATACACACCGTAACCACAACCAAATTCTTTTGTCTTTTTACTTCGTTGAATATATGAATTAATGCCATGACGCATGAGAATATCCTTGCTTTTCATAGCATAAGTAACAGAACCCAATATTATTAAGTTATCTTTCATATTTTACACCTCTCTCTTCTAAATACATTATATGTGAATATTTGTAAATGTTGACTATATATATTTACTAAAAAAACTAAATAAAGTTTAAATTCATACTTGTATTTATCTAACACTTATGATAAAATCACCTTAACACGTATTTTTTTATTAAAAAATACCAACACAGTTATCGAAAGGATGTTTTTTTTGAAAATTTCAGTAAGTTCATACAGTTTTGACAGACTACTTAAAAACGGCAGCATTACACAGTTTGATTGCATTGCTAAAGCTAAGGATATGGGTTATGAGGGTATCGAATTTGTCGATATACACCCGCATGATAATTCTTCTGTGGAAGAATATGCAGTACGCCTTAAAGAAGAGTGCAAACGTCTTGATATGGCTATCACAAACTATACTGTTGGTGCAGATTTTATTAACGGCAGTGGTGGCGACACCAAAGCAGAGATTGAAAGAGTGAAAAAGCAAGTTGATTTAGCTGTTCTTGTAGGCGCTACTAGCATGAGACACGACGCCACAGCTGGATTTATGGATAAATCTACAAAAGGTTTCGACCAAGCTTTGCCCATTATCGCAGATGCTTGCCGTGAAGTAACGATTTATGCTGAGGCTAAAGGTGTTAAAACTATGGTTGAAAACCACGGATTTTTCTGCCAAGATAGTTCACGAGTAGAAAAACTTATCACAACAGTTAACCACCCTAACTTTGGTTGGTTATGCGACATGGGCAACTTCCTTTGTGCTGATGAAGCACCTGAAAAAGCAGTTGGAGTTGCAGCAAACTATGTTTGTTATGCTCATGCAAAAGACTTTGTTATTAAAAACGGTAACGAAGCAGACCCAGGGGTTGGATTTTTTAAAACTCGTGGTGGAAATTACTTAAAAGGTACTATTGTAGGGCACGGAAACGTACCAGTTTTGCAATGTTTATCTATATTAAAAAACAAAGGTTACGACGGCTTTGTGGCTGTTGAATTTGAGGGCATGGAAGACAATCTAACAGCTCTTCAAATAGCAAAAGATAACCTAACAAAATATTTATCTATGATTTAAGGAGAACTAAAATGAAAGTAGCAGTTATTGGTTGCGGTTCTATCGCAAATGCAGCACATATCCCATCTTATATGAACAACAAGGACGCAGAAATCAAGTATTTTTGTGACCTTATAATAGAAAAAGCCGAAGCTTGCGTTGAAAAATACGGCTGTGGCATAGCTATCACAGATTATAAAGTAGCTTTAGCAGACGAGGAAATAGAAGCAGTTTCAGTTTGCACACCTAACAATGGGCACTCATTTATAACTATTGATGCACTAAATGCTGGCAAAGACGTATTGTGCGAAAAGCCAGCTGCAAAAACTTACGCAGAAGCTAAAACCATGCAAGAGGCTCAAAAAGCTAGTGGCAAAATACTTAACATCGGTGTTGTTAACAGATATAACGACTATGTTCGCAAAATTAAAGAATATATAGACAGTGGTAAGCTTGGTAATGTTCATCATGTTTACGCAAGTTTTAGAGCACATCGCTCTATTCCTGGACTTGGTGGTGCTTTTACAACAAAAGAGATTGCAGGTGGTGGTGCTTTAATCGATTGGGGTGTGCATTACTTAGACATCGTAATGTATTGCTGTAATGACCCAAAAGCTAAAACTGTATCTAGTGAGACTTTCTGTAAGCTTGGCAAGAATATAGATGATTATGTATACACAAATATGTGGTCTGGCCCTCCTGTAAAAGATGGTATTTATGACGTTGATGACAGCGTTACAGGCATGATTAGAACAGAAGGCCCTGTTATCACTTTTAATGGTGCATGGGCACAAAATATTGGTGTTAACGAAGCGTATATAGACTTTATGGGCGACAAAGGTGGAATTCGTTTGATGTATGGCAAAGATTTCACTGTTTACACAACAGAAAACGGTGCATTAGTTGAGTATACTCCAAAGTTTAACGATACTGATATGTTCCAAAATGAGATAGATGCGTTTGTAAAATGTGTTGAGACAAGAGAGATTTTACCATCTAATATCGACACAGTTATAATCACATCTGAAATGATGCAAGCAATTTATGACTCTGCTGAGAGCCACAAAGAAATTACTATTGGTTAATATAGAAAGAGGTTTAACATGTATAACTTTCCTATAGCTGCTATGAACAACAGCTTTACATCAGACATTTACTCTGTTATAGATAAAGCGTCTAATCTAGGTCTGCAAGGCTTGCAACTTTTGTCTACTCGTGGTGAACTTGCACCAGAAAACTTCAGCAAAGAGCAAAGAAAAGAGCTTTTAAAAAAACTTAAAGATAATGACCTTGTGGTTTCAGCTGTTTGTGGTGATTTAGGCCACGGATTTGTTGATAAAGAGAAAAATCCAGCGTTAATCGAGCGCTCTAAGCTTATTATGGAGTTTGCAAAAGACATGGAAAGCACTGTGGTAACTACTCACATGGGAGTTATTCCAAGCGATATGAACCACCCTAGGTTTGAGATTATTCACTCAGCTTGCGAACAACTTACCAAAGCTGCAAGCGACATGGGTGCTTACTTTGCAATAGAGACAGGACCTGAGACCGCTGACACTCTAAAACAATTTTTAGACAGCCTAACTGTTAAAGGTGTTGCTGTTAACATGGACCCAGCTAACTTTGTTATGGTTACAGGTGACGACCCTGTTAAAGCTGTGTACACACTAAAAGATTACATAGTGCATACACACGCAAAAGACGGCAAGAAAAACTTCCACGTTGACCCAGACATTGTCTATGGAATGGTTGAGAGCGACATGTTGCAGTCAAAATCATTTATAGAGCTACCTTTGGGTGAGGGAAGTGTAGACTTCCCTAATTATCTAAAAGCGTTAGAAGAAATAGGGTATAGAGGCTTCCTTACTATCGAAAGAGAAATGGGAGACGACCCAGAGGGTGACATAAACAAAGCAGCAGGCTTTTTAAGAAACCTTATCACTACATTATAATATGCATAAAAAAGACATAGAGTTTATTGCTTCTGTGTCTTTTTTTACTAATTCTTGTATTATTAAAATATTGCATTTTTTATCATGTTTTGCTATAATATAATTAAGATTAACAAATTGTTAGGGGCGATATAATGCAAGTAGATTATCTATGGTATATAGCAACAACTATATTGCTGTTCTTATATACTTTAAACATATTTGAGTATGTATCTGTAGTTTTTAAATATGCAAGTAACAACTTTGTTCGCAATGTACTTTTTAGTGCATTAAACTCAATTGTAATTAGTATATCACTTTTTTTAAACCTCCCGTGGCAAATCCTCATTGGAATAACGTGTATTTTGCTATTCCTTGAATTTTTTCACTTAAACAAGCGGCATATAAAGCAAGTATTAATGGCTTATACCGTGTTTATGTTTCACATTGCTTCCGTGTTTTACACCTGTATTATAACTATCGCATTTTTAGGAGATACAACAATTTCTAGTATTGTAGGAACTAATACACATCTTTCACAAGCTTTTGCTTTTTCATTGGTTGCACTAATTATTTTATTGATAGTTGTAACTAAACTACTACCAAACGAACCAGTAATACGTGCTTCTGTAGAGAAAAAACATTCACTAACTGTTTCTATAATCGCTACGGTTTTTTCTACATTTACTTGTATAGATATGTCAATGCAGTCAAATTCAGTGTTAAGTGATAATGTATATATTTTCTCATTGTTAACTATGCTTTTTTATTTAATCGTGTTTTATATTATATTTGTGTTTTTCTTGCATTTTGTTACATTGTCAGAGCTAAAAAGACATTCCGACCATATTCAAGGCGAATACACACATATTGTTAAAGAACGCAATGAATATAAAAACAAAGTGAACATTGACACACTAACTGGCTTATACAACAGAAGATATTTATACCAAATTTTGAATAAATACCATAGCTCACAGAATAAAGACTTTGCATTATTGTTTATAGATATGAATGCACTTAAATATGTTAATGATAATTTTGGTCATAATACAGGAGACAAATATATTAAACTTGTGGCGAACTGCATTGATGACTCTGTTAGAGAAGATGATTTTTGTGCACGTATTGGTGGAGACGAATTCATAGTAGTTCTTAACAATATTTTTTCTGAAGAAGACGTTAATGTAATAAAGAACAGGATAGACTCTAAGTTAGATTTTGTGCGTTGTAAGGAAGCTTTCCCAATGAGTATAAGTATTGGTAGTGTTGTGGTTGACGAACGCTTAAAAACTCACAGCATAGAAGAAATTATACACATAGCTGATATAGATATGATAGAGCATAAAAAGGCACATTACGCGGAGGTGAACGGCAAATGACAATAATTTTATGGACAGTTTGCTTTGTTGTTTATTCTTATGTTATGTGTAATTATGCTTCTAATATATTTAGGCATAACAAGTCGTTTTATCTTTCTTTTTCCATAATCACTGTGGTTAATGGTTTACTGTTTTACTTTTATTTAATGCACACTACGTTTGTATCAGAATGGTTGTTGTTAATAGCCTATGCTGTGATACTTACCATAGAATTCATAGTGTTTTTTAAAACAGGGGTTATGAACGCTTTGTTTGGAGCATTATCGTTTTCTGTAAACTTCATAAGTGTTAGATTAATTATTGGAAGTATATATGCTATAATTAACGAAAAACCTTTGCTTGAAGCCGTAAATAATGCTGATAAAAATTTCCTCATGTGTTTGATAACAATGAGTATATTAATTCCTTATATTCTTGTAACAAAATATATAGCACCAACAGAATTTATAGACATGATAATGTCTGATAAAAAGAATTTAATCTTAGGTACTTGTGTAATAGGTGTAGCTACACTGTATTTAGCAGCAGGAATAATTTTTAGAATTACAGATTTTGCTACTGTAGAAAATAACATATTTATAATTACTTTCTGTATCAAAGCAATTATAGCGTACCTATTATCGCTATACTTCTCCTATAAATTTACGTCGCTAACCTTAAAATCAGCAAAAAGTAAAGTTATTTTAGAAAGCTATTATAGTAAAAAAGAAGACTTAAATAGCATGAAAAAAGAAGTTGCTTTTGATAGCCACACAGGTACTCATTCTAGATTATTTATGGAAGAAACCTTAACCACGTATATCAATAATCACGAAGAATTTTACGTTGTATTGCTAGATATAGATGGATTGAAATATGTAAATGATAATTATGGTCACGCTGAGGGCGATTTTTACATTCATTCATGTGCAGATATTTTAAAAGCTTGTTACGATACTGAGCTAGTAGGCAGAATTGGTGGCGATGAATTTTTGGTAATCGGCCACCTACACAATCAGTACGAATCAATTAAAAAAACTATGCTGAGTTTCCAAAGTATAGGCGATATAGCAAAAAACAACAGCAAGACTTATCCTACCTCAATCAGCTATGGAATTACGATTGTGACAAAGGATAACGCAAAATCCATGATGGATATTTTGAGCGAATGCGATGAAAAAATGTATAAGTTCAAACAAAAACATAAAAAGAACAGAAAATAATAGCGAACCCTGTGTCTCCTAGGCAACACAGGGTTCGTTTTTTCATTTATCAATCTAACAAACATTAATAAAAACCTTTGTTATTTATACGTAATAGTTTAAATTAAATTGAAGTAGAAACTTTTTGCTATTGCTTGATATTTTATTTTTACTCGTTTATCACAATATTTAACATGTAGGCATAATAAACTGCTGATGATATTAATGCATAGTCGCACAATGTGTTTATGTTCGCTTACCACATCAGTATGTCTTTAGACACAAAAAAAGGATAAACCTTGCGGTTTATCCTTAATTAAAAAAGCTAAATTATTTAACTTCAACTTCTGCGCCAGCTTCTTCAAGTTTTGCTTTGATAGCTTCTGCATCGTCTTTAGATACTGCTTCTTTAAGTGTTTTTGGAGCTTCGTCAACGATAGCTTTTGCTTCTTTAAGACCAAGACCAGAAACTTCTTTAACTACTTTGATAACTGCGATTTTGTTTCCACCAGCAGATTTCAAGATAACGTCAAATTCTGTTTGCTCTGCAGCAGCTGCAGGAGCAGCACCGCCAGCCATCATTACAGGAGCAGCAGCACTAACACCAAACTCCTCTTCGATTGCTTTTACTAATTCGTTTAATTCCAAAACTGTTAAAGCTTTGATATCTTCAATAAATTTTGCTATATCAGCCATTTTAATAATCCTCCTAAAAGTTTAAATATTTAATAATTTTAAATTAAGCGGCGTCGCCTTCGCTATCGCCATTTTTTTCTGCAATTGCATTAAGTGCAACAGCAAGACCTCTTGTACCAGATGTAAGTACGCTGAGAAGCATTTGTAATAGACCTTCTCTGCTTGGTAGAGATGCTAGTTCTTGGATTTGTGCTGTCTCTAAAACTTTGTTATCCATGTAACCTGATTTAATTGAGTATTTACCGTCTGACTCTTTTGCGTAGTCATTCAATATTTTAGCAACTGAAACAGGGTCGTTTGATAATGCTAGAGCAGTAGTTCCTTCTAGAACAGAAGAAATACCTTCGTAATCAGTATCAGCGATAGCTAATTTTAAAAGTGTGTTTTTAACTACAAAGTAGTCAACACCAGCTTCACGTAGCTCTTTTCTAAGTTTTGTATCTTTTTCAGCTGAAATACCTTTGTAATCAACTAAAACACCAGCAGAATTGCTTTCGATTTTCGCTTTTAATTCTGCAACAACTTGTTGTTTTTTTTCTAAAACGCTTGGACTTGGCAAATTATTCACCTCGCTTTTTATTTAATAAAATATGCCTCTCCCGTTTCCGAGAAAGGCATAATGATATACAAAAATATACATTAACGCTTTCCTCGGCAGGTGGGTAACCCCGTTATTCTAATAATAGAACCTGCTGTCTTAGGTAAACAGCTATATTATATTATCATAGATTTGCTAGATTGTCAAGTAAAATTAACCTTGAACAAATCTGCTTGGGTTGATTTTAACACCAGGACCCATTGTTGGGCTAACTACGCAAGATTTTACGTATTGGCCTTTTGAAGCAGCTGGTTTAGCTTTAACAATAGCACCTAAAAGTGTGTCAAAGTTTTCTTGTAGTTTTTCTACACCAAAGCTTACTTTACCAATTGGGCAGTGGATGATGTTAGTTTTATCAAGTCTATACTCGATTTTACCTGCTTTAGCTTCTGTGATAGCTTTTGCTATGTCAGGAGAAACTGTACCAGCTTTTGGGTTAGGCATTAAGCCACGAGGACCTAAAACTTTACCTAGACGTCCAACAAGACCCATCATGTCAGGTGTTGTGATTAGAACGTCGAAATCCATCCAGTTTTCTGTTTGGATTTTTTGTACCATGTCTTCTGAACCAACAAATTCTGCACCAGCAGCTTTTGCAGCTTCAATTTTGTCTTCTTTACAAATTGCCAAAACTCTTACACTTTTACCTGTACCATTTGGCAAAACAATAGCGCCACGGACTTGTTGATCCGCATGACGACCGTCAACACCAAGTTTAACGTGAACTTCAACAGTCTCGTCAAATTTAGCAGTACCAGTCTTAATGCAAAGGTCTAAAGCCTCTTCGGCATCATATAATTTTGATTTGTCAACTAGTTTTGAACTGTCAACATATTTTTTACCGTGTTTCATTGATTATTCCTCCTAGAGTGGTAAATATCGGAAGTTTTCCTCCCACCCGGGCATTAGTCAACGACTTCAATACCCATGCTTCTTGCTGTACCTGCGATCATGCTCATAGCTGTTTCTACGCTAGACGCATTTAGGTCAGGCATCTTTTGTTCTGCGATTTTTTGTACTTGTTCTTTTGTGATTTTAGCTACTTTTGTTTTGTTTGGCACACCTGAACCACTCTCGATACCGCAAGCTTTCTTAATAAGAACCGCTGCCGGTGGAGTTTTAGTGATAAATGTGAATGAACGGTCTGCATAAACTGTAATTACTACAGGGATGATAAGACCTATGTCATTTTTTGTACGCTCATTAAATTCCTTTGTGAACGCCATGATGTTAACACCGTGTTGACCTAGAGCAGGACCAACAGGTGGTGCTGGGGTAGCTTTACCAGCTGGTATTTGGAGTTTTATAAAACCCGTAACCTTTTGAGCCATTTTTTTGCACCTCCATAATTCGTGGTTGATGGCGGAACATCTTTGGTTCCTCCCACCGGGGAGTCCTTGGCATAGAACCCCCGCATAAAAAGCGTTGTACGCTATTTACCAGTTGATTAAATCCTTTCGACTTGGTCTAAATCCAAATCGGCAGGTGTTTCACGTCCAAACATAGATACAATAACTCTTACTGTACCTGCTACAGTGTCTATATTATCCACTGTACCCACAGAGCCATTTAATGGACCTGCAATAACTTGAACGCTGTCGCCTACTGCGTAAGATACTTCAATTGATCTTCTCTCAACGCCTAGACGCTTCACTTCTTCTTCAGTTAGCGGAATAGGGTCTGTAGTAGTACCAACAAAGCCTGTACATCCTCTGATATTTCTAACAGCATACCAGCTTTCGTCTGTAACTATCATTTTAACAATAACATACCCAGGGAATACTTTTCTTTCTACTTCTTTAGTTTTTCCGTCCTCACGAACCTCTGTAACTAATTCTGTAGGAACAACGATTTCCTTGATAAATTCTTGTAAACCACGATTTTCTACTACTTTTTCAAGGTTTGATGCAACCTTGTTTTCATATCCTGAATAGGTATGAACTACATACCACTTTGCTTCACCTGACATAATTTCTCCTCACTTCCAAAAACTTATAATTATCTTGCAATATCCATCACAAGTCCTAGTAAGTTCATGAACGCTGTGTCTAGAGCAAAAACAAAAATTGTAACAGCAGCAACTGCCACCAAAACTACACCCATATTTCTGAATACAGTTGGAACAGTAGGCCACACGATTTTTTTAAGTTCACCCTTAACATCACGGAAGAATTTTCCTGCCTTTTTAAAAAAGTCGGAAATGGCAGCTTTAGATTTTTTCTTCTCTATTTTAGTATCAGCCATTTTTATTCCTCCAAACTTATTTTGTTTCTTTGTGAGCTGTGTGTTTTCTGCAGAACTTGCAATATTTGTTCATTTCAAGTCTGTCAGGGTCATTTTTTTTGTTTTTCATTGTGTTGTAATTGCGTTGTTTGCACTCTGTGCAAGCCATTGTTACTTTAACTCTCATAACGGCACCTCCCGTTTCACGGAATAAATTTTTTGTTCGGATTATATTATTTTTTTGGGTATTGGTCTAAATAATAAACCCTTTGCCTCCCTCAAAACAAGCACAAAAAAAATACCCCTGCTTTGAGGTGTAAATATTATAGCATACATATTAAGCGTTGTCAATCTAATTTTAACAATTTATTAAAACAATTATCGTTTGATTTTTCGCTTGTTATTTGGTGCATATTTTAGCATAATTATGTGTGTTTTTTTTGTAGGAAAATTTTCTTATATAAATAGTATAATTATTTTGACATATTTTTATGTGTGGTATATAATCAAAATATCAAATTTGAAAAGGACTGATATAAATGAATAGCAAACTTAACATATTGTGGGTAAACGACAATCCAAAAACAGCGCAAACTATGGTTTTTATGTATGCGATTAACGCAAAAATCCGTGCTTGGTTTGATGAAGTGGAGATAATCATTTGGGGACCTACTGCAAAGCTTGTGGCAGAGAACGAGGACATACAGGACTTAGTTATGCAAGCTATGGAGGAAGGCGTAGTTGTTAAAGCGTGCATATCATGTGCGAATATGTTTGGTGTGACCGACACTTTAAAAGAGCTTGATATCGAAGTCGAACCAATGGGAGTACCACTTACAAACATATTAAAAGATAACGAAAGATTGCTTACAATTTAAAGGAGAACACTATGCCGCACATTGATATAAATGGTTTAAACAAAGAACAAGTTAGGGGATTATCAGCAGAAATTTCAGCTGATTTATCAAAAGTTATTGACTGCCCACCGGACTGGATTACTTTTTCTGTTAGTTCAGAGATTTTCTCTAATGGTTCACTTGTAAACGACACTGTTATTATTCATGTAGAATGGTTTGACAGAGGGCGTGAAGTCAAGGATATGGTGGTTAAAATTCTGACTGATGCAGTATTACAAAGTACTCGAGCAGAATTTGCTGAAATCGAAACTGTAGATATTATTTTTGTAGACCTGGATAAGTCGAATTATTATGAAAACGGCGAACATTTTTAAAATCAAGAAAATAATTGATTTTTAGCTTAAAATGCTATATAATTGATACGATATAGATTTTGAATTGAGGAGAATTGTAATGATAGATATTAAATTTTTAAGAGAAAACCCTGAAATTGTTAAAGAAAACATTAAAAAGAAATTCCAAGACCATAAATTGGCTCTTGTTGATGAAGTTATAGAGCTTGATAAACAAAAAAGAGAAAACCAACAAAACGCTGACAACCTAAGAGCGTCAAGAAACAAGCTATCTAAAGAGATAGGCAAATTCATGGCTAGTGGCAACAAAGAAGAAGCTGAAAAAGTTAAGGCTATGGTTACTGCTCAGTCAGAGGAGCTTGCAAAAGCTGAGGAGATCGAAAAAGAGCTTGACGAAAAAGTTTATAACATAATGAACATCATACCTAATATCATTGATGACAGTGTGCCGATTGGTAAAGATGATTCTGAGAATGTTGAGGTTAAAAGATATGGCGAAGCTTTTGTGCCAAATTTTGACATTCCTTACCATGCTGAGATTATGGAAAAACTTAAAGGCATAGACCTTGACAGCGCTAGAAAAGTTGCTGGTAATGGTTTTTACTACTTAATGGGCGACATCGCTAGACTTCATTCTGCTGTTATCTCTTATGCTAGAGATTTTATGATAGACAAAGGTTTCACTTACTGCATACCTCCTTACATGATTAGAAGCGAAGTTGTAACTGGTGTTATGTCTTTTGCTGAGATGGAAGCTATGATGTATAAAATTGAGGGCGAGGACTTGTACTTAATCGGAACAAGTGAGCACTCTATGATAGGTAAATATATCGATACTATTATTAAAGAAGACGAGCTACCTCAAACTTTAACAAGCTATTCACCTTGCTTTAGAAAAGAAAAAGGCGCACACGGTCTAGAAGAACGTGGCGTTTACAGAATACATCAATTTGAAAAGCAAGAGATGATAGTTGTTTGTAAGCCAGAAGACAGCCCAATGTGGTTTGACAAAATGTGGAAACACACAGTTGAATTATTTGAGTCTTTAGATATATCTGTTAGAACTTTAGAGTGCTGTTCAGGCGACTTAGCAGACTTAAAAGTTAAGTCTATCGACGTAGAGGCTTGGTCTCCTAGACAACAAAAATACTTTGAGGTTGGAAGTTGTTCTAACTTAGGTGATGCTCAAGCTAGAAGATTGAAAATCAGAGTTAATGGCAAAGACGGAAAATATTTAGCACACACACTTAACAACACTGTTGTTGCACCTCCTAGAATGTTGATTGCTTTCTTAGAGAACAACTTAAACGAGGACGGAACAGTTAATATCCCAGTAGCATTAAGACCGTATATGGGCGGAAAAGATAAAATAGGATAAACTAAAGGAGTGTTAAACCATGAGGAAATTAGAGTTTCAAGCAATGGAAAATACTGACGGAAAAGTAGTTGCATATTTGCACGACACATTAACAGAGATGCCTAGCTATAGAGAAGCCTACCCTACAGTAGTAGTTCTACCAGGTGGCGGTTACAACTTTTGTTCTATGAGAGAGGCTGACCCTGTGGCGCTTGAATATTTGAGTGCTGGTTATAATGTATTTGTTTTGTATTATTCAGTTAAAGAAAACGCTAAGAATTTTACTCCTTTAAAAGAAGTTAGCTCTTTGATTATGTCTATTAGAGAAAATCAAAAAGAGTGGAACTGCGACCCAGATAAAATTGCTGTTTGTGGGTTCTCAGCTGGTGGTCACCTAGCGACTTCTATAGCGACTATGTGGAACAGCCCTGATTTACTAAGCGATTTTGACAACAAAAACGGCTTGAATAAACCTAATGGTGCGATTTTAGGCTACGCTGTTATAACTGCTGACCCAAAACATTCTCACCAAGGTTCTATAGATAACGTGAGTGCCGACAGAGATACAGCTGTGTTCTCTTTGGAAAATCAAGTAAACAGTGACACTTGCCCTTGTTTTATTTGGCACACTGTAGAGGACCCTGTAGTTCCTGTTGAAAATGCTATCTTAATGATGCAAAAACTACAACAGCATAAAGTTAGCTTTGAGGCTCATATTTTCCCAACTGGTGGACACGGAATTAGCGTTTGTACACAAGAGGTAAACACTGAACATTCACACAATAGACAATGGGTTCAACTTAGCAAAAACTGGTTAAACTTATTGTTTGATTATAAAAAATAAATACCCAGTCGCAAAGCGACAGAACGGAGCATATTAAATGAAACTAGGTATGGTAGGTCTTCCTAATGTAGGAAAGAGCACACTATTTAACGCAATAACAAACGCTGGTGCACAATCAGCTAACTATCCTTTCTGCACAATCGAGCCAAATGTCGGCATGGTTGCTGTTCCAGACAAACGTTTGGATAAACTTGCAGAGATGTACGATCCAGATAAATTCACACCTGCTACAATTGAATTTGTTGACATTGCAGGTCTTGTAAAAGGTGCATCAAAAGGCGAGGGTCTTGGCAACAAGTTCCTGTCAAACATCAGAGAAGTTGATGCGATTGTACACGTTGTGCGTTGTTTTGATAATGACGATATTATCCACGTTGAGGGAAGCATTGACCCATCAAGAGACATTGAGACTATTGACATAGAGCTTATTCTTTCTGACGTTGAGATTTTAGATAGACGTATTGATAAATGCAAAAAAATGATGAAAGGCGACAAAAGCTATGCTGTTGAGCTAGAGATTTTAGAGAGACTAAAATCTTGGTTAGAAGACGGCAAAACAGCTAGAAGTTTTGATGCTACTGAGTCAGAAATAGAGATTATAAGCACTGTTAATCTGTTGACTAACAAACCGATTATATACGCTGCTAACTTAAGCGAAGACGACTTCAAAAACGGTTTGGAGACTAACGTTCGCTTTAAAAGAGTTAAAGAGATTGCTTCTACAGAAAACGCTGTTGTTCTGCCAATTTGTGCAGAAATCGAAGCTGAGATTAGCGACATGGACATGGAAGAAAAAACTATGTTCTTAGCAGACATGAACCTAGAACAAAGTGGGCTTGATAGAATTATCACTATGGGTTATGAGCTTTTAGGTTTAATATCTTACCTAACTGCTGGTAAGCAAGAGGTTAGAGCTTGGACTATCACAAAAGGTACAAAAGCACCGCAAGCAGCTGGTAAAATCCACACTGATTTCGAGAGAGGATTTATCAGAGCAGAAGTTGTTGCGTTTGACGACCTAATGACTTCACAAACTATGGCTGTAGCAAAAGAAAAAGGCTTGGTTAGACTAGAGGGTAAAGAGTACGTAATGAAAGATGGAGACATCGTTCTATTTAGGTTCAATGTATGATATATGAGTTTTCCCGAACCGAGGCACTGTTGGGCGAGGATTGTATATCTGAGCTTAAAAACAGCAGAGTAGCACTGTTTGGTATAGGTGGCGTCGGTGGTCATATCGCCGAGGCACTTGTTAGAAGTGGTATAGGCTCTATTGACTTTTTTGACGGAGATACAGTGTCTCTAACTAACATAAATCGTCAAATTGTGGCACTTCACTCTACCATTGGCAAAAATAAAACAGAGGTAATGGCAGAGCGAGCACGTGACATTAACCCAAACGTAATAATAGAGTGCAACAACACTTTTATCTTGCCAGAGAACAGCCATACTATCGATTTTAGTGTGTATGATTATGTTATTGACGCAGTTGACACAGTGACAGCAAAGGTAGAACTTATTAGAAAAGCTAAGGAAGCGAATGTTCCTGTGATAAGTTGTATGGGAACAGGCAACAAGCTAGACCCTACTATGTTTGAGATTGCTGACATAAAAAAGACGAGCGTGTGTCCTCTTGCAAAAATTATGAGAAAAAAACTTAAAGACATGAATATTAACGGTGTTAAGGTTTTGTACTCAAAAGAAGACCCTGTTAAGGCTACTACTTCTGAAAACAAAGGAACTGCTGGGCGAACAGCCCCTGCAAGCATTGCGTTTGTTCCGTCTGTTGCAGGGCTTATTATAGCTGGCGAAGTTATAAAAGACCTAGCTATCAAAAACAATTAATTTAACCCCATATAATTTAGCTACTAAAGTCGCTAAATTATATGGGGTAATTATTTTCTATTATAATTTCATTTTGTAATTATAAGCTGTTTTTATTGCAATTTTTCTGTCAAAGCTTGTATTTTATTATCAAATGTATTATAATATTATATGTTAAATATAAGGAGATTTTATGGAAAAACTAATGAGCTATGTGCGTGCAGCCGTAGATAAATATAATATGATAGAAGACGGTGACAGGATAGCTGTAGGTGTATCTGGTGGTAAGGATTCTTTATTCCTGCTTTGTGCCTTACATTCACTAAAAAGATATTATCCAAAGAAATTTGACATTGTTGCGATTACTATAGACCCCTGTTTCAACAATGTTTTAACAGATTTTTCTAAGGTAGAAGAATTGTGCAGACGTTTAAAAATCCCTTACATAATTAAGAGAAGTGATTTAGGCAATATAATTTTTAACACAAGAAAAGAAAGTAATCCATGTAGCCTGTGTGCAAGAATGAGACGAGGCATGTTGCATGATATAACTGTTGAGCAAAAGTGTAATAAAATAGCTCTTGGCCATCATGCGGACGATGCCGTTGAGACTTTGCTTATGAATATGTTTTACGGTGGAAGAATAGCTAGCTTTTCACCGGTAACATATTTATCCAGAAAAGATATTACGATGATACGTCCTCTTATTTTTTGTGAGGATGCATGGGTAAAAAGAACAGCAAACAGATTAAATTTGCCAATAGTTAGAAGTGAATGTCCAGTAGACGGACACACAACACGTGCGGAAACAGGCGAGTTTATAAGTTCGTTAGAAATAAAACACAAAGACATAAAAGCTAAACTTATGGGCGCTATGGAGCGTGGAAACATAAGTGGTTGGGGAACCATTTAAGATTATTTACTGATTTAAAAAACCAGTTAAAATATATGAGTAAAGAGGGTTAACAGATGGTAGATAAAAGAAGTTATGTCTACACTGAAAGTGACGAGTGTAAAGGTTGCAACAAATGTATCTCTAAGTGTCCTGTTGGAGCAAACGAAGCATTTTTTGAAGCTGATTTAGCTAAAGTTTTTATTAAAGAGGGCTTTTGCATATCATGTGGTGAGTGCATGGCTATTTGTGACCATAATGCAAGATTTTATTTTGATGATACTGAAGATTTTTTCGGAGCTATTGAAAACGGCGAGAAAATCTCTGTAGTCATTGCGCCTGCTGCAAGGTTTAATTTCCCTGATGTAGGCAAGGTAATTTCATACTTGAAAAGCATTGGTGTGAACGGCGTATACGATGTATCTTTCGGTGCAGATATTTGCACATGGGCACACATTAAAACAATTAAAGATACCAGACCAAAAACTATGATAGCTCAACCATGTCCTGTTGTGGTGAGTTATGTAGAGAAGTTCAAACCCTCACTTATTCAGTACCTTTCCCCTATTCAAAGCCCTGTAATTTGTCTTGGTACTTACCTAAAAAAATATTTAAGTATAACTGATAAAATTATGTTTTTAACCCCCTGTGTTGGCAAAAAAAGAGAGTGTAACAACCCAGATACTGACTATGTATTGGACTATAATGTTACATTTGAGAAGTTTATGCAACATACAAAAAAGCAAGGTATCGATTTTACTAATTATGAAAGCAAAACATTTGACAACATGGACGGAGGCATAGGCTTTACGTTTTCACGTCCTGGCGGTTTAAGCGAAAATATTAAGTTTAATCTAGGTGAAGATATTTGGATTAAACAAGTTGAAGGTATTGAAAACATTGAAAAATATTTCGTTGAGTATGTTGAGGATATTAACAGTGGTAAGCCAGTTCCAATGATTGTGGACGCTCTTAACTGTATTGACGGTTGTAATTTAGGCACAGGTACTTCTAAATCTGCGAGACACAACGAGATTGATTATGTAACCAACCAAAATAAAAAGAAAATAACCAAAAATAACACAGAACAACTTATTAAATATTTTGATGATAATTTTAATATATCAGACTTCATAAGAAAGTATCACGACAGAAGTTCTGAATACGAAAAGAAACATGACATTGATATAGAACAAGCATTTTTAGCTTTAGGTAAAGTCACAGAGGAAGATAGAAACATCAACTGCTTCTGCTGTGGTTATGGCAATTGTCATGACTTTGCTTATGATTTAGCAACAGGACACAACGATAAAAACAATTGCAGACACTATCTGCTAAACAAGTTCAAAAAACTGAGTTTAACTGACGATTTAACATCTCTTAGCAACAGAAACTGCTACAACGACCAAGTTAAAGAGTATCAAATTCAACCACCTGAATTTTTGGGTATAGTAGTTATTGACATCAACGGATTAAAAGAGGCAAATGATGTTCATGGACACAATTTTGGAGACGAACTAATTATAACCTGTGCAAGTATGTTAAAAACTATTTTTAACAACAAAGCATATAGAGTTGGTGGCGACGAATTCGTGGTGTTGTTCGACACTGATGAAGCTCTTTTTGATAAAGACGTTAAAAAATTCAGAAGATTACTTGGAAGTGAAAAGAGCGTGAGTTTATCTGTTGGTACATCAAAATGTTATGCTAGTGATAATTTTGATGAAAAATTCCATGAAGCAGACACGGCTATGTATAGCGAAAAAGATGAGCACTATAGACAGCTAGGCATAAAAGATAGACGTAGGATAAAATAAGCAAAATATAGAGTATTTAAGAAATCTCTTGTAAATATTTCGCAAAAAAAGGGAGTATGAATGTATAATTCATACTCCATTACTATTTTATCTTAATGTGCTAACGATATCTCTTGTATCTCTTGCGATAACAAGTTCCTCATTTGTAGGAATGATATAAGCTTTAACTTTACTGTCAGCTGTAGAAATCATGCCCTCAATACCTTGAGTTCTGTTATTTGCTTCGTCGTCATACTCCACACCAAAGAACTCCATGTTCTCTAAAACACCTTTACGTAGATAAAGTTGGTTTTCGCCAAGTCCTGCTGTAAATGTGATAACATCTACACCGTTCATAGCTGCAATATATCCACCTATGAATTTTTTGATTTGGTAAATCAACATATCGTGAGCAAGTTTAGCTCTGTGGCTGCCTTCTCTCTCAGCTTTTAAAACGTCTCTATCATCACTAGAAACACCAGAGATACCTAGTAGACCTGATTTTTTGTTGAACAAGTCAGATAGCTCGCTAGGGCTTAGGTTTTCTTTCTCTGCAATAAATGTAACAACTGATGGATCAAGTGTACCAGTTCTTGTTCCCATCATAAATCCGTCTAGTGGAGTAAGACCCATACTTGTGTCTAAAACTTTGCCACCTTGGATAGCTGTAATAGATGAACCGTTACCGATATGACATGAAATAATTTTCAAATCTTCAATTGGTTTACCCATAATTTCTGCACATCTATGGCTTACATATCTGTGAGAAGTTCCGTGGAAACCGTATTTTCTAACTTGATATTTCTCGTAATACTCGTAAGGAACAGCATACATAAATGATTTCTCTGGCATAGTAGAGTGGAAAGATGTATCGAAAACTGCTACCTCTGGAACATCTTTACCAAACACATCAAAACAAGCTCTGATAGCTTGAACATGTGCGCTATTGTGTAATGGAGCAAGAGGAATTAAACTCTCTATACCACTGATAACGTCTTCGTCAATCAATATAGATTCTTTAAATATTGAACCACCTTGCACAACTCTATGTCCGATAGCTGTGATTTCTGACAAATCTTTTACAACGCCAGCTTCTTTGTCTAATAACGCTTTCTTTACTTGCTCAAAAGCTGCTGTATGTGTAGTCATTGTTTTCTCGTACCAAATATTTCTACCATCAGCTGTTTTGTGGCCAAAGATACCTCTCTCTAAGCCTATTTTCTCGCAATTACCTTTTGCAATCATTTGTTCTGTTTCCATATCAATAAGTTGATATTTTAGCGACGAACTACCCGCATTTATAACCAATACTTTCATTTTAGTCCTCCTATAATAAATTTTGCTTGATTATTTCATATAACACATATTATAATAATACAAAACGAGAATAATTTCAAGTTATATTTTGATAAAATATATTTATTATTGATTGGAGATGTTAAAAATAGACAAAAAAACAGTTGGTGGACTTATTTGTGAGTTCAACCCTATGCATAAGGGGCATAAATATATAGTAGACACCATGAAAGAAAACGGCGCTGTAGTTTGTGTTATGAGTGGTAATTTTGTTCAGCGTGGCGAAAGTGCAATTATCGACAAATGGACAAGAGCTGAAATGGCACTTGAATGTGGGGCAGATTTAGTTATTGAGTTACCTTTTAGGTTTGCAACAGCAGGCGCACAAAAATTTGCTTTTGGTTCGGTGTATCTACTTAACGCAATAGGTTTTGTGGATAATCTTTATTTTGGTTGCGAGAGTGGTAGCTCTGACACCTTGCAAAAGTTAGCTTTGCTTACTTCTAGCGATGAATTTGGTTCATCGTTGAATATAGAGCTAGAAAAAGGTATTAGTTTTGCCACTGCAAGAGAAAACGCAGTGAAAGCTATGCTTAAAAGCGACTATAACGGCGAGTTAAGTGGTTCTAACAATAATTTAGCTATCGAGTATATACGTGCCTTAAACGAGCTTACATCAAGCATAACGCCTACTGCTGTTAAACGTGTCGGCAATAGTCACGATAGCCTTGTAACTGGTGAGTTACCAAGTGCTATGTTTATTAGAAGTCAGCTTGTTCGTGGTATTGATGTAAGCGAATACCTACCTTTTGAATGTAGTGAACTGCTAAAGAAAGCTATATCTACCGAGAAATGCCCTACAGATTTTTCTGTTTTAGATACAGCTATTTTGGCAAAGCTTAGAATGATGAAAGAAGATGATTTTGCAAATTTGCCTGATATTAGCGAGGGTATAGAGAAAAAGCTATTTAAAGAGGTGAAAAACGCTAGAAGTGTTACAGAACTTTACGACTTAGTTAAGTCCAAACGCTTCACACATGCAAGAATACGCCGCCTTGTGCTTCATGCTTTTGTGGGATTAACAGAAAACCCTACCCCTCCCCACTACATTCGCTTACTTGGTATGAGCAGTGAGGGTGCAAAGTTGTTGTCTAACAAAAGGAATACCTTGCCGATACTGTCAAGAGTAGCCGATATAGAAAGTTTATCTGCTGACGCTAAGGCTGATTTTAACATGGAATGTATCGCAGATGACATTTTTGGATTGTGTAGCAAAAATGTATCTGCCTGTGGCGATACTTATAAAAAATCTTTGATAAAGAAAAATTAACACATTTTACCTAAGCGCATATAATGAATTATTAGCCAACAGAAAAGAAACGGCACGAACCAAAAACAAATCTTTTCATATAATGGTTATATAAATATATGGAGGTAATCAATATGTGTAATAACAACTGTTCTATCATTGTTATCGTAATTCTTCTACTTGTATGCTGTGGCGGATGTGGCTTCGGTAACACATTCGGCAACAACGGCTGCTGCTAATTTCTGACATATCGCAAATTCATTTTTACTTTTTATTTCTAGCACGAGATAAAAACTCTCGCCATAATTAGCGAGAAAAGACGGGTAGCAAAATCGCTATCCGTCTTTTGTTTGTGTAATTTAAGTATATAATTTTATTTTACTTTTTTTAATTTTGCACACTATCTAACCTTATTTTTTTAAAGCGTTGTCAATTTAACCTTTATCTGTTAATATGTAATATATGAACATTTTATAAGGAAGTGATAATTTGCGTTACATCAATTCAAATAATATAGATAAACTCAAAATATTATTATATCCAATGTCTATAGTTTTAGGTGTATACTTAATACTATTTTTATACAACGGCAACATTCTTTCTGAAAATCTATATAACACATACACAAAGCAAAGCTTAGCTTGGATTGAGGGCAGATTAGATTTAGGGCAGAACTACGAATGGTTAGAACTTGCAGTATTTGAGGGTAAATATTATGTCAGCTTTCCACCGTTTCCGTCATATATTTTATTGCCTTTTGCATTAATATTTGGTAGCAACACACCTGAAAGTTTAATAAACATAGTTATAGCGCTCGTCGGTGTGGTGTACAGCACTTTAATTGCATTAGAATATAAACTTAACAAAACTTATGTCACACTACTTCCTATTTTTCTATACGTAAGTGGTGCAGTTTTTCAAATTACACTTACAAACGGTGTGTGGTTTATCGCACAAAACATGGCGTTAACATTTTCACTTATGAGTATTTACTATACTAAAAAAGGACACAAAGGCTTATCTTTATTTTTGCTGTGTTGTGCAACTGGCTGTAGACCCTTTCAAATTTTGTACTTACCTTTAATTATATACATTTATACAAATCACTCTAGTGTAAGTATTATAACATTCAAAAATTATGTTATGAAAAAAATGTATGTTTTCATTCCGACTATCATATTATCTATCTCATATTTACTTTTAAACTATTTTAGGTTCGGAGATATATTTGAGTTCGGACACAATCATCTTCCTGAATTCACACGTTCAGAGAATGGACAATTTAGTCTTGTATACATAAAAGAAAACTTCTTCAACTTGTTTAGACTTCCTGAATTCTCTTATAGCACTCGAATGACAGTGCCTTATTTTAATGGAATGAATGTGTTAATCTCCTTTCCAATACTAATTTGGTATTTGTTTCAAGTAATTAAAAACAAAGATCTTTCAACCCTTAACGTGATAATTTTTATCATCACTGCTATTCATATTATACTTTTATTGTCGCATAAAACCATGGGTGGTTATCATTATGGAAATAGATATATCATAGATATTATGCCTGCTATATTTTTAGGAATTTGTTACTCTAGCTCTAGTAAAAAAGCTGGAAACATATTTTTCTTTCAAGCGTTACTTTTATTTGGGCTTTCTTTTAACATTTTAGGTTACAATCAATTTTTAGTGATGTAAATGTCGTATTAGACCGACCTAGTATAATGTAACAGTGTAATGGCGTAAACAGTAGAAAAACAAAAACGAGAAACATCGAATTAGCATAAAAAATCTGAATTTATCAAAGGAAATATCAACGGACGAGCACTTTAAAATGTTCCGCAATTTTCTTTAGTATTACTATGTTGACAATTAATAATATTGATGATATAGTTAATAAAGAAATCAATATAGTTTAAGTATGGATTATAAAAACGGAGGAGCTTATGGTTGCTGTTCTTTTGGCGCTTGCAATTGTTTTTGGTTGCACGCAGACTCTGTCGTTAAAATATTTTAAGGTAGACAATTTAAAATCGCGACTATTTATCTATGTGTTTTTTCTTGCACTTACGGCGATAATAAGCTCTGTACCACTATTATTCAGAAGTAGTATTTTTATTTCGCCGTCAACTGTTATCGTTGGTATGGTTTTTGGGTTAGTTTTTATACTGTGTATACTTTTTTACAATCTTGCAATTGAAAGTGGTCCCTTATATTTAAGCGGATTTTATTTTTCGGCTAGTATGCTTATTCCAACAGCGGCAGGAATAATATTTTGGAATGAAGCAACATCAATAACAACCTACATAGCCATAATTCTGTTTTTACTTGCATTTTATTTCATCAATGCAAAAACATCAAAACATGAAAAAAAGACAAATGCAAAATGGCTTATTTATTGTGTGATGACATTTTTGTTAAACGGAACACT
>CAYJKT010000015.1:3493-65991 GCA_964370775.1 uncultured Eubacteriales bacterium | reverse complement strand
TCAGCATTTACGCAGTAGCCTTTAAATGCTTCTTCTCTTTTTGCTTTTTCTTCCTCTTGTCCCATAGATGTCCATACATCTGTGATAACAACGTCGCAGTCTTTTGCAGCAACTTTTGGGTCATCTGTGATTGTAAACACGTCGTATCCACTAGCAAAATCAAGTATTTCTTGTGGTGGTCTGTAACCCTCTGGGCATGCTACAGCTACTTCCATTCCAACTTTTAAACAGCCAACAATCAAAGAGTTCATCATGTTGTTTCCGTCGCCAATAAAGCACATTTTTAAGCCCTCTAAGCTACCTTTATGCTCTCTAATTGTCATTAAATCAGCAAGAATTTGGCAAGGGTGAGCAAAGTCTGTTAAGCCATTAATAATAGAAATAGAGCCGTATTTTGCTAAGTCTTCTACCTCTTTTTGCTCAAAAGTTCTAATCATAATTCCGTTTAGGTAACGTGAAAGCACTCTTGCTGTGTCTTGAATTGGTTCGCCTCTGCCGATTTGCATGTCGTTAGCAGATAAAAACAGTGCGTGTCCTCCAAGTTGAGCCATACCTACCTCAAAGCTTACTCTTGTTCTTGTAGAAGCTTTTGCAAATATCATACCTAAAGTTTGACCTTTAAGGTGTGGGTGTTCTATTCCATGTTTTTGTTCATATTTCAACTGGTCTGCTAGATTTAGCACCTCTGTTATTTCTTCTTTAGACCAATCTAGTAATTTTAATAAATGTTTCATCTCTATTACCCCTTTAATTCTTCTTCAAAAATTTTCAAGCCTTCGTCTATTTCCTCATAACTAATGTTTAGTGGTGGTAAAAATCTTACCATATCTTTAGCAGTTAACACGAGCAATCCTTTGTTTGCGCAGTTAATCAAAACGTCTTTTGCAGTCTTTGTTTTTAACGCAATTCCTATCATCAAGCCATTTCCTCTAACAAAATCTACTTCGTCAATCTCCATTAGCTTCTTTTTAAAGTACTCGCCTTTTTTTACTACTTCGTTCAAAAATTTATCATCAACTGTATCTAAAACAGCTAACGCACCAGCACAAGACACTGGATTTGCACCGAAAGTAGAACCGTGGTCGCCTGCTACCAAAACTTCCTCATATTTTTTAGCAACCAAGCACACACCTATTGGAAGTCCACCACCTACTCCTTTTGCAAGCGTTAAAACATCTGGTATAATATCAGCTTTTTGGTATGCAAACATAGTTCCTGTTCTGCCTATACCTGTTTGAACCTCGTCTATAATCATCAAAATATCTTTAGTGTCGCATAGCTCTCTAACTGCTTTTAGGTAAGAAGTCTCTAGTGGAATAACACCACCCTCACCTTGAATACACTCTATCATAACAGCACAAACTGTGTCGTCTATCATGCTCTTTAACGCTGTAATATCGCCAGCCTCGCAGTGCATAAAACCCTCTGTTAATGGTAAGAAGTCCTTGTGGAACACATCTTGACCATTTGCTGCAAGAGTTGTGATAGTTCTGCCGTGGAAAGAGTTGTTAAGTGTGATTATTTTGTATTTTTCTGTGTCTTTTTTTGCTTTTCTAGCTACTTTAATAGCGCACTCGTTAGCCTCACAACCTGAGTTTGCAAAAAACATTTTAGACATTCCAGATAAATTTGCTAGCTTTTCGGCAAGTTTTGTAGAAACTGGGCTGTAGTAATAGTTGCTGATATGTTGCACTTTGCCTGCTTGTTCTGATACTGCTTTTACCCAATTTGGTTCAGCATAACCCAGTGAGTTTACACCTATTCCACTTGTGAAATCTATGTACTCTTTGCCGTCTACATCAGTACATCTAGAGCCGTTTCCACTCTCTATCGCCACTTGAACTCTGCCATAGCTTTGTATAATGTATTCGCTGTCAGTTTTTTTTATTTGTTCGAACATAACTTCCTCCTACTTAAGAAATAAACTGTGTTCCAATACCCTCATCTGTGAACAATTCTATCAAAATAGAATGTGGTTCTCTGCCGTCTATTATAGTAGCTTTTTTAACGCCACGTCTTACAGATTCAACACAGCAATCGATTTTTGGAATCATACCACCTGATATTATTCCGTCTCTTTTCAACTTTGCTACCTCGCTTAATCCCACCACAGGAATTAGCGTGCTTTCGTCGTCTTTATCCATAAGTAGGCCTTTAATATCTGTCATTAATATTAGGTTAGACGCACCAACAGCAGATGCAATTTTCGCCGCCGCAGTATCAGCATTTATGTTATAAACCTCTCCACTGTCTCCAGTAGCAACAGTAGACACAACTGGGATATACCCACCACTTTGAGCTGTTTTGATTATGTTAATGTCAACCTCATAAACCTCGCCAACAAAGCCTAAATCGTCGCCCTCTAGTTTTTTAGCTTTTAATAAAGAACCATCTAAACCACAAAGCCCAATCGCTTTACCACCGTGATTTTCAAGAAGTTGAACCAAGTCTTTGTTAACTTTACCAGCTAAAATTTGTTGAACTATGTCCATAGTCTCTTTATCTGTATAACGCAATCCACCAACGAATTTTGACTCTTTGCCAATTTTGTTTAGCATTGCATTAATCTCTGGTCCTCCACCATGCACAAGCACCACGTTAATGCCAACAAGTTGCATAAGCACTATATCATTGATAACTGCTTCTTTAAGCTCCTCGTTTATCATTGCGTTTCCACCGTATTTCACAACTACAGTTTCGCCAGCATATTTTTTTATGTACGGTAGAGCTTGCACAAGCACATTTGCTCTATCATTATTGTTAATTTTCATTATCCTTAATGCTCCTCAAGTTCTATAATCTCCGTTGATTTTTACGTAATCATAAGTTAAATCACAGCCATAAGCCTCTGCAACATTGTCGCCACTTTTTAAGTCTACCAAAACTGTAATTTCTTTTTCGCTAAGAACAACTTTTGCTAGTTCTTCGCTAAAATCAACACCAGCTCCGTTTTCACAAACAGTAACTTTACCACCATTACTAATAAAGCTAACATCAATTTTGTTAACATCAACGTCTGCTCCACTGTAACCTATAGCACATAATGCTCTGCCCCAGTTAGCGTCCTCGCCAAACATTGCAGCTTTAAACAGGCTAGAACATATAATAGACTTCGCTACTTTTCTAGCAGTTTCTACACAATTTGCACCAACAGTTTCGCATATAATCAGCTTTGTAGCACCCTCGCCGTCTTTAGCCATCATTTTAGAAAGCTCTTTACACACTGTTTTAACGCAGTCGAAAAACACAAAGTAATCAGCATTTTCAGAGCTTATACACTCATTTTCAGCCATGCCGTTTGCCATTATAGAAAGCGTGTCATTAGTTGAAGTATCACCGTCTACACTTATCATGTTAAAGCTGTCATCAGCCACATCTTTAATCAGCTTTTTAAGCATTTCAGCGCTGATATTACAGTCTGTTGTGATAAAAGAAAGCATAGTAGCCATGTTAGGGTGAATCATGCCACTACCTTTTGCAATGCCACCTACAGTAACATTTTTGCCACTAATCACAGTGGTAACTGCGTATTCTTTGCTAAAAGTATCAGTAGTCATAATCGCAGTAGCAGCTAAGTTAGAGCCATTTTCACTCAAACCACTAGCAAGTGCTTTAGAAGCATTTTTAATAGGTGTAATGTCTAAAGTTTGCCCAATAACACCAGTTGAAGCAACAATTACGTCGCTTTTGTCAATTCCTGTTATATCTTGAACAATCTCGCACATAGCTTCTGCAATCTCAATTCCGTTTGCGTTGCATGTGTTAGCGTTGCCACTGTTGCAGATAACTGCTCTTGCTGTTCCGTTTTCTAAATTATTTTGTGTAACAGTAATCGGCGCACCTTTTACTAAGTTTTGTGTGTAAACAGCAGCAGCTGTGCAAAGTTTATCACTTACAATAAGTGCTAAATCTGGTGTAGTTCTACCTTTTTTTATGCCAGCCAAAACACCGTTAGCCTTAAAACCTATTGGAGCCGTAACTCCTCCGTTTATCATCTCCATATTTTACCTCACTTATTAAAACGCTGGTGGAACAGACATCAAGCCTTCTTTTTCGTCCAATCCAAATGCTAAATTCATGTTTTGAATAGCTTGCCCAGCCGCACCTTTTACCATGTTGTCTATAGCAGAAATCGCAATAAATGTTCCAGTTCTTTCATCTATAAATACATTTACATCACAGAAGTTTGTGTACTTAACATTGTGAATATCAGGGCTTTTGCCTTCTTCCAAAAATCTTACAAAATACTCTTTTTCATAGCTAAATCTATAAGCGTCTCTAACCATTTCAGCAGTTACGCCCTCTTTTAGTTTTGCATAACAAGTAGCTAATATACCTCTGTTAACTGGCAAAAGGTGAGGAACAAAAGTGATTTTAGTGCTAAGTCCACTGATAAGCTCCAAAGTTTGTTCTATCTCTGGAGTGTGTCTGTGGCTTGCTACTTTGTACGCTGACATTCCCTCGTTAAGCTCTGAAAAATGAGTAGTTTGGCTTAGTCCACGCCCTGCACCTGTCACACCAGATTTACAATCTGCAATAATTCCGTTAATCTCGATAAAATCGTTAACCAACGCTGGGTATAAAGCCAGTGGTACAGCAGTTGTGTAACAACCTGGGTTTGCAATTAAGGTTTTACCTTTTATGTTATCTCTAAACAGCTCAGGTAAGCCATAAACTGCTTGTTTATGCAAGTCTTTATCGTCAAAATCAAGTCCGTACCACTCTTTGTAGTCAGCTTCATTTTGCAATCTAAAATCTGCACCTAAATCTATAAAAACTTTGTTTTCGTCCATGCATTGTTTTGCTAAATCTTGAGACAAACCATGTGGCAATGCTGCAAAAATCACTTGCGCTTTTTTCACAACTTCCTCTTGTGTTTCGCAAATTAAATCTAAAAGAGTGTAATATGACGGATAAACTGAGGATAAAGCTTCGCCAACAAAACTAACAGAGCTTATCGCTGTTATCTCTGCTTTTGAATGGTTAGCAAGCAGTCTGCAAAGTTCGGCACCAGCATAACCTGTTGCACCTATAATTCCTACCTTTATCATAATTTTTTCAACCTCTTTTTCATTAAATCTGCTTCTTTTTGTACATTTTTTGGAGCAGGCCCACCAAGACTTGTTCTGTCTTGCAAGCATTTATCTAAATTAATCGCATCAAAAACATTTTCGTCAAATTTATCGCAAATATTTTGGTATTCTTCAAGTGGTAAGGTCTCTAAGCTAAGTGATTTTTCAATACACAACGCAACTAATTCACCTGTGATTTTATATGCATCTCTAAACGCAACACCTTTTTGAGCCACTAAGTAATCAGCGCAGTCAGTCGCATTAATAAAGCCACCAGCAGCTGCATTTCTCATGTTTTCTCTGTTAACTTTCATTGTCTCTATCATTGGAATAAAAGGAGTTAAGCAAAGTTTTAGAGTATCAATCGCATCAAATGTTGCCTCTTTATCCTCTTGCATATCTTTGTTATACGCCAAAGGCAAGCCTTTCATCATTGTTAAAAGTGCAGTTAAGTCGCCAAAAACTCTACCAGATTTACCTCGTACAAGCTCTGTAATATCTGGGTTTTTCTTTTGTGGCATAATGCTAGAACCTGTTGCAAACGCATCGTCAAGCTCCACAAACTTAAATTCCCAAGAACACCACATAATAATCTCTTCTGAAAATCTTGATAGATGAACCATTGCAAGGCTTATAGCAAAGCAAATCTCAGCACAAAAATCTCTGTCGCTAACACCGTCCAAGCTGTTTCTAACAGGCGCCGTAAAACCTAAAAGCTTGCTTGTTTTTTCTCTGTCTATTGGATAAGTTGTGCCAGCTAATGCACCACAACCTAAAGGAGAATAGTTCATTCTTTTGCTTGCATCTTTAATTCTTTCAATATCACGTGTGAACATCTCGCAATATGCTAATAAATGGTGTCCAAAGCTAACAGGCTGTGCTCTTTGTAAATGAGTGTAACCTGGCATAACAGCATCGCTATATTCTTCCGATTTATTAACAAGCACTTCGCAAAGTGATTTAAGCATAAAAACAAGGTCTTCACATTCTTTTCTAAGGTACATTCTAACATCAACTGCAACTTGGTCGTTACGACTTCTTGCTGTGTGTAACCTCTTACCAGCATCACCAATCCTCTCGGTAAGTTCCGCTTCCATAAAGCTGTGAATATCCTCAGCATTAGGGTCAATCAGCAAATCTCCGTTTGTTATTTCATCATACATTTTGTTAAGCTCTGCAACAATTGCACGGCTGTCTTCTCTTGATATAATTCGGCAATCGCCAAGCATAGTTGCGTGTGCAATGCTACCGTCAATATCCTCTTTATACATACGGCTATCTACTGATATAGATGAGTTAAAGTCGTTTGTTTTTTCGTCGATTTCTTTTGAAAATCTACCTTTCCAAAGTTTCATAATGCAAGAATCCTTTCTATTGTCCTAGTAAGTTATGGTACTAACATAGTTATCATTCAATCAACGATGCTTTTCCATTCTGTAAATATTATGTTCATCTAGTTCTTTTTTGTTGTTTTTGTAGCTATATCCAAATTTTTCGTAAAATTCACAAGCAGTAATAGATGCCGGTATCTCTATTCGATTAGCTCTAAAAAAGTACTCGTCTTTTTCTAGTGCCTCCATTATCATAGAGCCTACACCTTTTCCGTGGTATTCTGGCAACACAAAAATAGTTAACAAAATGCTCTCTGTTTCACTTCCCCAAAAACCTGCTATAGTGCCTGTTCCTACAATCAAGCTTTCGTCGCACACCACATAAGTATGTCCGTCTTTTGCTTGGTTTATAATTCTATCTTCATCAAATGATTTCGCAAGTGATTCCATTTCTTCCAAAGGGTAATCTTTTATATTAACCTCTAAAAAATTTCTTATAATCATGCTTATAACATCTTTTGCGTCTTCATTTTTGAATTTTCTAACATACATAGCTATCCTCAAAACTCTCTATAAAACAAGAACGGGTGGGAAACCCCCACCCCTACAATGATGTTTTGCTGTAGGGGAGAATTTCGCCACATACCCATCTTATCATAATTATTTTTTTAAGCGTTTTTTAGCTTGAACTTGAATTGGCAAGCCAAATAGATTGATGAAACCTGCGCTATCATTTTGGTCGTAAACTTCGTCTTCGTCAAATGTAGCAATTTCTTCGTCATATAATGAATATGGTGAGCTTACACCAGCATCTATTATGTTACCCTTGTAAAGTTTTAACTTAATTTCGCCAGTTACTGTCTCTTGTGTTACGTTAACAAAAGCGTCTAAAGCCTCACGCAAAGGTGTGAACCATTGACCAAAATATACTAAGTCAGCATATTTTAAACCAATTTGTTGTTTGTAGTGGAAAGTATCTCTGTCTAGGCAAAGTTCTTCTAGTTTATTGTGTGCGTGGTAAAGAATTGTACCACCTGGAGTCTCGTAAACACCACGAGATTTCATACCTACCAAACGGTTTTCAACTATATCAGCAAGACCGATACCGTTAGCTCCACCAAGCTCGTTTAGCTTAGTTACCATGTCGATACCATTTAGTTTTACACCGTCAAGCGAAACTGGGTTACCTTTTTCAAAACCTAGTGTAATGTAAGTTGGTTTGTCAGGTGCTTGCTCTGGGCTAACACCCATTTCTAAGAAGCCTTCTTTATTGTACATTGGCTCATTGTTAGGGTCTTCTAAATCTAGACCCTCATGTGATAAATGCCATAAGTTTTTGTCTTTAGAATAGTTAGTCTCACGGTTGATTTTTAGAGGAATATTGTGTGCCTCTGCATAGTCGATTTCTTCGTCACGGCTTTTAATATCCCACTCACGCCAAGGAGCAATGATAGTCATATCAGGTGCAAAAGCTTTGATAGTTAGCTCAAAACGAACTTGGTCATTACCTTTACCTGTGCAACCGTGGCAGATAGCGTCTGCGTTTTCTTCAAGAGCAATCTCTACAATTCTTTTTGCGATAATCGGACGAGCAAATGAAGTTCCTAGCAAATAGTTACCCTCATAAACAGCGCCAGCTTTCATTGTTGGATATACATAATCTTGAATAAATTCTTCTCTTAAATCTTCTATATATAATTTAGAAGCACCAGTTTTTAACGCTTTTTCTTCTAGACCGTCAAGCTCTGTTCCTTGACCAACATCACCAGAAACTGCAACAACTTCGCAGTTATTATAATTCTCTTTTAACCATGGAATAATAATAGATGTGTCTAGTCCTCCAGAATATGCAAGTACAACTTTTTTTATATCTTTTTTAGCTTTAGCCATTTTAATCGTCCTCTCAAATTAAGTTTATGAAGCTATTATACTCCTTTTTTTTCAAAAAAGCAAGTCTTTTTTTGCATAAATATTCAATATTTTTATGTTTATTCATTAATATACTGTATATTTAATTGATTTATACATGGATATTCATCGTTTTATGATTATTATTCAATTATTAAATATTCTTAATCATTTTGGACACAAGTATTTGACAAATTAGCAAAAACACAGTAAAATAAAGTATATATTTATATCAATAAATTAGTATGTATTTTCTATATACTAATAAATATTTTAAGATAAAAGGAAGATATCATGAAACAATTTCAAACAGAATCAAAAAGAATACTAGATTTAATGATTAACTCTATCTATACTCACAAAGAGATTTTTTTAAGAGAACTTATCTCTAATGGTAGCGATGCGATAGACAAGCTATATTATAAGGCTCTAAACGAGGGTATAAGTGGACTTTCAAGAGACGATTTTGCTATATCTATTTCTGTTGATAAAGATAACAGAGAGATTAAAATTAGCGATAACGGAATCGGTATGACAAAAGAAGATTTAGAGAATAATCTTGGTGTTATAGCGAAAAGTGGCTCTTTAGATTTTAAACAAAATGAAGAGAAAAAAGAAGAAATCGACATTATCGGTCAATTTGGCGTTGGTTTTTATTCTGCATTTATGGTGGCAGATAAATTAACTGTTGTGACAAAAGCTTTTGGTAGCGAACAAGCATATTGTTGGGAGTCTAACGGTGTTGAGGGTTACGAAATAACTGAGTGTGAAAAAGACACTACTGGTACAGAGATTACAATTGCCATAAAAGAGAACACAGATGACGAGGATTATGGTAAGTTTTTAGAGCAATACCAAATTCAAACTCTAGTAAAAAAATATTCAGACTACATCCGTTACCCTATCATTATGGATATGGAAAGAGTTAAACCTAAAGAGGATGCTGAGGGTGAATACGACCATTACACAGAGAAAGTTACTCTAAACAGCATGGTTCCTATTTGGAAAAAAGCAAAATCAGAAGTTAGCGACGAAGATATGAACAAGTTCTATAAAGAAAAATTCTTTGACTGGTCAGACCCAGCTAGAACTATCAGAATGTCTACAGAGGGTAGCTCAACTTTCAATGCTTTGATGTTCATTCCGTCAAAACCAGCTATGGATTATTATTCTAAAGAGTACGAAAAAGGCTTGCAACTATACGCTAGTGGCGTACTTATTATGGAAAAATGCAGTGATTTACTACCTGATTATTTCTCTTTTGTTAAAGGTTTGGTAGACTCACAAGATTTATCATTAAACATTAGCCGTGAGTTGTTACAACACGACAGACAGCTAAAACTTATAGCGTCTAGATTAGAGAAAAAAATAGCTTCTGAGCTAAAATCTATGATGACAAACAGCAGAGAGCAATACGAGGAGTTCTTCAAGAATTTTGGTATCCAACTTAAATTCGGTCTATACAACAATTACGGTGCAGATAAAGACAAGATAAAAGACTTAGTGATGTTTGTTTCTTCTAAAGAGAAAAAACTTGTTACTTTGGGCGAATATGTTGCAAATATGCCAGCTGAGCAAGAGACAATATACTACGCATGTGGCGAGAGTGCAGACAGAATTCACATCTTACCACAAGTTGAAACAGTAAGAGACAAAGGCTTTGAGGTTCTATATTTAACTGATAATGTTGACGAATTTGCGGTTAAAACTCTTGATGAATACGAGGATAAAAAGTTCAAAAATGTTAGCACAGAAAACCTAGACTTACAAACTGAAGAAGAAAAAGATGTTGCTAAAAAACAAAGTGAAGATAACAAAGATTTACTAGAGTTCATTAAAACAGCTTTAGACGGTAAAGTTCAAGAGGTTGTTATCTCTAGCAAACTTAAATCTCACCCAGTTTGTTTATCTTCAACTGGCGAAATAAGCCTTGAGATGGAGAAAGTTTTAAATAGTATGCCAAATGCTGAAAACAGCGTAAAAGCTAGCAGAGTTCTAGAACTTAATCCGAACCATAAAGTTTTTGAAAGCCTTAAAAATCTTCAAGATAATGACGAAGATAAACTAAAATTATATGCCGACCTTTTATATACTCAAGCGTTATTGATAGAAGGATTTAGCATTGAAAACCCAGTAGATTTTTCTGACAAAATTTGTAGCTTAATGTAATTTTAAGCATTATCGCCTTTATAGGCAGAACGGAGCATTATGCAAAATCACAACCCATATCAGCAATATAATAATCCTCCACATATACACCCACAGCAAGGTTATACACTGTCGCCAAAACAGGTAAAAATTAAGGAAATTCGCAGAGACTGCAATCATATCAATATAGCAAGCATAGGCTTTTTTGTAGGCTCTACCGCAGTTTCGGTGTTAATTATCGTTTTGTCCATGCTTTTCACTAACGATATTTATGCTTCTTCGTATTCTTCTACACTAGGTCTACCTGTTTCAGCGTATTACTTTACAACTGCAATAACCTCTATAGCGTCAATCGGGCTACCTTTTGCGATTTTTATGAGTGTTAAAAAAGAAAACTACAACGAATTCTTTTTGTTTGAGAACTCTGGTTTAAAACCTATTTTATATGTAATAGCAGGGTTTGGGCTGTGTCTATTCATAAATATACCATTGGGTTATCTTCAAGAATTTTTCGACGGTATAGGTTTGGAGTCACCAAGCACACCATTGCCTACAGTAGTAGACGAATTCGGATTTTTTAGCAAGTTGTTTGCTATTGCAGTTATCCCAGCACTTTTCGAGGAATTTGCGTTTAGAGGCGTGTTTTTATCCAAGCTTAAAAAACACGGAACAGGCTTTGCATTGGTAACATCGTCTGTTGTTTTTGGGGTTCTACACGCTGCACCAATATCCATAATCTTTGCGACACTTGCAGGGCTTATTATGGGATATGTTTATGTAAAAACAAATAACTTGTGGGCAAGCATAGCTGTTCACTTTTTAAACAACGGTTTTGCTGTTGTGCAAGAGGAATTGTATACACACTATACAGACGAAGCTGTAATAACCATGGTAAACATGGTGTTTTATGCAGTTATTGCAGTAGGTGTAATCTGTGCTATTATATTAATTGCTACAAAAAACATTACAGAGTTCAAAAACCCAACTCCAGAGATCGGTTTTGGTAGTAAAATCGGTGCATTTTTAATTAATCCTAGCACAATTATATTCTTCATCATGGCAGCTACTTCCACAATTTTAACAATGGTTATATTGTAAATGTATAAAACAGAGTTTATTCCTAAAAAGGAATATATGCTTAGAGCGACGGAACTAGCGATAGAAGCTGGGGAAGACGGCGAAATACCTGTTGGTGCTGTGATAGAGCTAGAAGGAAAAATCATAGGATATGGCAGAAATAGATGCGAAAGAAATGGTAGCCAGTTGGCACATGCAGAGATAGAAGCCATAACCATGGCATGTAAAAATCTTGGTGATTGGCGATTGTTTAACTGCAATTTATATGTAACTTTAGAGCCATGTGTTATGTGTACAGGGGCGATTATTAACAGCAGAATTAACACTGTGATTTTTGGCGCAGAGGATTACAATGCGTTATCTTTTAGTGACATAGTGCTAGACTCCAAAGCCAAAAATATGTTTAAACCGAAAATTTTTAGAGGATATATGCAAGCAGAATGTTTACGTATTATGAAGCAGTATTTCTCTAAAATGCGTGAAGATACTTAACTATTATTAATGAAAAATCGCACTTTGCTTATTATTTTTTATAATATAGCAAGGTGTGATTTTTTTGAAAGTGCATACAGTTCATTTTTTATTCTTATAATATATTATAATTGACATTATAGTTGAATTGTTAACTAATATCGCATAAATATACATAAATTCTACTGCGTTTATTGTAGAATATTGACTGTTTTATTTTATTTTAGTATAATATAATTAAATAACGCCTTTTTTGGCATATTTTAAAAATAAGGTGTGATAGGAGGATTGTGTATGAGTTTTGATTATGACATTGCAATAATTGGCGCAGGTTGTGGTGGCTTGCTTACGGCGACGGCTGCTTCTACTTTCGGTGCGAAAATTTTGCTAATTGAGAAAAACTTAGTTGGTGGCTACTGTCTAAATTTGGGAAGAGTACCTAACAATGCATTTTTACATATTTCTCACACTGTTGATACTGTAAAGTACTCTAAAAAATTTGGCTTAGACAGTGATATTAAAACCATTGACACTGCTGAGATAGCAGAATATGTTCAGTCCGTTGTGAGCTCGCTTACTTTATCTAACCCTGAAAGCTACTTTAAATCTCTTGGAATAAACATCGTAAACTCTAGTGGTAAGATTTTGGATAAACATCGTGTTTCAGCTGGTGGTAAAACCTATACAGCCAAAACAATAGTAATAGCCACTGGTGCGTCCTCTAGTGTTCCTAACATTCAGGGAATAGAAAGTTGCACTTACTATACAAGCGAAAATATAATTAATCTAGAAAAAATTCCAAAAAGTCTTATTGTTATCGGAGCAAATTCGCAAGCGATTGAGAATGCACAGGCTTTTGCTCATTTAGGCGCTAAAGTTACACTTATTGATAAATCTGAATATTTTCTCCCAAATGAGGAGGAAGAAGTCAGTTATTATATAGGGAAAAAATTAGAAAAAGATGGAGTAAAATGTATGCTTTCTTCTAAAGTTATCTCCATTAAACAAGATAGTAATTTAACTGTTTTAGAGACAGAAAGAAATGGAGAAATACACGAGATTGTAGGAGAAGCACTCTATGTCTCGCTTAATCGTGTTCCCAATACTTCTGAATTAGGGCTTGAGGACTTAGGTATAATAACAAATGAAAACGGATATATTGTTGTGAGTGATAAAATGCAGACAAATATAGATAATATTTTTGCTTGTGGATCTGTTACTAACTCATATCAATATTCACATATCGCTTCATACCAAGCAGTTTTAACCATACAAAATGCATTGTTCGGATTTTCTAAAACAGCAGATTACTCTAAAATTTCATGGGCAACTTTTACCAAGCCAGAGATAGCTAGAGTAGGGCTTAGTGAAAGAGAGGCGTTAGAGCTAGACGACACTAATCTAGCTATATTAGTTCCTTTTTCTGGAAATGATAGAGCAAAAATTGAAGCTGACACAGATGGATTTTTAAAGCTGATTTTAGACAAAAAAGGCTTAATATTAGGTGCTACTATAGTTGCAGACAACGCAAGTGAGTTAATCGCTATTGCTTCACTGGCGATTAATGCAAGGTTAAATGTTACAAGTTTATATGATATGATTTTGCCGTATCCAACTAGGGCAGAGATATATAAGACAGCTGCAAAAATTTATCGCAAACAGAATATTTCAGAATGGAAGATTAGTTTCACTAATAACAACGATAAATAATAAAAACTGGGAGGACTTCGGCATCCTCCCAGTTTTATGTTTGCTTTAAGCTAGATTATGAAGCTACAGGATCTTCACAATCCCAACCGCCGCCACCGTGGTTTCCACCGTGACCGCCACCCATGTTTCCGCCGTGGCCACCTGGTTTTAGGTTATCCCAACCGTTATTGCCGTGGGATTTCTCTGTTTTAGCTATGTCTAGTGTCTCAATTCTTGCAGTACTCCATGTTTTTTTCATAATTAATCTCCTCTTATATTTAATTTGTTAATTGACTATACACATATTATACATATATTAACAATAAATGTCAAGCGTTTACTTTATTTTTTTACTATATCATTAATAATTTATGTACAAACAATAATTTTATGTTATTTAAACCATAAAAATAATAATCCTTATTAATTAAGATTCTTGATTTTAATACACAAATATATATGTTATATTAATTAAAACAAAAAATATTGTAGCGAAATAAATCACTACAATATCTTTGTTAACTAATATTACTTAGCTGCATAGTCCTTCATAAGGGTTTGATCCATGTCCTACGCCGTTGTTAGGTTTGCATTGTCCCCAGCCGTTACCGTTAGGGCTTTTTGCTGTCTCGTTAATTGCTAAGTTTTCGATTACTGGTTCGTTCCATGTTTTTTTCATAATAAATCTCCTCTTATATTTAATTTGTTAATTGACTATACACATATTATACATATATTAACAATAAATGTCAAGCGTTTACTTTATTTTTTTACTATATCATTAATAATTTATGTACAAACAATAATTTTATGTTATTTAAACCATAAAAATAATAATCCTTATTAATTAAGATTCTTGATTTTAATACACAAATATATATGTTATATTAATTAAAACAAAAAATATTGTAGCGAAATAAATCACTACAATATCTTTGTTAACTAATATTACTTAGCTGCATAGTCCTTCATAAGGGTTTGATCCATGTCCTACGCCGTTGTTAGGTTTGCATTGTCCCCAGCCGTTACCGTTAGGGCTTTTTGCTGTCTCGTTAATTGCTAAGTTTTCGATTACTGGTTCGTTCCATGTTTTTTTCATAATAAATCTCCTCTTATATTTAATTTGTTAATTGACTATACATATATTATACATATATTAACAATAAATGTCAAGCGCATGTTTCAAATTTTACTATATTGTGAATAAATTGTGTATTCAAATGTATTTTTTGTTAGATATACTAAAAAATCAACAACTATTATCGTTAAACGATTAATTTGAGATACAAATAAATAAGACTGTAAGGAATTAATAATTATTCTTACAGTCTTTGTTACTTAAATTTTATTAATTTTATTGAGCAATAAGCGTGAAATATATTATAACTAGCACACCTAGAACTATTCTGTACTTACCGAATATTGAGAAATCGTGGTTTCTAACATAGTTCATCAAGAATTTAATTGACACTATAGATACCACAAACGCTACTGCGCAACCTAATGCAAGTGCTATAATTTCATCTGTAGTAAAGCTGAAGCCAAAGTCTAAAAGTCTTAGCAAGCTTGCTCCTAGCATTGTTGGAATTGCAAGATAGAATGTGAACTCAGAAGCTGCAACCCTTGCGACACCGAATAACAATGCACCTACTATTGTAGCGCCTGATCTTGATGTGCCAGGTATTAGCGACAACACTTGGAACGCACCTATGATTAATGCTAGTTTGTATGTAATTTGATGTACGTTAGTTACAGCAAATGTTTTGTTCTTGTTCATTTTCTCAACAACTATGAACGCAACACCATATATGATTAATGTGCTTGCAATTACCAAAGGGCCATATAGATTTTCTTCAATCACGTTATCAAAAGGTATTCCTATTACTGCTGCTGGGATAGTAGCGACAACTACTTTAAACCATAAAGAAATTGTATCTTTGTTTACAACAATTTTGCCACTATCTTGCTTCTCAAACGGAAAAAGTTTTTTCCAAAACACGACCACAACTGCCATTATAGCACCTAATTGTATAAGCACAAAGAATATTGACTGAAATTCTTCGCTAAAGTCAATTTGGAAAAATTCGTTAACCAACAGCATGTGTCCTGTGCTACTTATTGGCAACCATTCGCTTATACCCTCAACAATTCCCAAAAATATTATTTTAAGTACTTCTATAAAACTCATTTTATCTCTCCTTGGTATTTATTTTCTATCGCTTCAACAAACCTGTCGGTTTTCATTCCTCTTGATCCTTTGCATAGCACTACATCATCTGTTTGTACTAAGTTTAGAAGAAAATTTCTAGCTTCGTCATAATCTGTGAACCACTTAGATTTTTCTTTATCAGCAAATGCGTTAACAGTGTGCTGTGCTTCTTCTCCAAAACCAATTAAGAAGTCTAAGTTTAGGCTTTTTGCATATTCGCCGACACTCTCGTGACCTTTTTTGCTGTAGTCACCAAGCTCTAGCATGTCGCCGATTAAAGCGATTTTTCTGCTACCTTTAACTGTGTTTAGAACATCTAAAGCTGTAAAAGTTGAGTCAGGGCTTGCGTTGTAGCTATCGTCGATAACGGTTAAATCATGTACTTTTTTAACCTGTTGTCGCATAGTCGGTGGGGTATAGGAAGATATCGCTTTTATGCTGTTATCTCGTGACACTCCCAAAGTATCTGCCACAGCTAAAGCTGAAAGTGCGTTTCTAATATTATGTGCTCCGTAGGTTTGTAGCTTTATGTTAACAGTGTCTCCGTTCGCTCTACAATTAAATGATGTTCCGTTATCGTCCTCTATAACATCAACAGCACGGTATTCACAATTATCACTTAAACCGAATTTAACTATCTTGTATTTTGCTGTAAGTTCAGCTAAAAGTGGGTCGTCTCCATTTACAAAAAGAATAGAAGTATTATTAAAATAATCTGTGATACGAAGCTTTTCTTCCATGATTTTCTCTTTGCTACCGTGGTATTCTATGTGAGACACACCAACGTTTGTAAACACAGCATACTGAGGTCTTGCGCTATATGCAAGGCGTTCCATTTCACCCGGTAGACTCATGCCCATTTCGATTATTGCAGTTTGGTGATTGTCTTCTACTCTCATTAAAGTCAGAGGCACACCCACTTGACTATTTGCATTACCTAGGGTTTTCAGCACATCAAGTTCGCTCTCTAACGCAAGTGCTACCATTTCTTTAGCACTGGTTTTGCCAACGCTCCCTGTAATGCCAACAAACGGAATAGTAAACTTGTTTCTATAGTCTAAAGCAATTTGTTGCAAGGCTTTAACAGAGTTTTCTACTATAACATAGTTGCCTGTGGTCTCTAAGTTTTCTTCGCTTAACACAGAGGATTTTTTTGCAAAAACCATGTCTACAAACTTGTGTCCGTCGGTTTTTTCTCCTTTAATTGCAACAAACATTTTGTGTTCATCTGCTTGTCTGCTATCAGTAAAAAAACCTGTAACTACAGTGGTAGGCTCTCCCACCACTGTTCCGTTACAGATATTTGCGATTTCTTTTAAAGTGTACTGCACAGTTACGTCCTCCTAGTATTTTCTTCTAGAATTTCTTGAATAACCACTCTTTCGTCAAACGGATATTTCACCCCTTTTATCTCTTGGTAATCTTCGTGACCCTTACCAGCAAGCACAATAATATCACCGTCCTGTGCGTTATCTATACAATATCTTATAGCTTCTTTTCGGTCTGGAATAACAATGTACTCACCAGTAGTTTTTGCCATTCCGATTTTAATGTCAGCTATAATGTCGTCAACTTCCTCAAATCTAGAGTTATCAGCAGTTATCACAGATAAATCTGCCATGTTTCCACTAACTTCGCCCATCTCATATCTGCGAACCTTAGGTCTGTTACCACCAGCACCAAACAAGCACACCAATCTAGTTGGTTGATACTCTCTTAAAGTAGACAGCACGTTCTCCATGCTAACTGCGTTGTGAGCATAGTCTAAAAGCAAGCTGAAATTACCGTTCATTTTAACAGGTTCAACTCTGCCTTTAATCTTTACATCATATAAACCCTCTAAAATATGATTTGTGTCAATGTTCAAAATTTTTGCTACAGATATAGAAGCTAAAGCATTATATGCATTAAATTTACCGGGAACAGCTATGCGAACTTTCGCGTCAACCAGTCCTTTTACTTCCATTTCAGAACCAATAAAGCTTCCGTCAGTAACCAGTTTATCGCTTACTGCGTAAATATCTTCGTTAGATGTAAAACCAAAGCTTAGATTTTTGTTTGCAGTGCTAATGTTTATGATTTCCTCAAACTTATCGTCATCTGCATTAACAACAGCATTTTTACACATTTTAAAAAGCATAGCTTTGCAGTCGAAATATTCTTGCATATCACTGTGTTCAACACCGCCAATGTGGTCTCTAGAAAAATTAGTAAACACTGCTACATCAAAGTTAATTCCGTACACTCGGTACTCTCTAAGACCTATGGAGCTAACCTCCATAACAAGGCTGTTACAACCATTTTCAACCATTTTAGCAAGGTTTTTAAACACAACATAGCTTTCAGGCGTAGTGTTGTCAGCAGATGTAAACTGGTCGCCAATAGCTATACCCAAAGTACCAATCATGCCTACTTTTTTACCTGATTTTTCTAGTATGTTTTTAATCATACATGCAGTTGTGGTTTTTCCTTTTGTGCCTGTTATGCCTATTGTAGTTAGTTTTTCGCATGGGTTACCAAAAAATTCTCTTGATAATTCTGCCAAAGCTTTTCTTGTGTTTTCTACTATAACATGGTTGCAATTATCAAGCTCTTTTTGGGAAACAATAAGCTTAGCGCCTTTTTCTAACGCCATGTTAACATAGTTATGACCGTCAGTTTCTGCGCCAACTAAACACACAAAAACACTGTTAGGTATAACTTTTCTGGAGTCATATATTATGTCAGAAACCTCAAAATCGTCTCCGTTATATTCTGTTATGTTAATTGATTTTAATAGTTGAGATACTCTCATAAAATGTCCTTTCGGTTTTATTTTCTAACAAATGCACTTTTTGGCATTTTGCAAACTGGGCAATGCCAGCTTTTTTGTAGTTCATCAAACCCAAAGTTAGGGTCGTTATATATATATCCACAAACAGAGCAAACAAAGCTTTCTTCGCTTCTCTTATCTAAGTCTTTATCTGGTGAGATATATGCTGGGCATTTGCTTGAAACTGTTCCTTTTAGAACTTCTTTGTAATAGTCATAAGTCATAGGTTTTCCGTAACTTACTTCACTGCCAGCTTCTGTTTGACCTATAAATAGATATTGGTCGCCTACCTCAACAGTTTTTACGTTTTTGCACAAAAACCAACAACAAGTGTTTTCTTTAATAACAGGCACACCCTCAATTAACTTTTTGTATCTTATATTTTGTAATTTATCTATCTTTCTGCCACTCACAAGACCTAAAACACCAATGATACTTGCAGGTGTGTCCTCTGACAAAACAGAAAGTGTAAAGTAGCCGTTTTTCTTAATGCAGTACGCTGTGTAGCTTGCTTTGTTAACGCTAATAGCAATTAAGGGTTCTTCTGTTGATGCAATTTGTGATGCAACACACACGATACTTGCAGAAGGTTTGTCTCCGTCTTTAACCCCTACTGCATACATGCCATATTTTAAGTTGTTCAAAACCAATGGATTCATAATGTTCTCCTTCCGTCACTCGGCAACTAAAATTCCCTTGTTTTATATATTAATATGTTAAAAAATAATCAGTTATTCCAGACTGTCAAAAGCCTGTATCATGAAAAATATACACAAACAAGCCCTTTTAGAAAACTTTTTCTCTTGTAAAAAGTTTTCTCTTTAGGCGTCAAAATGCCTAAATTCACTTTCAAAAATACGCTTCTAAGGCAAAAGAGTTCCATTTTCTGCGGAAAACGTCTTAGGCTCTGCCTAATAACCGCAATTTTTTTGAAAAAAATTGAGTAAAACTTATATAGCTTTTTTGACATTCTGAAATAATCACTTATTCTTTATCTTCTTTTGATAATCCTCAAAACCTTGCTCGCTTTTATTATCCCCAGCTAGGTAATATTTTTTACCTACTAAGTTGTCTGGTAAATATTGTTGTTTAACATAATGATTTTCAAAATCGTGAGGGTACACATAAAATTGCCCCTTGTTTTCGACGTCGTCTCCGTCGTAATGTTTATTTTGCAAATTTCTAGGCACACTATACGCTTTTCCACTTCTAACATCTTCTAAAGCTCTCATAATTGCAAGCTCTCCACTGTTAGATTTTGGCGCTTGTGCCACTAATATAACTGCGTCTGCAAGTGGAATTGCAGCCTCTGGAAAACCCACCATAATCGCACTGTCTACACATGCTTTTACAATCGGTATAATGTTAGGGTATGCAAGTCCTACGTCTTCGCAAGCGCAAATCATAAGCCGTCTGCAAATAATAGGTAGGTCGCCTGCTTCAATCAACCTTGCTAAATAATGCAAGGCAGCGTCTGGGTCGGAGCCTCTCATAGATTTTTGAAAAGCTGATATTATATCATAGTGCTCGTCTCCGTCTTTGTCATACCTCAACGCACTTTTTTGGCTTAACTGCTTTGCAATTTCCTCTGTAATATGTACTGAGTTTCCATCTCTGTTTCCACTCAGCACGCATAATTCAGCACAGTTCAAGGCTTTTCGCACGTCGCCACCACAAGAAGTAGATATTCTGCTTAAAACTTCATCATCATAACTTACGGTGATGTTTCTTTCGTTCTCTAAAATTTTAAATGCACGAACTACAGCTTGGCTAATGTCAGTAGCTTCTATCGCTTTGAACTCAAACACAGTACAACGGCTTAAAATAGCGCTATATACATAAAAATACGGATTTTCAGTAGTGGATGCTATCAGCGTTATTCTGCCTGTCTCGATAAACTCTAGCAAAGTTTGCTGTTGCTTTTTGGTAAAGTACTGAATTTCGTCCAAATACAGCAGAGTTCCGTTAACTCCAAGCAAGCTGTCGCTATCCTTAACAAGTTCTCTAATATCTGCTGTAGAAGCATTAGTTCCGTTTAGTTTAACAAGATGTTTGTTAGTGTTTTTTGCTATTATTTTGGCAAGAGTTGTCTTTCCAACACCTGATGGTCCATAGAAAATGAGGTTAGGTATAACTCCACTATCTATAATACGCCTTAGTGCGCAGTCTTTGCCTAATATATGATTTTGCCCCACGACTTCATCAAGATTTGTGGGGCGTATTCTGTCTGCTAAAGGTGATGTAATCACTTATTGCTCCTTATTCGTAAAGAGGATATTTTGCACAAATTGCATCTACTTTTGCTATAATAGCTTCACGGCTGTTTTCAAAATCGTTGATTGTCAAAGCGATACACTCTGCAATAACGTCCATGTCTTCTTCAACAAGTCCTCTTGTAGTAACAGCTGCTGTACCAACACGGATACCACTTGTTACAAACGGACTTCTTTTTTCGTTAGGGATAGTATTTTTGTTTACTGTGATATATACTTCGTCAAGTCTAGCTTCAAGCTCTTTACCTGTAACTTCAAGCTCAGATAAATCAAGTAGCATTAGGTGATTATCTGTACCACCTGATACCAACTTAACGCCTCTTTTTGTTAGTCCGTCTGCTAAAGCAGCTGCATTTGCAACAATTTGTTTGCCATAAGCTTTGAATTCTGGTTGTAGTGCTTCTCCAAAACAAACTGCTTTTGAAGCAATTATATGCATTAAAGGGCCACCTTGAGTTCCTGGGAATATAGATTTGTCAACAGCTTGAGCGTACTCTTGTTTACATAAAATCATACCACCTCTAGGGCCTCTAAGTGTTTTGTGAGTTGTAGTTGTAACGATGTCTGCATACGGTACTGGGTTTTGGTGAACACCAGCTGCAACTAAACCTGCGATATGTGCCATGTCTACCATCATCATAGCGCCACATGCGTCGCAAATCTCACGAATTTTAGCAAAGTCGATAGCTCTTGGGTATGCACTTGCACCACAAACTAACATTTTAGGCTTAACTTCCATAGCTTGAACCATTAGTTTATCGTAATCTATAGTGTGAGTAACAGAGTCAACTCCGTAAGGCACAAAGTTATAGTTCTTACCTGACATATTAACAGGAGAACCATGTGTTAAGTGTCCACCCTCGTTTAGATTCATACCTAAAACAGTGTCGCCATATTCTAAGAAAGCAAAATATACAGCTAAGTTAGCTTGTGCACCTGAGTGTGGTTGCACATTAGCGTGGTCAGCACCAAAAAGCTCACATGCTCTTTTTCTTGCAATGTCTTCAGCTATATCAACACATTGGCAACCACCGTAATATCTTTTAGATGGATAACCTTCTGCGTATTTATTTGTTAAAACAGAACCCATAGCAGCCATAACAGCAGGTGAAACAATGTTTTCACTCGCAATAAGTTCTAGGTTTCTTCTTTGTCTTGCCATCTCTAAGTTCATTGCGTCGCCAATCTCTTTGTCATACCCTGTAACGAATTCTATACTGTTTTGTAAATCTTTGTACATTTTAACTTCCTCACTTCTATTTTAGTTTACCTTATTATACTATTAAAACATGATTTTTTCAAGTAAATTTATTTGTAACTGAGATAGTTATGGTTAAAAATTGTATGAATTATTTTTGCGCTATAACAACTCGGTCTAATCCGTTTAAATCTTTAATCGTTTTTATGTTGATATATTCTTCACTACCTAACAATTCGCTTACACTCTCAGCTTGTGTTTCTCCGATTTCAAACGCCATAAATCCACCTTTTTTTAGGCATTTAGTCCAATGTTTAACTATCACTTTGTAAAAATCAAGTCCGTCCGTTCCACCGTCTAAAGCTGTAACAGGCTCTTTTTTAACTTCTTCTTGCAAATCGTTTATCTCGTCAGTTTCAATATAAGGTGGGTTAGACACAATAAAATCTAGTTCACTAAACTGCGAGTACGCAGTAAAAACATCTGCATTAAGCACTGTAACTCTAGGGTTACCATGAGTTTTTACGTTAGTTTTTAAGCACTCAAAGGGTAGAGGATATAGTTCTAGTGCAGTTATTTTTGCGTTTTTACATGCTTGTGCAATAGATAAAGCAATCGCACCTGTGCCAGAACACAAGTCAATTCCAACAAGTTCACGGTTGCCTATCCTTTTTATACATTCTCTTGTGAGTGTGGCTGTGTCGTCTCTTGGGATTAACACACCCTCGCATACTTTTAGTTCTATTCCGTCAAAATTCCAGTGCCCTAAGATATATTGTATAGGTTCGTGGTTTTCTCGCCTTTTTATTGCATCTAAAAATTTTTCACAGTCTGCAATTTCTGTGTTAGGGTTTACAATTCTCTGCGTACGAGTAAAGCCCAAAAACTCTTCACAGAGTATTTGGGCTTCTTCTGAACCTATTTTATCTTTAGCAACATTATATAAGTTACTTAGCTTCATCGACTTCCTCTAGTTCTTTTTTGAATAAATATTTTTCTACTTTTTCTTTAATCTCTTGTGGGATTTCTCTTTTCTCTGGGAAAAACGCAGAGTTTATTAGAACATCACTGAACTCAAATACTGGCACTGTTAGTGCATGTAGTGCGTCTTCACTTAAGTAATCCATTACGTCGTGTCTTGTGTGGATAAACGCCGCACCAGCTGATGCATCTCTAGAGAAATTCATGCCAGGTATGCCTTTATCAGCAAAAGGTATAGAGTCGCTTGAGTAAATATCTTGAGTAACTGCCATAGCATGTCCTGTTGTTTTCATATACATATCACAGAAAGCTGTAAGCTCTTTAGATGCAGTAACTCTACAGAAGTTAGCACCCAAAACAGGGCCACCAACGTCAACATTAATCATAAAGATATGGTCTTTTAGGCTGTCTTCATTTTGAGCAACATACGCTTTGCTTCCCTCTAAACCAATTTCTTCTGAACCAAACCAAGCAAACTTAATTGTTCTTTTTGGTGGGTTTTGCATATAGTGTTTGAAAAGCTCCATGTTGATAACAGAACCAGCAGCGTTATCATATACACCTTTTGAAAACTCTGTTGAGTCAAAGTGAGCACCGATACAAATAATTTGATCTGGGTATTTTGTACCTGTGATAGTAGTTACCACGTTGTGAGAAGTCTTTTTAACTGTTTCGCCGATAACTTTAACACGTGCCTTACTAGCTTTTTGGTTAACGATCTCAAATGCATCGTTAATGTCTAGATGAACAGCAGTTAGGTTACCAAATTTTTGAATAGTAGAGCGAAGTTTTCTTGTAAAGAAGTCGTTTTCTTCTCTTGTGTTAAGCATAGTGCCAGAAAAGCTTACTATTGCTGCAACTCCAGCTTTAACAAGTGCTCTGTAAGCTGGTAATCTTAAATATCCGTTAAATAGAACGATTTTGCCTTTAGCGTCGCACAAATTAACCTCATTTACGTTTTCTACATACAAAAATTCTGCTGTTACGCCATCTTCCGGAGTGTTCAAACAGCATTTGTATCCTGTTACATTATATTTTTTGTTATATGGCTCTAAAATTTCAAATTCTGCGCTATATACTTCGCCTTCTTCTATCTCAAAAGGAACTAATTCACAAGCGTTGCCTGTTGACTCTACTTCTCTTTTTAATAGATTAGCAGCTTTCAGTTCTTCTTCTGTACCTGCTTGTCTCTCAAATTCAAATTCTTTTAAATACTCAAATGCTCTTTTTTTATCAATACACATATACTTTTTCCCTTTATTTTAATTCTCTAAATTAGTTTTAAAACTTTGCAAACTAGTGTCTGTATTACCATGTGTTACCACAATTTTAGGTCTTTGTATTTTTTTTCCTCTTTTAGAACGCTCTTCTCTCTTTGCTACCTTAGAATTCCATGTTATGTATAAAGTTACAATTAATACTAAAGCTATAAAAACAGCCCAAATAGTTATGCCAACATTGCTTGTTGATTCAATCTCTGCTGATGTGGGAATCATGTTTTGAGGTATCTCGAAAACCTCTGTTTGGCTTGCACTTGCACCCATACAAAAAGTAAAAAATATGAAAGATGAAATAACGAGTTTGTTAATTATTCTAGTCATAAATACTCCTTTATATTATTTTTTGACGCCACAAATCAAGTGGCAAAATACTACTTTTACACTAAATATATAAATCTATTTTCATATTCTACCACTTTATTGTGTTTTTTGCAATGCTTTTAATCAAAATTTACAAATTCTACAAATTCTGTAATATTTATGTCTAATTTGAAACCCAATGTGCATATATTAACAAAGTATTCATCTGATATAGAATTAATCTCTAAAAAAGGAGTGTTTTCTCCAAATAATATTTCTCTGCTATATTTATCTGCAATAATTATACCTATCAAACCAGTCAGCAAAACTATGGTGCAAATAAAACTTGTTAAAAACACTCCAATATCTCTATTTATTTTTTTCATTTTACTATCCCTCTTTTTATTATTCTACTTTAATAGTATTACTTAATAACTTCGTATAATACATTTGCCATAAGTTCTGCTGAATATTTTGCCTCTGCAAGTGTGTTTACTTCTGTTCCAACCTCAAAAAGTAAAGACGCATTTGTTACATGCATGTTGTATCTTCTTTCGCAAAACATTAGTGGTCTCATTAAATCTGGGTACATCTCTGTGGCTTTTTCTTGAAGTTGTAGTGATAGTACCAAGTTTTCCTCCCAGTTTGGAAAATTTAAAGCACCTGTTGCATCACTGCCTGCTAAAATCATCACTTGTGCAGCTTTTCTACCGTCGATATTAGCAGTCGGTTTGTACTTCACACCCTCTGATGTAGTCATGGAGTCTCTATGTATATCAATCGTGATTGTGATACTTGGATTTTCTGCTAAAATGTTTTGCACTGTTTCAAGAGATCTATCATAAGCGCCGTTATATGCAGGGCTGTCGTGTACAGTAGTATCGTGAATAACATTTATCCCTTTAGCCTCTAAAGCTTCTGTCATTGCAATTCCTACTTGAACTATGTTTCTATTCGTGTCTGCGTTTCTTCCATTATAATCAGTATAGTAAAAATCGGTGTACCCTGTTAAGTAACTTTCATTTGTATGAGTGTGATATATTAGCACGGTCGGTTCGCTCATGTTAGTGATTTCAAACGGAAGTTCTCTGCTGAGTACCTCCACTAAATTAATGCCTGAATTAGATGTATCGTTCACAAAAAAGTTGCTAATCTGTGTTCCACCATCAACCACTATCTCGCTAATTACACCATGTGCTCTTGTAGGGTCTGGCTCTAAAAAAGGCAGAGTTTCGTCCAAAAAGTCAAGAGGTGCACTAGGGAACTCCATAAAAACTTCCTCTACTTCAGGCTCTGCTGTCAATTCAACATGGTTAACTTCAATATACTCTGTGTCTTCTTCTATGCTATGCCCTACAGTTAAAGATACCAAACTTGCACCGTTCAGCACAAAATAAGAACCTATTCCTAAAAAAAAGACAAATAAAGCAAAAACTAAGATAATATTTTTTGTTACCTTACTAATCATTTTAACTCCTTTCCTTATCTTGTTCGAAATATTTAATAAATAAGAGTTTATTTGATTTGTTATTTTGTACAAGATATACATTTATAAATCTACAATAATATTTATGCAAATTAATGGTAAAATATACTTTACTTTTTTATACTAAAGTATTATTATATAAATATATGTATGAAAGAATATGCTTTCATGTTGTGCGTAGGAGGACTAAAGCGTGAATAGACGTAAAAAAATAAAAACTGTGAGAGTTGCTATAATTGGCTGTGGCTATTTTGGAAATTATCACCTTAACAACCTTTTGAATATCCCAGATATTGAGATAATCGCTCTGTATAATAGAGGTATAGAAAATTTAGAAAAAACAGGCAAAAAAGTGCCAAAAGCTAGACTGTACCAAGATGCTATTCAGCTTTTAAATAAGGAGAAAATAGATGCTGTGGTGATTTCTCTTACACCTGATGTTCACGGCGAGATTGAGGAGTTATGCTGTAGCAAGGGCATACACATGTTTATTGAAAAACCTCTTGGTTTAGACATGAAAACAGCTAAAAAAATTGACGGAGCTATTAGAGGGTCTAATGTTATAACTTCTGTTGGGTACCACGAGCGTTATAGCCCTCCGATAGAGATTGTGCGCGAGATATTGCAGAAAGAGCCTGTTGGTTTGGTTCAAGCTTACTGGCTTGGTGGAATGCCTGGTGTGCCTTGGTGGAGAATGAAAGAGCAAAGTGGTGGACAAATCGTTGAGCAAAGTACTCATCTTGTGGATTTACTGCGTTATTTGTTAGGTGAAGTTGACTCTGTTTATGCAAGTGGAATGTGCGACCCTAAGCTTATATCTGCACCTCATACTGTTGAAGATTACAGTGCATGTGTTTTGAACTTTAAAAGTGGAGCAATTGCTACATTAATTAATGCTTGTTATATTACAGGGGATAGTGTTGGAAAAATTGGTTTTGAGATTATTACACCTAGACTTAGGATAGAATACCGTTGGGGAAAATTCTTGCGAGTTGACTCTGGAGAGCGTATGGAAGAGGTAAAAATATTAAAAGATAATCACATTACAGCTATAGAAACGTTTATAGATGCAGTCAAAACAGGGGATAGACTCAACATTAAATCACCTTATGAAGATGCAATCAAGAGTTTAAACGTCACTTTAATGGCAAACAGTTCATTAGAGAATAAAAAGCTTGTCAAATCCAACTAAAATTATTAATTTTTTATAAAATAGTTGAAATTTATTGTATAATATGGTAGAATATCCTTAGCAAGATAGCATTTTATATCGAGTTAAGGAGGTTGTCTTATGTATAGTGAAAAACAATTCGCGTTTTCGGCCGCATGGAAGATTGCAAAGTTTTATGAAAAAGCGTTGCATGAGAAAAGAGCTGAAACTGGGTTAACCCAGTGCGAAATGGATGTGTTGTTGTTCTTAAACAATGAGAAGACGCTGAATACTTCAAGAGATATTGCTGAGCATAGGTCAATCTCAAAATCTCTTATTTGTAAATCGGTGGCATCCCTCACTGAAAAAGAATTTATAACTTCAACCAGTGACGAATTAGATGCAAGAGTGTTGAGATTAGGCCTAACTCCTAAAGGGCAAGCAATAGCCGTAGATTTAGCTAAGACTTGCAATTCTCTCACCAATAATCTGTTTTGGGGAATTTCTGATTCAGAGATGCAATTTTTATCCAATGTATACAGGAAAATATTGCAAAATGGTAAAAAACATTACCATTAAATTCGGTGGTTTGTTTGTTGGTTGATTCATTCGCAGTTTTATGAGTACGATGTTCATAAAGCATAAACTATAACTATTCATTAGACTAGAAGTTTTCTACTTATGAGGACTTCTGGTCTTCTGTGTTTTAAAAGGGGAAAATATGGATTTATTTACAAATGATACGAAAAAAGAACAAGTGCTTCTGGTGTGTTTAGATACAGGAGACTTTGATGCAATTAGTTCTACAGAAGAACTAAAAGAGCTTACTTATACCTCTGGTGCAGAGGTGGTAGCTGTTAAAATACAAAAAAGACAAACACCAGAAACTGCAACATGTATTGGTAGTGGAATGGTGATAGAAGTTAAAGAATTTTGTGAGAATAATGATATTGATTTGATTATTTTTGACAGAGAACTTAGCCCTACCCAAATTAGAAACCTAGAGCGTGACACGGGCGTTAGAGTAATTGACAGAACCATGCTTATTCTTGATATTTTTGCTGACAGAGCACGAAGTAAAGAGGGTAAGTTGCAAGTTGAGCTTGCTCAGTTAAAATATATGTTGCCTAGACTTACTGGTAGAGGTATTGAGATGTCTCGTCTTGGTGGTGGTATTGGCACAAGAGGCCCTGGTGAAACTAAGCTTGAGACAGATAAAAGACATATTAGAAGAAAGATTGAGTACCTGAAAGCGGATTTAAGAGAAGCTGAAAAAAACAGAGGCGAAGTTGAGAGACGACGTAAAAAAGACGGCACAGTTACAGTTGCGTTGGTAGGTTATACAAATGCAGGCAAAAGTTCGATTATGAACAAACTGACTGATGCAGGTGTTTTGGCAGAGGATAAATTATTTGCAACGCTTGACCCAACTGCAAGGGCGTTAAAACTACCTTGTGGTAAAACTGTTATGCTGATTGACACAGTTGGTCTTATTAGAAGATTACCACATAACTTGATAGAAAGCTTTAAATCTACTTTAGAGCAAGCAGCGTATGCTGATATTATTCTGAACGTGTGTGATATATCTAACCCAGAGGCAGACGAGCACATTGAGGTTACTGAAAAATTATTGACAGAACTTGGCAGAGGAGAAGAAGCCATGATTTGTGTTTTGAACAAATGGGATAGAGTAGAAAACGACGATATAATAGTAAACGTGAAAAATTCTGTTAAACTGAGTGCTATAACTGGGTATGGAATAGAAGATTTGCTTAATGCTATTGAAGAAAATTTACCAAATAAAAATGTTAAGGTGAAATTGCTATTTCCTTTTAGTAAAGTAGGTCTTGCAGCAGAGATTAGAAAAGACGGAGTTATATATAAAGAAGAATATGTAGAAAAAGGACTTGAAATTGAAGCTTTAGTGGAGTATACTCTTTATAACAAAATAAAAGAATTCGAACATGAGTAGGTATTAACCGATATTAGTCGGTTCGTATAGAAAAGGAGAATTTTATGGAACAGTTGCAATGGATTGCAAGCATTATGGGGAAAAAGCGAAAGTTTTTTATAATTGCTATGTGCTTTGCAGTAATTTCAGCAGCGCTATGTCTGGTTTTTCCGTTCATAACGCAAGAAATCACCAACAAAGTACTTAACGGAGAAGTACAAGCAGATGGTAGTGTTGTTAACAGATTAGATTTGTTGCCAGGCTTAATAACATTTTTGTTAATAGCACAGTTTTCTAGGTCAATACTCAGATACACTATGACAAGCACACTGGAATATGTATCTCAAAATGTTCAAAACGACATTAGAGTTAAAATCTACGATAACTTGTCCAAACAAGACATCACTTTTTATTCTAAATATAGAACAGGTGACTTGATGACAAGAATGACTGGTGACATGGATATGATACGTCATATCATCGCTGGTACATCACATGCTATTTTAGAGAGTATTGCGCTGTTTATATTCTCTATGATATATCTGTTTTCTGTTAATGTAACAATAACAATTGTGCTATTATGTGTGCTTCCTGTAATTTTAGTATGTTCGTTCAGATTTTCAAAAACAGTTTTTCCAATGTATCAAGACTTACGCCAAAAGCTTTCAAGAATGAACTCTGTTGCACAAGAGAATATTTCTGCAAATAAAACAGTTAGAGCGTTTGTTAGAGAAGATTTTGAAGAAGAAAAGTTTGATGAATGTAACAGAGAGTACAGAGCAGCAAACATTAAAGCAAACAGACACTGGCTGAAATTTTTCCCAGCGATTGAGGGTTCTTCTCAGGTGTTAAACGTTTTAATATTATTGACATCTGGTATACTTGTAATTGGTGGAAACATGCCAATTGGCGACATAGCTGCTTTCTCTTTGCTTGCATGGGGTTTGTCAGAACCTATGAAATCTCTTGGTATGCACTTAAATGATTTCCAACGTTTTATAACTTCTTGCTCAAAAGTTATGGAGATTTACTACAAAAACACAAGAGTTAAAAACCCTGAAAACGGTGCAGTTAAAGGCACAGAGTTTGGTACTGTTGAGTTCAAAGATGTAACTTTATATCACAGTGGCAACAAAAAACCATCTCTAAAAAATATTAATGTTAGAGTAGAAAAAGGTCAAACCTTAGCAATTTTAGGCTCTACTGGTAGTGGTAAAACTACTATGATAGACGCACTTTCTCGCATGATTGATGTTAAAGAGGGCTACATAAAAGTTAATGGTGTTAATGTTAAAGACTGGGATTTGCAATCTCTTAGAAAAAACTTGGGTATCGCTACACAAAAAGTGCTGTTATATTCCGACACTGTAAGTGCGAATATATCATACAGTGATCCTGAGATGAACCCAGACGAAGTACCTGCATTTGCTCACTTAGCGGCGGCGGATTTCGCAGCTGATTTACCAGAGGGCTTTGACACTATCATTGGTGAAATGGGCACAGGGTTATCTGGTGGACAAAAACAACGTATTGCCCTTGCACGTGCAATTGCAAAACAACCACAGATATTAATTCTTGACGATACAACATCTGCTGTTGACTTCGAGACTGAAAAAATATTGCGTGAAAACTTGGATAATCTACCTTATGACTGCACAAAAATCATAATTGCACAGCGTATATCAGCTGTTAGAAACGCTGATATTATCTTAGTTTTAGACGGCGGTGAGATAGTTCAACAAGGTAAGCACGAAAAACTTGTTAAAGAACAAGGTTTTTACAGAGAAATTTGCGTGCTACAAGACGTTGATTTAGAGGAGGTGTAAGTTATGGCTAAGAATACTTTTAAAGTTGACGAACAACTGAATGACTCGTTTAATTTTGAGATGCTTAAACGCAGTTTAGTATATGTTAAAAAGGAAAAAGTACTTTTCTTTAAGGCACTCGGTTTTGAGACTTTCGCTATTTTAGTAGCGCTTTTAATTCCGTTATCCACAAGACAAATTCTAGATAACGCAATTCCAAACGGAGATTATAACTCGCTGTTTTTGTACTGCTTTATAATTCTGTTATGTATTGCTATCAATGTATTTTTTACAACAATTACCAACAGATATATAAATACATTAGGTCAAAATATAGTCTATGACATTCGTAAAGATTTGTATGAACACTTACAAAAACTGACTTTTTCATACTTTGACTCAAGACCGCATGGTAAAATATTAGTTCGTGTTATCAACTATGTTAACAGTGTGTCTAACATGCTTTCTAACGGATTAATTTATATGTTTTTGAGAATGTTCAACTTAATCTTCATCTTGATTTTCATGCTTACTACAAGCCCAAGCCTTACTTTAATCGTGCTTGCAGGTTTACCTTTTGCTATAGCATTTGTGTTTATTATTAAACCAATGCAAAGAAAAGGCTGGCAAGAATATTCTAACAAAAGCAGTAATATGAACGCTTATGTTAACGAAAGTATCACTTGCATGAAGATTTCTCAGCTATTTTCAAGAGAAAAATATAACACAGATGTTTACGAGACTTTATCAAAAGAAGCAAAAAGTAAATGGTACAAAGGTGCTTTATCTGCTACATCAGTAGGCCCTATGATAGACTTAATTGGTAAAGTAGTTTCTGCTATTCTAATTGTGTATGGAATTTACTTCTCTACACCAATGGTAACTTTTGGTACTTTGCTTGCAATGATGCAATACTCTAACCAGTTTTGGCAACCGATAGTTCAACTTGCAAACATATATAACACTTTTATAAACAACATCGCTTACTTAGAGCGTATCTTAGAGACTATCGACGAACCAGTTGAGGTTAGCGACGTGGAAAATGCTAGTACGCTACCTAATATTAAAGGCGCAGTTGATTTTGACAATGTTAGCTTTGAGTATGAAAAAGGCATTAAAGTGCTGAAAAATGTTAGCTTTAATATAAAAGCTGGCGAGAGTGTAGCGCTAGTTGGTCACACTGGTAGCGGTAAAACTACAATCATTAATTTAATCAGTAGATTTTACAACTGCACAGAGGGTAAAGTGCTTATAGACGGCAAAGATATTGCAGATGTTACACTGGCTTCATTAAGAGGACAAATGGGTCTTATGATGCAAGAAAGCTTTGTTTTTACAGGAACAGTGCTAGACAATTTACGCTATGGTAATCTGAATGCTGATGATGCTACACTGAAAAGAGCTGCTGAGTTAGTATGTGCTGATACTTTCATAAATGAACTACCTCACGGTTATGACACAATGCTTACTGAGGGTGGCTCTATATTATCACAAGGTGAGAAACAAATGCTTGCCCTTGCAAGAACAATGGCTTCTGACCCTAAAATATTGATACTAGACGAAGCGACAAGCTCTGTTGACACAAAAACAGAAAGAGCACTTCAACAAGGTGTTAACCAAATGTTGAAAGATAGAACTTCTTTTATCGTAGCTCACAGATTGTCAACAATTAAAGCGTGTGATAAAATAATGTTTATCAGTAAAGGTGAAATTGCAGAGTGTGGAACTCATGATGAACTTTTTGCTCAAAAAGGTTTTTACTATGAGCTTTGTATGCAACAATAATTAGATTAATTATAGCTAATTTAGAGCGATGACTTTAAGAGTAATTTCTTGAAGTTATCGTTCTTTTTTTATGTAACTTAGTCACAGATAAAATTTTTAAGTTGTTGTATACTAAGGTCAAACAAAAACAAAACAAACAACAAAGGAGAAAAATTATGTCTGTATTACAAGTAAATAAAAACAACTTTAGCTCTGAGATTATCAACAGCGAAAAACCTGTTCTAATTGATTTTTACGCCGATTGGTGTGGCCCATGCAAAATGCTATCACCTATTATTGATGAAATTGCACGTAGCAACTCTGATGTAAAAGTGGTTAAAATCAATATCGATAAAGAGCCTGATCTTGCTAATAGATATGATGTTATGTCTATACCTACTTTAGTGTTGGTTAACTCTGGTAAAATTATTAACAGGTCAGTTGGTTTACAGCCAAAAGAAAATATTATGAAAATGATTTCTCATGCATGAAATATATTAGGGGGTATATAAAATGAAAAAGAATTCATGGATAATTAAAGCATTATTGCTTGGAACAGTTTTCTTTTTAGCTGTTCTGCTTGCAAAACCCATTGGTGTATCAACTCAGTTTTCGGTATTAAGTGGTATTGTTCACAGTGCATTAGATGATGATGTAATTACCGAAAGTGAAGGGACTTACAGCAGTACAAACGATTATTACGATAAAAGCGATGGCAAAATCGCAAAATCGATTACAAATCCTTGGAATTACGACTTTGTGCTAGTGCTACTAATTCCAGTTGGTGGCTATGTAGCGTATCTTGCAAATATGAAAAAAAGTGGAAATTCTATATCAGATAACACCAATATAAATGTTGCAGAAAAGTTTAATATTAAAACTTATATTCCTGCATTTTTAGGAGGAATGATATTATTATACGGTGCAAGAATGGCTGGTGGTTGCACAAGTGGCCACATGATGAGTGGCATGATGCAAGGTAGTGTTAGTGGCTACATATTTGCTGGCAGTGTATTTACTATAGCAATTCCACTAGCAATTATAACAAGTAAAAGGAGAGTTTAACATGGAAATAGTTTTAGCTATAATAATTGGCTTTTTATTTGGATACGCACTATATCAAGTCGGTGCATCATCATCTGTAAACATACTTAAAATGCTACGCTTACACGACCTAACTTTAATGAAAATCATAGTATTTGCAATCGGATTTGCAAGCGTAATGCTATCTATATTCGGTTTGATAAACTGGATAGACTTAACTCACCTTAGCGTAAAAGCTAGTCATTTAGGCGTTGTTATAGGCGGATTGTTATTCGGAATAGGCTTTGGCACTATCGGTACTTGCCCAGGTACATGTGTAACATCAGCTGGCAGTGGAGGCGGTAAAAAAGCAATCGCAATGATTTTTGGAGGCATATTAGGTGCATGGTTGTTTTCAATTACTTACGGATTTTGGCAAGGTTTAGGCTTGTTTGATATTATGGATTTAGGAAGCCTAACTTGGTTTAACATAAGTTCTGAATATCCGTCTGTGTTTGATATTGGTTTTGGTGGGCTGTTAGCTATAGGCTTAGTGTTTATGATTATCGCTTACATCTTACCTGTTAAGCCAACTTTTGCTAAATCAAAATAAACGCAGTATCCTGTTAAATTTGTTACAACAAAAAGAGGCTGTCGCATTAAGGTGAAAATGAACAAAAAGTAGGGGAGGGTTTCCACGCCCTCCCCTAAAACAGGTGAAAAATTGATAATTTTCGGACAGGCATGGAAGCCTGTCCCTACACTGGGTTGTTCGTTTTGACGGAATAATTAGTTAATGCGACAACCCCCTAAAACAGGTGAAAAATTGATAATTTTCGGACGGGCGTGAAGCCTGTCCCTACACTGGTTTGTTCGTTTTAACGCAAAAATTGGTTAATGCCACAACTCCTTTTGTTTTGCGTATATTATAATGCTATTTTTTTAAGCTTGTTTTTATCTGTTATAAGTATATTTCCTCTAGATAGCTCCACTATTCCCTCAGAAACAAAGTACTTCAACATGCGAGATATAACCTCTCTTGCACTGCCCATATACTTTGCAATTTGTTCATGTGTTAGTTGTATTTTATCAGAGCCTGTTTTGCTCATTTCGTCTAGCAGGAAAATTGCTAAACGTTTGTCAGCGCCCATAAACAAGATTTGTTCCATAGTCCACATAACTTCTGAAAATTTAGCAGAAGTGAGCTTATGAGAAAAATTTTCCACGTAAATATTTGTATCTTTTAATCTTTTATACACCGACGTATTTATAAGCAGTACGTCGGTGTCTTCTTCTGCATCTATAAAAACATCAAAAGTTATTTCGTCCAACACGCATGAAGCCGATAGTATACATGTCTCACCTGTATTCAACCTAAAAAGTGTGATTTCTCTGCCGTCTTCCGACAATATAAATGTACGTAGTTCACCTTTAGTAACAAGAAACAAACCTAGGCAATCGTCGCCTCCGTTATGTATGCGAGTTCCTTTTTTGTAAGTAATGCTTTTTGTGTTAGCACACAGATTAGCTTTTTCATCGTCGTTTAAATGCTCCCAAAATGAAAAAGATTTTACAAATAAATCAGTGTTTAAATTTTCCATAACTCACCTCAGATAATTAATATTACAATATAAAAGAGCTTCCTAAACGCAATACATCTAGGAAGCTTACACCCTTATAGGGCAAAATATTTAGTTAAATAAATCAAGAATTTGTTCTTTAGAAGCTGCACCTACTGTTTTTTTGTATACTGTTCCGTTTTTGAAAACAACTATTGTAGGTATACTCATAACACCAAATTGAGCTGCTAGGTCACCTTCTTCGTCTACATTAACCTTACCAACTTTGTAGCCGTCTGCTTCGTTTGCAATTTCATCAATAACAGGACCAACTGCTCTGCAAGGTCCACACCAAGGAGCCCAAAAATCTACAAGTACTGGTACTTCAGATTTAACTACCTCATCTTCGAAATTACTTTTGCTTATTACCATTGCCATAAAAATACCACCTTTCATAGTATATAAAATAATTATAATCTTAACTTTGATAATTATTCTTATTTATTATACCTCATTTATTTACGAAAGATGTTAACATTTTGAGAATTAGTATAGCAAAAATCCTACATAGCAACCGATTATTCCGATTGGAGCTACAAATCTAACTACTTTATTTTTGCATTTAATTAACAGAAGTGTAAGTGGTACTGCAATTGTGCCGAACAAAATCATTCCACTTGTTGCTGGGTCTGAGAAATCGTATAGAGGAGCTTGTCCTATATAGAATAGGTCTGTTATACCTAGGATAACAAAGTTAAATAGGTTACTACCTACCACATTACCAAAAGCTATGTCATAACTTCTTTTTCTAAATAGTGCTACTGTTGATGCAAGCTCCGGTAGAGATGTTGCAACTCCTAGGAATATAGCACCTGCTAAACCAGCACCTAAGCCGTGAATTTCAGAAATCTCGTCTGTTGCATAAGACACAACAAAGCTTGTTGCTACTATCAAAACACTCACAATTGCAAAACGAACACATATTTGTTTTACAGTTAGGTTAGAAGTGTCTTCCTCGCTGTTCGTACTTTCTTCGCTTCCTCCGTCGGAAGCCATTGATTTAACACCTAGGATATAAAGTAGAATGATGATTAGTGAAGAAATACTTACAGTGAAGAATGTAACACTTAATACTCCTAGCATATTTAGTAAGATAACTAAATACATTAAACCTACAAAAATTGTAACTTTTGCATGGCTTGGTGAAACAAACCCTTTTGTAAAGTGCTTAAAAGTTACTAGCACTGTCACTGAAAGCATCATTACATTAAACAAGTTGCTTCCCAAAATATTACCAATAGCAAGCCCCGGTGCATCTAGCATAATTGCAGAAGACAAGCTTGTGAAAAGCTCTGGTAAAGATGTAACAGCAGATAGCATTACACCACCTATAAACGCACCTGATAGATGTGTTTTTTTGTCTAACAAATCAACATAATCAGAAGCTTTTGTAGCCAAAAATACAATAGCTACAGCAGAAATTAAATACAACAGATAAATCATTTTTTTCTCCTAAACATAAAAACAGTCGCTCAATGCGACCTCCATAAATGTAAGTTCCCTTACTCTCGCTAACTTATTATATATATATTCATAATCAAAGTCAATAGCTTATATCAACAATGAAATCGATGTCAAATATTCATAAATAGTTATTTTACATAATCTATGGTGTAGAGTTAAGGTTTTCATAACTCTACACCATCTTAAGATACATATTACATACTTTCTAACACAGTTATTTTTAACATATTAAGAACATTTGCTATAACTGTTTTTGTCGCTACACAAAGATTTAACCTAGCTTGCATTAAGCTCTCTTCTTCACCTCTAACACGATTAGCGTTATAGAATTTGTGGAAAAGTGTTGCAACGCCATGAACATATTTTGTAATTCTAGCTGGGTCATACTCTTTTGCAGCTGCAATAATCTCATCTGTGTATTGTGATATATATTTAATCAGCTCAAGCTCCTCTGGTTTGTTCAACAATGCTAGTTCTTCATCACTACAATCACGGACTTTTATTCCTTCTTCTTCTAATCCACGAATAATAGAGCAAATTCTAGCATTTGCATATTGAACATAATACACAGGGTTTTGGGAATCATTGCTTATAGATAAATCTAAATCGAAATCGCAATGCGAATTAGGTTCACGCAAGTTAAAGAAGAATCTTGCGCTATCTATCGGCACTTCTTCAAGCAGTGTAGAAAGTGTAATCGCCTTGCCACTACGCTTAGATAGCTTAATTGCTTCGCCGCCACTTACAAGTCTAACCATTTGCATAATAACTGCGTCTAGTCTTGTTGCGTCAATTCCAAGTGCTGTTAAAGCAGCTTTCATACGTGCAACATAACCATGATGGTCAGCACCTAAAACATCAATCGCTTTGTCATATCCTCTTGTTATCAATTTGTCATAGTGATACGCAATATCCGGCACAATATATGTTGGGATACCATTAGCACGCACTAAAACAATGTCTTTATCATTTCCAAATTCTGTCGCTTTAAACCACAACGCACCCTCTTTTTCATAAGTGTGTCCTGTAGCTTTCATAAGCTCAATAATCTTTTCAACAGAGCCATCTCCATGCAATGTGCTCTCTCTAAACCAACGGTCATACTTAATTCTGTATTTTCCTAAATCATCCTCTAATGCTTTAACATTAAGTGGCAATGCGTAATCAACTAAAGCTTTTTTACGCTCTTCGCTGTCTACAGTAACGTATTTATCACCGTTTATCTCCGCAAAGTTTTTAGCATGATTTACTATGTCTACTCCGTGGTAAGCATCTTCAGGTAGCTCTACACTGTCGTCAAATATTTGCAAATATCTAACTTCTAAAGAAGTCGCAAATTTTTCTATCTGATTTCCAGCATCGTTAACATAAAACTCTCTTGCTACTTCATATCCTGCGTATTGTAGCACAGAGCTTAGGCAGTCACCAATCGCACCACCACGAGCATTACCGATGTGCATAGGTCCTGTAGGGTTTGCTGAAACAAACTCTACAAGAATTTTTTTGCCGTGTCCATAATCACTTTTTCCGTAATCATCACCTTTTGTAATAACATCTTTAATGATTGCTGAGTTCAGTCTATCGGACATATAAAAATTTATAAACCCAGGTCCTGCTATATCACATTTTTCAATGTATGTACCCTCAGTTACAATCTCTCCTGTAATTATTGCTGCTATTTTAGGTGGAGCATTTCTAAACACTCTAGCCCCTGCCATAGCTACATTTGTGGAATAATCACCATTTGTTCTGTCAGCTGGGATTTCCACTGCAAATTCAGGCATATCTCCTTTAGGTAGCAAGCCTTTATCCATTGCAGATAAAACTGCATTTTCAATAGTTTTTCTTAAATCTTCTTTTATTTGTCCTATTATTTTAGACATAAATTCTCCGTCTCCATTTGTTTAATTATTTCGATTGTCTAACTTCAATCAGCAACTCGTTTCTGCTAGCAAAGTTAGCGTTAAAATCTAAGGTGTACTTTACTTGTAATTTTCCACCTGCTTCGGTTAAATCGCTCTTGAACTCACTTGTAAAAACACCCATGGTCATACTGCCAAACCCTGTGTCATACATACAAGAATATCTTTGTTCTTTTTCCAATATAATCTCGGTGTCAGAACTAGCTTTTGTCATTGTAAGCATACTATCGTTCTCAATTTTTAGTATTGCTGTTGATGAAACGTTAGGATTTTGGTCGTCGTATTCTTCGTACGTGATATACCGTATTCCGTCTTCTACTACATATCCACCTAATGTGTCAACAATAACTTCTGTGATTTCACCATCGCAGTCTTGTTTACCAACAATAGATATGCAATAATCTTCTTTACCTTTCATAAATTTGTCCTACCTTTCAATTCCGTGCTGCTTTCAATACCTATGAATCTCTATCTTTGTTACATTAGATCCAATATCTTCTCCCAAACATATCTTAGCAATGTCATAAAAGTTTTGAACACTATCACTCACAAAAAACTCATCTATATGAATTTTATTGTCTAGCAATAAGTCATTTTCGCTTAAAACTTTCAAACAATATTTGGCTGTTTCTTTACCACTGTTAATCAACTTAACTTTTTCCCCAACAATTTGCTGAATAGCATCGCTCAGTATAGGATAGTGTGTACACCCTAAAATCAAGGTATCAATATCATTTTCTATTAATGACGTTAAATATCTCTCTAAAACCAATTTGGTTATAATTTCATCTTTTTCAATAAATCCATTCTCTACAAGGCTTACCAACAAAGGGCAAGATTTGCTGAAAACTTCAATTTTTTTGTTGTGCTTGTTAATCTCATTTTTAAAAGCACCACTGTTTATGGTTGCAGAAGTAGCAATTACTCCTATTCTACCATTTTTTGTAGCATTAACTGCTGCAAGCGCTGTCGGCTCTATAACCGTTATCACAGGCACTGGTAATTCATCAAGAACTGATTTTGCATTAGAGCTAACGGTTCCGCATGCCGCCACTACGATTTTAACATCTTTACTCATCAAGAAATTCATATCTTGCCTTGTATATTTGCAAATAGTTTCAGTACTTCTTGTGCCATAAGGCACTCTGCCTGTGTCTCCAAAATATTTTATCGTCTCATTAGGTAGTATTTTTCTAAGTTCTCTAACAGCTGTTAAGCCACCGAGTCCAGAATCAAAAACACCTATTGCCTTCTTTGTCATACTTTTCCCCTTTATTCATATCTGTTAAAAGCAGAATTAATTAGTTTTTCAACAAGTTCTTCACCACTTAGTCCTGTAGACATCCACAAAGCTGGGTACATACTTATTGAGGTAAAACCAGGGATAGTATTTATCTCGTTTAAAATGATATTATTTTTTTCTGTAACAAAGAAATCCACTCTAGAAAGTCCAGCGCAACCTAGCAATTTATATGCTCTAACAGCTGTTTCTCTAATTTTTTCATAAATATCGCTGTCTAGCTCTGCTGGAATTACTCTCTCACTCTTGTTGTCGATATATTTATCGTTGTAATCGTAGAACTCAGCACCCATGATAATCTCACCAATCGGTGAAGCTACAGCGTCTCTGTTGCCAAAAACAGCACATTCTACTTCTCTACCGACAATGCCTTCTTCCACCACAATTTTAATGTCTTCGTTAGCTGCGATTTTAACAGCGCCGTCAAACTCGCTCATGTCATGGACTTTTGTTACACCAACCGAGGAGCCAGCATTTGCTGGTTTAACAAAAATAGGGAAGTTAAGTCTTGCTTCTATCTTATTTTTGATTTTCTCAGGTTCAGCGTCGTATCTATCAGCATAAAACCAAAGGTACTTAGCTTGCTCTATGTTAGCAGCAGTTAAAAGTGAATGTGTAATAGCTTTATCCATACAAATTGCAGAAGAAAGTGTGTTACAACCTACATAAGGAATTCCACTCAGCTTTAAAAGCCCTTGCATAGTTCCGTCTTCACCGTTTTTGCCGTGTAACATAGGGAAAACTACGTCTAATTTTACTATCTCAGTTTCGTTGCCTTTTAAAACGATTAAACCACCAACTGATTTATCTGGTGAAATAAAAGCTTTATATTTTTGTAAACTTTTTTCCCAGTCGCCATTTTTTATATCGTCAAACTCACCTGTGTAAAGAAACCATTCACCTTGTTTTGTGATACCCACAGGATAAACGTTGTAATTTTTTAAGTCGATATTTTTAATAATAAATGTAGCAGATTTTAATGAAACCTCGTGTTCTGAGGAATTTCCACCAAAAATTACAGCTATATTTTTCTTCATATAGTCACTCCTATCATACTTTCATTTATGATAAACAATATATAGTTATAATTATATTTATTCTTTTACCTATACTAATTATAACATAATTTTCATCGTTTTACAATCAAAAGTTTTTGTTAAATTAATGTATACTATACTGTAAAGTAGTATATATTGCAATCAATTTAACAAAAATTTAACCTTTTACGTATTTGGGACTTTACAAAAATTGCATAATATGTATAATAAAATAATATAGGTATGTAAAATTATATACGTTTTATGTACCCGAAAAGGAACTGATATGCGGAACAAATTTGAACTACAGCTAGAAAAACTAACTGTTGAACTTATAAAAATGGGCGCTCTTTGCGAACATATTATCGCTATTGCTACAAAGTCAATATTTGAGCATGACGACAGAGTTGGTGACAGAATAAAAAAAGCAGAGCAAAGTATTAACGATAAAGAAAAAGAGATTGAATCTTTGTGTGTTCAGTTTTTACTAACTCAACACCCAGTTGCAACCGATTTGCGTTTTACAACTTCAATTCTTAAAATGATTTCTGACTTAGAGCGTATAGGCGACCAAGCTTATGAGATTTCTGAGATTTCTAAAATGTTAAAAGGGACAAGTTTACCTAACGAAACGGATTTGCGTGACATGTCTGAGCATGTTATAAGCATGGTAACTCAAAGTGTTAATGCGTTTGTTCACAGAGACAGCGAGATAGCAAAAAGAGTTATTATATCCGACGATATATCCGACGAATTTTTGGTTAAAATCCACGAAAAATTAGTAGAAGAAATAACTATAAACCCAGATCAAGCAAGGGTGTATTTAGATTATATTATGATAACAAAGTATTTGGAGAGAATAGGTGACCATGCAGTTAATGTGGCTGAATGGGTGATATATTCTGTTTCAGGTACACATGCGGAGGTATAAAATTGAGTAACAAACAAACAATTTTTTTGGTAGAGGACGATAGCAGTATTAGAGAGCTTGTTATTTATACGCTAAATAATTCTGACTTTAATGCACAAGGCTTTGAGAGTAGCAAGGATTTTTGGGTTGCACTGAAAAATCAAAAGCCTAATATGATTTTGCTTGATATAATGCTTCCGATAGAAGACGGAATGAGAATACTTGCCAAGCTTAAAGAAAGCCCAGATTACAAGGAAATTCCTGTGATTATGCTTACTGCAAAAAACACAGAATATGACAGAGTTGTGGGGCTTGACAAAGGCGCTGATGACTATATTGCAAAACCTTTTGGTATGATGGAACTTATAAGTCGCATAAAAGCTGTTTTGAGAAGAAGTGGTTCTTCTAAAAAAGAAACTGAGCTTAGGGTTGGCACGTTGGTTTTGAATACAGAAAAGCACACTGTTACAGAAAACGGAAACCTTGTAAACCTTACTTATAAAGAATTTGAACTTTTAAAATTACTTCTCGAAAACAGCGGTATTGTTTTAACAAGAGACCGTATACTTGAAAGTATATGGGGTTATGATTTTGACGGAGAAACAAGAACTATTGATGTTCATGTAAGAACTCTACGCTCCAAAATAGGTAGCTGTGGCGATTGTATCGAAACTGTAAGGGGCATAGGTTACAAAATAGAAAAAATATGAAAAAAAGAATATTATATGGAATTTGGCTAACTTCGCTAATATCTGTGATATTGTCAACTGTATTGATGTCTATATCGATTTACAACGAAACCGTAAACAGTGTTATAAGTGTGCTGAAAGTAGAAGCTGATTATATAAGCACGGCTTATGTGGAGTTAGGAGAGAGCTATTTCTCTGGTTTAGACAAAAATCTAGGTGGTAGAGTAACCATAGTCTCTGATGATGGTAGCGTTCTCTATGACTCAGTTGCAGACCCAGCTAACATGGAAAATCACAGCGACCGACCAGAGATTATTGAAGCTTTAGAAAACGGATATGGAAGTGACACAAGGCTTTCTGAAACTATTGATAATGAGACCATTTATTATGCCGAGAAAATTGACGATAATACAGTTGTGCGAGTATCAAGCACAATGCAAAGCATATATGCTTCTTTGTATTCCCAAATCCCTTGGCTGATTGTTATATGTCTAGCAGTAGGTGCATTGTCGTTGTTTATATCTAGAATAGAGACAAAGCATATTGTTAAACCCATTAATGAGATAAATTTAGATTCTCCTCGTGATAACGAAGTGTATGATGAGTTAAGCCCCTTGCTTGTTAGAATGCAACAACAAAAAAATGAGATTGATGAAAATGTCTCCACATTAACTCAGCGTCAAAATGAGTTTAGCACCATAATAAAAAATATGACAGAGGGTTTAATTATAGTAGATAAAAACGCAGATGTTTTGTCCTACAATAACAGTGCTACTAAGTTCTGTAATTACACTGGTAATTTTACGATTGGATCTAGCGTTTTTTTAATGAACAGAGACATAGAGTTCTCTGCTGCAGTTGACAACGCTCTTCTTGGCAAAGGAAGCGTGTTTAAAACTTCTGTTAATGATAAGCAATACAAGTACTTTATAAACCCTGTGGACTCTGACGACGGTGCAGTTATTTTGATTATGGACACCACCGAACAGGCAAGCCGTGAAAATATGCGTAGAGAGTTTACTGCAAATGTATCGCATGAACTGAAAACGCCTCTTACATCAATTTCTGGCTATGCAGAGATAATTAAAACAGGCATAGCAAAAGAAGAAGATATATGCAGATTTGCAGATAAAATATATACAGAAGCTCAAAAATTGATTTCACTTGTGGCAGATATTATTAAGTTATCAAGACTTGATGAGTCTGACGGAGGAATAGAAAAAGAGCGTTGCGATTTGTATAAAATTGCAGAAAATGTTGTATATAGACTAGAGGATAGCAGTGAAAAAGCTGAGGTAACTATGGTGTTACGTGGCGAGTCTACTAAGCTTTTAGGAATACCAGCAATGCTTGAAGAAATGGTGTATAATTTGTGTGACAATGCTATAAAATACAACAAACAAGGTGGTCACGTTTATGTGCATGTGTATTCTGAAAAGGGACAAACCATGCTGAATGTCCGTGATACAGGTATTGGAATTCCAGACACAGACAAAGAACGCATTTTTGAGAGATTTTATAGAGTGGATAAAAGCCACAACAAACAAACAGGTGGAACAGGTTTAGGTCTTTCAATAGTGAAACATTGTGCTATGTTGCACGATGGCGAGATAAAACTAGAGAGCGTATATGGTGAATATACCGATATAACAGTTACATTTGATAATTCACAAGAAATTCATATAAAATAGTATGTACAATTCACGGAGTTTATGGTAAAATTAACTTCGTGAATTATTATTTTAATTAAAAGGAGAATAATATAATGGGAAAAGGTGCTAGAAGTCGCGTACATCACGCAACTAAAAAGCAAATGCAAAAAGAGAAAAATGCTGCGAAGGCTTTAAAGGATAAACGTGACAAGCTGATTATGTCAGTTATTGCAATCGTGGTTGCAATTGGTATTGTTGCAGGGGCATTGGTGTACATTTTTTATTATAGCAATGGTAAGTACTTAAGAGATGATGTCTCTGTTAGGTCAACTACTTATGAGCTAAATAATGCAGAAATGACATATCTGTTTAAAAGCAATTATGTGAATTTTCAAAATATTTATGGCGAATATTTTTATGAATATACAGGCGTTAATCCGTATGACTCATTGCAAGACCAAGCTTTTGATGACACTACGACATGGTTTGATTACATTTTAGACACAACAAAAGCTTCTACTTCTCAAATGATAAGCCTTGCAGAAAAAGCTACTGCTGAGGGCATGACTTTGACAGATAACGACTATGAATATATCGATGGAATAATCGGTTTAGTTAACGAATATTACTATGAAGATGGTGTTAATGAGGAAGATATTCGTAACACAATGGAGATTAGCCGTCTTGCTACTAATTACGGACAAAAATTGGTAGAGGACACTGTTTTAACAGATGAAGAAATCCAAGAATACTATGACGCTACTCCGTTTGCGTATCAAACTGCATCTTATATACAATATAGCATTGTTTATGATATTGATGACATGGAGGGTGGTTTAACTCAAGAGGAAGCACTTGCTATAAGCGAAAATCTAGCTTCAACTACTAGCGAAGAAGAATTCTTAGAGCTTGTAGAAGAAGAAATGCTTGCTGTAAATCCTGAGTATACAGAAGAAGAGATAGCAAGTTCTTTAGAGAACATTACATTAGAAGATGTATCATGGGACGGCACATCTGAGGGCAACCAAATATTTGATAGCGAAAATGAAGTCGGCGATACATTTGTTTTTGAAGACGCAGAGACTGGCGTTATTGAAGTAGCTTACCTAACAAAAGTTGCTGAGAGAAGTGAAGAGGCGACTGTTGATTTCCGTCAAATATACATCGCTTATGGCAACTACGAGACTCCTGAGGCTGGTGTGGAAGAAGCTAACAGAATTTATGATGAATTCTTAGCTGACCCAACAGAGGAAAAATTTGTTCTGTTAGCGCAGTTAAACTCAGAAGATACAAGCACAGCAGCTAACGGTGGACAAGTAACAGGTGCAACAGCACTGTATTCTGTAGATGCTGTTTCTGAGTGGCTGTTTGACACTTCAAGAGCCGAGGGTAATTACGAGAAAATAGAAACTGACAGCGGAGTGTACATCGTATACTACGAAAACGCTGGAGAAGAATATTGGATAGAGAGAGTAAGTGCTGACCTAGTAGCTGAGAAAGTTAATGCTACTACAGACGCTATTTTAGAAGAATACCCAGTGGAATATAATGATTCTTTATTATCAAATATTCCATCATAATATAAAAAAATTAACGGACAACATTGTACAGTGTTGTCCGTTTTGTTGTCTCTATAGATGGTTGTAACGAATGTAGGGTGATGTCGCGTTTAAGGTGAATTTGAACAGTTTATTTATAGGGTTGAGTCTTGACTCAACCGAAAAAGCAGTAACATTTACGCCAATAAAGATTCATACTCTGCTTGATATTTCTCACAGAAATCATTAATTTTACTTTGAAGTTCTTTATATAGTTCTGAGTTTTCATCGATAAAATCAAGCTCGTTATCAGCGTTATCAATTACAACAAAGGTGCATATTTCTTTCAGGGAGTTATTCATGTTGATAAATAAGTTAAATGCTTCCTCCTTTTTGCTGTCCTCAATCAATTCTTTCACTAATGCTTGAAGTAATGCGTCGTAAGAGCCAGTTAAAAAGCCAAATTCAGCCTCGTTAAAACTTGGCATAAGTAAGTCTGAAACACTATAAATAACTCCATTATGATATGGATAATTCGAATAGTTTTCTATATCTTCTACAGAGTTTATCTCAAGATGGTCGATATTCTCTGTTAGTCTGTGAATACTTTCCCAATTTTTAGCGTTGATATGTGCTAAGGTCTCTCTTTGTGTATTTAGATTAGAATATGTGTTAATGAGTAAAGTTGTGACAATGATAAGAGCCATAGATAAAGCAGTTATTATGACTTTGTGTTTACTTACTTTCATAATTTTCTCCAGTCGATATATATAATTTCGCTAATATTAATGTAATAGTAAATCAATTATACATTACTAAAAAATATAATAATATTGACAATTTAAACAAAACATAATGGGACGGAAAAAATCCGTCCCAAATTAAGTGCATATATTTAGAAAAATACCTTAATATGTATTATTCTGCAACTACTTCTTTTTTAGCAGCAGTTTTTTTTGTAGCAGTTTTTTTAGCTGGAGCTTTTTTAACTGTTGGTTTTTTCTCAGCAGTGTTTTTCTCTACTGCTTTTTTAGTTGTAGTAGTAGACTTAGCAGATATAGCTTTTTTTACTTTAGTAACTACTTTTTCTGCGTTTACGTCAACCACTTTCCATTCTTGGCTGTCACCACTAACGTCGTCCCATAATTGAGCCTTAGCACCGTCGTCAATGCTTGCATCAACAATGTCTAACACTTTACTGCTGTTAACATTAACAAGCTTTCTATAACCTCTGGAAGCTGTTTTAATCTCCCATACTTGGCTGTTGCCGTTTGTGTCGTCCCATGTTTGAAGCCATGAACCATTTTCTGTGCCACCCATCATAACATCAAGAACTTTACCACTTTGTTTATTTATTATTTTAACAGTTTTTGAATCAACCTTTGCTGTATACCACACTTGCGCATCTGAAGAATTTGGCTCTGCTAGTTCTACTGCAAGACCGTTGTCACCGATAATCGCTTGTAAAGCTTTTCCGCTCTTATGGTTTACTAATGTAAAATATTTGCTAGCCATATATAAAACCTACCCTTTTTAAATTTTTTATTTAATATACTAGAGATTTTAATACATTAAGGTGTATTTGTCAAATAGTTAAATGTTATACGAATTTACAGTTTCTTAAATATAATGTATCAATTTAATAAATCGTTAACAAAATAAGCACGAAAAAAATGGAAAAACAGAGAAAGTAAAATCTATATAAAAAAAATACATGTAAAACTGCCTAAATTGTTAACGAGTTTATAGGTAAAATTTTACATCTTATGTTTGAGATTTAACAATAATAAATTTATTTTTTAGCAAATTAGTTCAAAATATTTCTCAAATAGATTTATTTAATAATAACAAATGCAGGATTATTTTGTGTTTCAACAATAATTAAGAACTATGTCGAATATACAGTTCAAAATTTACATATATATTTCTATTTAATAATTAAATTTTAACAATATTAATAAATTTAAAACACAAAGTTAAAATATACTGTTTTTTGTTGACAAATTATTAAAAATAATGTAATATATGAATAAACAAATGTATTGGTTTTTAAAAAAGGAGTGTATAGTATGACAAACAAGAAGAACATTATCATAACTACGATAAGCTTTATTATCATTGCAACGCTTTTTCTAGCGTGTTCGGAAGATAATATTGCAGAAGTCAACAGTAACTTAACGATATCTACTGTACAACCTCTGCACGGGATATGATAAACTTATTGTAAGTTAGCTTTTTGGGGAGATATTGAAAAGATTAATATATTATTTTATAGAATTAATATATATAGGGTTGATAAATTTATCAACCCTTTTTTGTATATAATATTAGATTTATTGATTAGCGAAATTCTTTATCATTTTGCCTACAAGATTACGCAGAGTTTGAATATCGTCATCGCTCATACCGATATATTGTATATCGTAAAGTTTTTCGCTGATGTCTGATATTTTTGGAAAAAGCTCTTTGCCTTTAGCAGTAATGCACACATATTTACTGCGTTTGTCATTAGGGCATTGCTTAGTGTCAACATACCCTCTTTTCTCTAAATTAGTCACAAGAGTTGTGACGGTTTGAGGCGTTTTAGCAATTTTCTTAGAAAGCTCTTTCATGGAGATAGAGTCTCTATCGCTAAAAACTAGAAGTATCTTACCATAAGACGGAGCAAGTCCCTCCATGCCGATTTTCTTCATTTCGTTTGTTAGCATTTCGCTCATCAAATAGTTAAGTTTTGCTATTAATGAATAAGTATCGTCTCTCATAATTCACCTACACATTCCATTCAAGAAGCTTACCTAAAAAGCTTTTAAGCTCTGGAGTTTGTGGGTTTGAAAAAAGGTTTGAACTCAACCCATATTCTTTAAGTTTTCCGTCATGCAAAAATGCAACTTTGTTGCAAGCGTGTCTTGCAAAGCCCATTTCATGCGTAACTATCATAAACTTGTTGCCCTCTTTTTTAAGCTCGTTAACTAAGTCAAGCACCTCTGTTGTGTACTCTGGGTCAAGGGCTGAGGTTGGTTCGTCTAGCATTAAAAACTTTGGTTTTGCTGAAATTGCCCTTGCTATGGAAACCCTTTGTTGTTGTCCACCAGATAACTGTGCAGATTTTTTATGCATGTCATCTTTTAAGCCAAAGCGTTCCAAAAGTTCTTCGCCCCTGTTTTTAGCGTCAATCATGGTGTACCCATGCACTTTTATTAGAGGCAGGGTGATGTTATCTAATGCTGACAAATGGCTAAACATTCCGTTTTGCTGAAAAACAAAGCCTATGCCTTTTCTGTACTCAAAAAGTTTATCGTCGCTTATTTCATCACCATTTATAGAAAAACTACCACTGGTTTTGTCTATAAGACCACCCAAAACTTTTAGCAAGGTAGATTTACCACCGCCAGATGGACCTATTATTGCAAGCGTTGATATTTCATCATCTAGACAAACATTGTTTAAAACAAGATTATCTTTAAAAGATTTTGTTAGATTATCAATTTTGATTTGCATAGTTGAACCTCCTTTCAAGCTTTTCACTGATTAATGAAAGTGGCAGTGTTAGCAGTAGGTATAATAAACCTAAGAAGAAATACGCCTCGAACATTTTTAAGTTTGTCGCAGTGATTTCTCTCATTGTTTGCATGATTTCAATAACTGCGATAATTGAAAGTAGGGAAGAGTCCTTTATAATAGAAGCAAATTGCCCTGTTAAAGACGGTAAAGTTCTTGAAATTAGCTGTGGAATTATAACCACTGTAAAGATTTGTTTTTTTGTAAAGCCTACTGATTTTGCAACTTCAAGCTGTGAACCTTCTATAGATATAAGGCTACCTCTGATGATTTCAGCAATATAAGCGCCCTCAAAAACAGATAAAATAATAACGCCTGACAAAAATCTATTGTTAACTCCAAGGGCTGTGCCTATAATGTAATAAAACAGATAAATCTGCATTATAAGCGGTGTTCCTCTAATTATTTTAACATATATATCGCAAAATATTTTAACAGCAATTACCTTGCAATTAGCACCAAATGCCACAAGAACACCTATAATTAAACTGGTTACCAAACTGCTTATGCTAAGTAGAATTGTCATAACATATCCGTCTACAATACGTATTCTAAAATCCCACAACATGGCAAAATCTAGTGTGTAACCTATGGATAGTAATGCAAAGTAAAAACCTATAGACAGCACGGCTGTAACTAAAATAAAATTAAATATATAGTTTGATGTTTTGATTTTTCCATCGCTTATAAACAAATTTTTCATACAACCTCTTAATCTAAATCAAAGAACCACTTAAAGCCTAGTTCGTCAAATGCTTCTTTTTCTGCACTTAAATGAGCCTCAGTAACTGTGTCGAAACCACCCTCAGCCTCGAACTCAACCAAAAATTCGTTAAGTTGGTCTACTAGCTCAGTGTTGCCCTCTTTAACTGCGATGCCCCATTTTTCTGTATCTTGGAAAGGAATGTAGATAGCTTTTGTTGTGTCTGGGTTGTTTTGATTATTTCTGTAGATTGTAAGTTGGTCGTAGATAAATGCATCAGCTTTACCTTGAGAAACTTCTGTTACACAAGCACTTTCGTCAGCTAGTACGATTAGCTCTGCATTAGTAAGGTTGTTTTCTGCATAAATATGACCTGTTGAACCAGTTTTAACAGCAATTTTTTTGCCCGCTACATTAAGGTCTTCAATGCTTTCAACTCCACTGTCTGCATTTACAAGTAAAGCTAGAAGTGAATTAGCATAAGGATTAGAGAAGTCAACTGTTTCCTCACGTGCTTCTGTGATTGTCATTGAAGAAATAACCATGTCTGCTTTGTCTGTTTGTAATGATGTTATCAAACCGTCCCATGCTGTGTTTTCTATAACAACTTCTTTGCCGATATATTCGCCAAAAGCTTTTGCTATATCAACGCTAATACCCATAGGGTCGCCGTTTGTGTCTTTAGTTTCGAAAGGTGGGTATGCTAGTTCCATTGCAACAACCAGCGTGTCGTCTTCTGTTTCAGCAGTAGTGCACCCTGCAAAAGATATTGTTAGCACTAAACCTGCAAGTAAGATAGATAGTAATTTTTTCATAATAACCTCCAGTAAATTTATTTCGATGTCGAAGTAATTATAACCTTATAAAATTAGATTGTCAATAAATAAATTAATTTTTAGCAACTATAGCCAATTAATGTATTGTGAAAATAATAACAGTTAGCAAAAATAGTTAGAGTGATTTAAATGTATTTTGACCTGTTTATATGGTAAAAATATAAGATAATGCATGATAGAAATATTTTAGACAAAACTTAACTAAAATATCAATATAGTATAAATATTACTTATATATATAATTATAAGTGTAACAAAATGTTCAATATATATAACTATATGATAAAAGAAGTACTTGTGTAACGATTAAGAATATACAAAAAAGAGACAAGCATAAAAATATGTAAAAAAATGCATTTATTATGTCTTCTCAAAATCAAAAAATAGGTGTATAATATACTTAATAAGTATACAACTAACGTTAAAATAAAAAGGGTGATAATATGAGAAAAACTAAGATAATTTGTACGCTAGGACCGTCTACCGATGATGAAAATATTATAAGAAAATTAATTAAGAACGGTATGGATGTTGCTAGAATTAATATGTCTCATGGTACGCATGACGAACAAAGAGTTCGAGCAAACATGGTTAAAAAAATTAGAGACGAACTAGACAGACCTGTGGCGCTTTTGCTTGATACAAAAGGGCCTGAGATTAGGACGAAAAAGTTTAAAGATGGCAGTGTTATTTTAGTTCAAGGACAAACCTTTGTGTTATCTACCGATGACAGAGAAGGCGACGAGACAGGCTGTGCAATTACTTTTGCGGGCTTGCCGAAAGATGTCGAAAAAGGTAGCAGAATACTAATTGATGACGGACTAATAGAGATGGTTGTTGATGAAATTCAAGATACAGAAATCACTTGCCGTGTGCTAAATGGTGGCAAGGTGTCTAACAACAAAGGTATCAACGTGCCTGGGTGTGAGCTTTCTATGCCTTATGTTAGTTCAATTGATAGGGCAGATATTAAGTTTGCAATAGATGAAGATTTCGATTTTATTGCGGCGTCGTTTGTTAGAACAAAAGAAGACGTTGCGCAAATTAGACAAGTTTTAGAAGACTACAACTGCGATGACATGAAGATAGTGTCTAAAATTGAAAACGCACAAGGCGTTGAGAATATAGACGAGATTATCAGAGCGTCTAATGCAATTATGGTTGCACGTGGTGACATGGGTGTTGAGATTAATTTAGAAGAGATACCTAAAATTCAAAAAGAGATAATTAAAAAAGCTTATACAGCAGGCAAACAAGTTGTAACCGCAACGCAAATGCTTGAGTCTATGGTTAAAAATCCAAGGCCTACAAGAGCAGAGGCGACTGACGTTGCAAATGCGATTTATGACGGAACTAGTGCAATTATGCTGAGTGGAGAGACTGCTGCTGGAGATTACCCAGTTGAATCACTAAAAACTATGGCTAGAATTGCATGTTACACAGAGAAAAACATCAACTATGTATCTAGGTTAGAGTCAAGAAAAGTTATGGTAGAGAGAGATGTGACTTCTGCTATAAGTCACGCAACTTGCACAACAGCACACGACCTAGGTGCCGTTGCAATTCTTACAGCGTCTAAAACAGGTAAAACAGCGAGGTTAATATCTAAGTTCCGTCCGTCTTGCCCAATTATTTGTGGTTGTCTAGACCAAAAAGTAATGAGACAGATGAATATGTCTTGGGGTGTAGCACCGTTGTTGATGACAGAAATGCACAATACAGATGACTTGTTTGCGAATGTTGTAGATGTTGCTGAAAGAGCTGGATATGTAAAAAGTGGTGACCTTGCGGTTATTACTGCTGGTATTCCACTTGGTGTTTCAGGCACAACAAATATGCTAAAAGTTCACCTTGTAGGTAACATTTTGGTAGAGGGTGTTACAGTTAATAAAGGTAGTGTTAGTGGTAGACTTTGTGTTTGCAAAACAGAAGAAGAAGCTAAACAAAACTTTATTGACGGCGATATTTTGGTTATACCTAAAACATCAAATGCAATAATGCCAATACTAAGAAAAGCTTCTGGCATTGTTACAGAAACAAGCGGAATGACTTCACATGCAGCAGTGGCTGGGCTAGCACTGGATATTCCAGTGTTGATTGGAGCAGTAGGTGCTACTGATATTCTAACAACTGGTACGACTGTTAGTGTAGAGGGCGACAAAGGTGTAGTGCTTAGTTTATCATAAAATTTTCTTGAAAAATAGTTATAATAATTACAAAAGGCTTAAAATCTAAATCACTAGATTTTAAGCCTTTTTTTCAATATTTTTTATCTAAAACAATGGTTACTTTAACCTAAAATTACAAACATGTTAACATTAATATATAATAAACTTGTAAAAAACTATTGACTTGTTGTGTAATTTGGTGATATAATGTCAACATCTAAACCAACTATGTATAAATAGTACAGCTACATTGTGAACTATCAAAATTATTAGTAGGGGGTGTTTACTTGAAAAGTGATGCAATTAATAGTCCTGAAGTGGTTATCGACAAGCAAAGACAAAGGTTTCTAACAAAAAGAAATATTTTAAGAAATTTCGATTTGTACATATTAATCTTACCAACAGTAGCATTTTTCATTATATTCAAGTATGTTCCTATGTATGGTGTGCAAATTGCGTTTAGAGACTTTACTCCTTTTGAGGGAATTTGGGGTAGTGAGTTTGTAGGCTGGGAGAATTTTATAAGATTTTTCGAAGCTCCTCAGTTTTGGCCAACAATCAAAAATACGCTCTTGATTTCCTTTATGAACTTGTTTATTAACTTTCCGTTTCCAATAATATTTGCTTTATTATTGAATCAAATGGAGATAAAATGGTTTAAGAAATCTGTGCAAACAGTGTCTTATGCACCATATTTTATTTCTACAGTTGTTATGGTAGGGTTAATGAACACTTTTCTTTCACCAGTAAGTGGTCCTATTAATTCAATTATAGAATCATTAGGTGGAGATGCTATTCATTTTATGGGAGAACCAGACTTGTTTTATTGGATATATGTGTTCTCTGACACATGGCAAATGACAGGTTACAACGCAATTATTTACATAGCAGCACTCGCTGGTATTAGCCCAGAGTTTTACGAAGCTGCAATGGTTGATGGCGCATCTAAATTTAAAAGAGTCATGTACATCGACATTCCATTCTTAATACCGACAATAAGCATTTTATTTATTTTAAGTGCTGGTAGAATTATGAGCCTTGGATTTGAGAAAGCATTCTTAATGCAAAACTCATTAAACATGGCAAGTTCAGAGATTATAGCAACTTATGTTTATAAAACAGGACTTGTTCAGTCTGACTTCTCATACTCTACTGCAATCAGTTTATTTAACACTGTGGTGAACTTAATATTTATTTTCACAGTAAACTGGGTAACTAAAAAGCTAAGTAGCGGAGAAAACAGTTTGTGGTAATCAAACTTTTCCCGTTTGTTAGTAAAATATAGAAAGGACGAGAGATATGGCTAGTAATACAAAATCTTCAAATAAAATTGCTATGTCTAGTGCTGACAAAGCATTTAACATCGGCAACACGATTATACTTACTGTTGTACTGCTTCTGGTTTTATATCCTTTATGGTTTATATTAATAGCTTCTATATCTGACCCAAACCTTGTTACACTTGGCAAAATCACTTTTTATCCAAAAGATATCACATTTGCTGGATACGAAAGAGTATTTGAGTATGAAGATGTTTGGACAGGATTTAGGAACTCATTTTTTTACACTATAGGCTATGCTGGAATAGGAACTGTTTTAACAGTTACAGCAGGTTATGTTTTAAGCAGAAAAGACTTGGTTGGAAGAAAATTTATTTTATCTATCTTTATGGTTTGCATGTTCTTTAATGGTGGACTTATCCCTACATACATGGTTATAAGTGACTTAAACATGATAGACACTGTTTGGGCAGTAATTATACCTAACTGCGTATGGGTATATAACATTTTGATAGCAAGAACATTTTTCTCAACCACAATTCCTGACGAACTATTGGAGGCAAGCCGTTTGGACGGTTGCTCTAATATCAAATTTTTCGCTAAAATAGTTGTGCCGTTGTCCCCAGCAATTATCGCGGTTATCATACTATTTTACGCAGTAGCACAGTGGAACTCTTTCTTTGACGCTATGATTTATTTAAAAGACAAAGACTTGTTCCCGCTTCAAGTGCATTTAAGAAATATTTTACTTATGAACTCTGTAGATGGCTCTATGCTAGGCGATGCATCATCTATGGATGAGAGACAAAGATTAGCGGATATGTTAAAATACGTATTAATTATAGTTTCTACAACTCCAATGTTTATAGTATATCCGTTTGTGCAAAGATTTTTTGTTAAGGGCGTAATGATTGGTGCAGTTAAGGGATAACCAGTCATAAATATAAATTAAATTTAAGGAGAATATTATGAAAAAAAGAAAAATACTTGCTTTACTATTAGCATCTGCAATGTTAGTTAGCTCTTTAGCTGCTTGTACAGAAGCAGAGACAGAGTCATCAGAAGCTACTGGCGAAACTGAAAGCTCTGGCGAAGCTGGCGGAGACATGAACGAAACAGATGGCGAACCTGTCGCTCCTGTATCTGGTATTGAGGGACTTGATTTAAGCGAAACCATGAATTATGAAGGTATGGCAGTTTTCCGTCCTCAACATGCAGATTATGACGAAATGCCAATTATTGATGAGATTAATGCACTTGCTAATGTCACAGTTGAATGGGATCTAGTGCCTGATGCATCACTTAATGAAAAGAAAAATGTAGCTCTTTCAACAGGTGATATTCCTGATTTTATCATGGGTATTTTAACAAGTGAAGACTTACAAAAAAATACTCCTATGTTTATACCACTAGATGAGTACAGTGCTTTTACTCCTAACACAAATGCAATTATGGCGGCGGACGAAGCAGTTTTACCATACATGCAATTACCTGATGGTCATTATTACAGCTTGCCTTTCTGGCATGAAAAACCTTATGAGGGTGCGTACAATGACCTATACATCAACCAAACATGGTTAGATGCAGTTGGTATGGAAGTTCCTAATACAATCGAAGAATTTGAAGCAATGCTAGTAGCTTTTAAAAATGAAGACCCTAACGGAAATGGCGAAGCAGATGAAATTCCATTAAGCTTTATTTTAAACCATAACTATTTTGGACTATTTGGTATGTATGGTACATTTGGTAGCATTGACAACACAAATAGACTTCATATAAAAGACGGCGAAGTATATTTTACAGCTGACAAAGAAGAGTGGAAAGAAGCTACAAAATGGTTTAATAGTCTATATGAACAAGATTTGCTAGACGTTGAAGGTTTCTCACAAGATAGAAGTGTTCTTTTTGCAAAAGGTGCAACAGAGCCTAAAACTATAGGTTCTCTACATGCATTCTTGATTGACAACGTTGTTGGTGCAGATAGTGTTGCTGATTACACTTATGCTATGCCAATGGAACACACAAACGGTGATGGTGGCAGAACTGTTAGATTTAACCCTAATCCTATTTCTAACAGAGCTATTACAGTAGTGTCTCAAAATGCTGAAAGCCCTGAAAGATTAATCTATTGGTTAGACCTTGCTATGGCTCCTGAATATTCACTACAAACTACTTATGGTATTTTCGACAAACAACTTATCGACTCAACAGTGCCTGAGTATACTTATGAATTTGCTATTGCTCCAGACGGCATGAGCCAAGACGATTACAGATATAAAGATGCTCCTGCGGCTTTCCCAAGTTATGTAGATGCAGAACTTTATGCAACAATCAAACCAGCTCCTGACGTTGAAAGAAAAATAAGCTATATGGACGAAAGTGCAGAGTACCTAACAGACGAATGGATTCCTCCAGTTATCTTCACAGAAGAAGAAGTTGACGAGCTTGCTACAATAAGTGTTGCTATTACAGATTATGTTCTACAACAACAAGCAGCGTTCATCACTGGTCAAGTGGATATCGATGCTGAATGGGATAACTATGTGGCTCAACTTCAAACATTAAATGTTGACCGCTATGTTGAGATTTACCAAGCAGCAACAGATAGATATTACGGAAAATAAGTTATAATACAAATAATAATCGATAAGCTGAGAGGCTGTCGCATTAATGTAAAACAGAATAAAATTAACAATGTATTTGTAGGGGCTGATGCCCACATCAGACCGAAACTGATAGGAAATCTAAGTTTTCGGGTCGATGTGGGCATCGACCCCTACATTGTGTTTGTGTAAAATCACCGACATTTCTATTAATGCGATTACCCTGTTCTTATAGCTTGACTTTACAGTGGTTTTAAGGTAAACTTTTTATAGGTAATAAAACAGAAATGGGGTGCGAGATGAAGAAGAAAAATAACAGTGTAAAAAAAGAAAAAAACATTTACTTTCCTACTCCGTTAATGACACATATAATTACTGGTTTTTTGCTTATTTTAGTCACAGTGTTCCCTCTAATTATGACAGACGGATACTTTAACATAACCATCACAAAGTACAGAACTTTTTATATATCTGTTATTGCTATGGCGACTATAACAGGAGTTATGACGATTGATTTTTGGTTGAATAATTTTGAAAAAGTTAAGATAAAGCAAAATGCTACAAACTATTTTAAAAGCAGAGAAAACGTGTTTTTAATTTTGTTTTTAGTAGCTTGTGCGTTATCAACCTTGTTTTCAAAGTTTTTTACTCAGTCGATATATGGCGAGGGTAGCAGATATATAGGACTGTTTTTAATGTTTGTATATTGCGTGTTGGTTTTTGTCGTTACGCAGTGTTGGAACTTTAATTCGGTTGTAATAAAGGTACTACTTTGCACTAGCATTTTAATGATGATACTGGGCATAACAGATTTTTTAAAGCTAGACTTGCTAAAAATACACGAACCACTGATATATTACGAAAGAGAAGCGTTTATGTCTACAATAGGTAACACAAATGCTTACAGTGCTTTCCTTGCAGTTATAGTAGGCTTGTGTGGTACGCTTTTTGTTATAGAAAAAAAGAATAACTTAACGGTTTTTTATGGCGTAACAAGCATGATAACATTTTTATCTTTAGTCGCTTGTAATACAGATAACGCATTGTTATCTCTTGGGACATTTTTTGTTGTACTTCCATTTGTTATATATAAAAATAAAATATCAGTCATGCGATATATGATTTTGATTGCAATGTTTTTATTTTCTACTCGAATAGTTGGATACTTGTTTAATTCAGAGAGTATAGAAACCATAAGAATGAACACAGTGTTTACCATGTTTTTTACGTCTAATATATTGATTTTTATAGCAGTTGTACTGATAGCTTTAGCGTTGATATATTATAAATTTGGTAGCGAAAAAATTGGTTTGATTTTAATAAAAATAGAAATCGTACTACTTGCAGTAGCTATTTTAGCTATAACTTTTCTACTTATAGATGTTAATGCTTTAGGAAACACAGAAAGATACGGAAGCTTAAGCTCTGTTTTATTGCTTAACGACCATTGGGGAGGCGACCGAGGGATTATCTGGGAGTCTACGTTCGATGTGTTTGTGAATTCCTCGCTTAAAGATAAGCTAATAGGTTCAGGCACTGGAACGTTTGACATAGTGATAAAAAATTCAGAAGCATGGCTGTATTTTAACGAGCAAGGTACTAACTTAGACAATGCACATAATGAATATTTTAACTATCTAATAACTATTGGTTTAGTTGGATTGGTGGCGTATATCGGTTTAATATTGACATCATGTGTGAAAATGTTTAAAGCAAACAGCACAAATATATATGCAAAAGCTTGCTTTATAGCAGTTATATGTTACTGTGCGCAAGCTATGGTTAATATATCAGTGCCAGTTTCTACTCCGTTTTTGTGGATAGTTTTGGGTATTGGTTTATCAGCATGTAAAACAAAAAGTGAGGTTGTAACGTAATTGTTACAACCTCTTTTTCACCTAACTTGGTGGTTTTTATATATTTTACAGGATATAAATATCAGCACGATAATTGTTAGAATATGAACAATCGGCACAAACACAAAAGGCAAAATAGACACACTACCTATCTCGTACAGTATATTAGATATCATTCTATAATTAACATACGCAGATGTTGGGTATAGGCAGAACAACCTATATAGATTAGGCATACTTAGAGGTATACTAATAAATTGTGGAATTATTATTAAAAGTATGCTGATAGAAAGTGCTACCAATGATGATTTTACAAAGCTTGATATTAGTGCTACTATAAAAGAAAATAGGATAGTAGCAACAAATATAATACCGATATTGATAAGTAGTGACTGAAAAACTGTGATAGGGTACGGAGAGATCCTGTTGTAGTTTTGGTACGCTGAGTTCATTCCCTCAGTCCCATAAACAGACAAACAGATTGCTAATGTCGTTGCTATACATATAATAAGAGATATTGCTGTAATGCTAAACACCGTAAAAACTTTTGCTTTAAAAAGCGTGGTTTTTCCGTTTTTGCTTGTGTGTTGCAAAGATATAACATTAGTACTGTAATCTTTTGCGAATATTCCAGATAAGAATATAGATATGACGATAGCGAATAATAAAGCATTGGAGCAAAGCATTGTTTCGCTTGTGGTATATCCACCACCATATTGATAGACAGTAGGAGTGTCAATTTGCTCTGAAAGAGATAATAAAAGTTCTTTGGAATTATCATTTATATAACTTTGATTAATATTGTCTTGAATTGCATTAAGCTTAATTTCTTCAAAATCAGCTAAGGCTTCATCGCTTAATTTACCCATATCAACCCAGTCGTATATGCCATAATATGACCTAAAAAATGCACTGATAACAAAGTACTGCTCGACATGTTCCTCTGCTACTCTGCGTTGTTCTTCTAAGCTTGCAGTCTCGTCATATAAAGCGTAAGCGTCTCTAGCTTCTTTCAAAAGTTCTAGGTTAATCTCTTTTCCAGATAAAGCAAGTTCGTATTCGACTGCTTGAAAATGGTCATCGTAACGTGTTCCACTAACTTCTCCATCAGTGTATACATTGCCAATAAGTATTCCGACAGACGAGATACTTATGAAGATAATTAAAACAGCAAAAGTTATATAAAATCTAGGAGTTAAAATTTTTTTGTGCTCGAATTTCACCATAGTCCAAAAATTATTCATGAGTATCCACCTCCGAAAAATAGTATAAATATAAATCCTCTAAAGTAGCTTTTACACCCACCGCATTTTCGTGAGGCTTTGTGTCGCACACTAAGCGTAAAAAAGTGTCGTTTCCGTCGTTTCTCAAATTAGTTACAGAGTATTTCGACATAAGATTTTCGGCCGTTTTTGTGTCTACAGTACATTCATAAACTTTGTCGTCAATTATGGTGATAATTTCATCTAAAGCACCATTATGAAGTAGGTTTCCGTCTTTCATTACAAGAATAATGTTTGCTATGTTTTCAACATCAGAAACAATATGTGTTGATAAAAGTATGGTTCTATCCTTGCCAAGTTCAGATATCATGTTGCGAAAACGCACACGCTCTTTAGGGTCAAGCCCTGCTGTAGGCTCGTCTAATATCAAGATTTTCGGATTATTCAGCAAAGCTTGTGCAATGCCTAAACGCTGTTTCATACCTCCAGAAAAAGTCTTAATCTTCTTTTTTGCAACATCTGTAAGGTTTACAATCTCAAAAAGTTCTTTGGTTTTTGCCTTTGCTTGTGATTTTGTTAGTCCTTTTAGACTTGATATATAGTACATAAAATTTTGAGCAGAAAATTCTGGATAATAGCCAAAATCCTGTGGTAAATATCCTAGCAATTCTCTGTAATTTTCATCGGACACATCAACACCATTATAGTGAATTTCTCCACTTGTCGGCTTCAAAATGCCACATATCATACGCATTAAGGTTGTTTTGCCGGCTCCGTTAGCACCAAGCAAACCATATACTCCGTTGCTTAATGTCAAAGATAATCTGTCGACTGCTATTTTGTTTTTATATTGTTTTGTCACTCTATCTATAACAAGTTCCATCTTAATTCCTCCTGTGATTTCATAAATTTAAATATACTGTGTGTCAACAAAACGAGTAACACGATAAATACGATTATCCAAATATAGACAAACTCTGCACCGTAAAGATAACTGAAATTTGCATTTAGAAGTAAAGACAAAGTGCTAATTACTCCACAAACAACAGCGCAAATATTTATGGTGTCTTTAGAATAAAACTTAGTTATCGTAAGAATACTTAAATAGCTAGAAAGCAGGTAAGGTACGCACAAATAAAGTGTGTTACGCATAGTGCCGTAGTCGCTTTTATTTGCGATAATTATGAACAAAATCAAAGATACAAAACTGACAGTACCAAGAATACCTAGCCTTATTAGCATAATTTTAGCTAGATTATACTTGCAAGCAAGCTCAGTTTCCACCATATTATATGCAGTGCTTTTGTGAATTTCTGTGATGATACACAGAACAAAAAGAGGCAAAATTGCTGAAACAGCAGTGATTATGTTGTATGGTGTTTCGTGAATGTTAGTATAGAAAAAAGCGTAACTAGTACTTAGTATAAAAACAAGCCACACCCTTTTTCTAATAAAACCTATTTGGGATAAAATAAATTCACATACCTTAGCTTTTGGGTATGATATGCTACTTATAAACCTTTCTTTGTGCTTTGCAGGTGGCGGTGTGAATGTATTTTTTAATGTTGATTTCAATTGTTTATCCATAAAAATCCTCCTTTCGCAAATGGGTGCGTAACTGTTTTTCGATATGTTTAAGTTTTCTGTTAACTGCAAATCTTGATATACATAAGTACTCTGCAATTTCATTAATTCTAAGTTCGTTTGTATATCTAAGCAACACGATTTCTTGCTCGTCAGTTTTGAGCTTAGACACAGCCGAGTTAACAGCAATGCTTGTCTCAATATTTTCTGCTGTTTCATTTGATGTAAGTGATACGCTGTCTATATCTAGGTTGTTCTTGTTTTTTCTGTAATAATCGGTGCATAAATTCCGTGCTATCGTATAAAGAAAGGCTAATTTTTTACCTTTTTCAAGATACGATGTAGTCTCGAAATATTTTAGAAACGTTTCTTGAGTTATGTCCTCTGCTACATCTGCGTTTTTTAACTTAAAGTAGCAAAAGGTGTAGATTTTGTCGTATTGTTCTGATAGTTCTAAAGACATATTAGCCTCCTCTCATATTGATTAACGTTTTAAGATGATAAAATGTGCGGGTGAAAAAATTCACGGTATTGTTTTAATCAAATTTTAATAAATCTGTGATATAATATAATTAAAAACAACTAAGGGAGGATTGCTTATGAGAATTTTACTTGCAGAAGATGAGCG
>CAYJKT010000015.1:0-3483 GCA_964370775.1 uncultured Eubacteriales bacterium | reverse complement strand
ATATGAATAAAATTATAACAAAAAAATTAGTATCCGAGGGTTATGCCGTTGATAGTCTTTTTGACGGCGAAACAGCGCTTGATTATATTAGCAACACTGATTATGATGTAGTAATACTTGATATTATGATGCCTAAACAGGATGGTTTTTCTGTGATTAAAGCAATGCGTTCAAAATGTATAGAAACACCTGTTATTTTTCTAACAGCAAGAGATGCTGTGTCTGACAGGGTTAAAGGACTTGATTTAGGAGCAAACGATTACATTGTAAAACCTTTTTCTTTTGAGGAACTTATGGCTCGTATTCGTGTTATGACAAGGCTTAAATCTGGTAAATCTACAAGTGTGCTGACTGTTGCTGACTTGACACTCGACGTTGTATCTCACAGTGTAAAACGTGGAGATGTGGTAATAAATTTATCTGCTAAAGAGTACGCAATTCTCAAATATATGATGTATAATGTCGGAGTTGTGCTGTCGAGGGAAAAAATCGAAAATCATATCTGGAACTATGATTATGAGGGTGGCACAAATGTGGTGGACGTGTACATACGATATCTCAGAAAGAAAATTGATAGCGACTATGATACAAAACTTATCCATACAGTAAGAGGAAGCGGTTATGTGCTTAGGGAGGGTCTATGAAAAAAGTATCGGCAAAAATAAGACTCACTCTTTTTACAATATTTCTAATGCTACTTATGGCGAGCGTTTTAATTGTTCTGATGTTCTCAATGAGTGACGACATTGTTTTGGCAAACAGCGTATCACAGCTAACCGAGGTGATAGACGATAACTCAGACGAGCTTGAGTTTGATGGCGGAAAGCTTGATACCGATGATGTTGATTTCTTTAAAAAAGGCGTGTACACGTTGTTGTACTCACAGGACGGAGAGTTTATAGCAGGAAATTTTCCGGAAGAAGGCGTATCTGCTCAGCCGTTTCAGGACAAAGTAACTAGCGAATTTACCACCGATGGAACACTATATTATATATATGACAGACTTGCACCTGTTGAGGACTCGTCCTCTCTCGTTTGGATGCGTGGGGTTATAGCAGTAGATGAAGTAGCAACAGCTACAAGAAATATTTTGCAGATGGCACTATTATCTATGCCAATTTTTGTGTTGCTAGGTGCGATAGGGTGCTATTTTATTGCAAAATGGACATTTCGCCCCATAGATAACATTGTAAAAACTGCCGAGAAAATCAGCGAAAGCGAAAACCTTTCTTTACGCATCGATTTACAAAGTGGAAGCCCTGAAATGCTCAAACTGTCAGAAACATTCGATAAAATGTTTGAGCGATTAGAGAGCGCTTTTGAAGCAGAAAAACAATTTACCTCCGATGTTTCTCATGAACTAAGAACGCCTACTGCCGTTATTTTAGCACAGTGTGAGTATGCCATAGGCGATAATATTACACCAGAGGATAAAGAAGATGCTCTTGAAACAGTACAAAGGCAAGGTTTAAAGATGTCACACCTTATATCAGATTTGTTAAGTCTTATACATCTTGATAGAGGCACACAGAAAGCAGAGCTTAGGCAAATAAATCTCAGCGACCTCGTCTTGGAAGTATGCGAGGAGCAGAGTTTGCTTGCCACTCATGGTATTAAGTTAACGCATGATATTGAGCCTAATATAAATGGAATGTTTGATAGTGTTATGATTAGCAGACTGCTCACAAACTTAATAAGCAATTCGTTTCACTACAACAAAGAAGACGATAACGGTTATGCTCATGTCATGCTCAACCAAACAGCTACGAACATTATACTGTCGGTGAAAGATAATGGTATAGGAATAGCTAAAGAGCACAAGGAAAAGATTTGGCATAGGTTTTACCAAGTAGACAGTTCACGCACAGCGAGTCAATATGGGAGCATGGGTTTAGGTTTGTCTATGGTAGCGCAGATTGCAAAACTTCATGGTGCAAAAATTGAGCTTGAAAGTGAGCTGAATGAGGGCAGTATGTTTACAGTGATATTCCCAAAATAAAATTTGTAGTTTTAATGTTATTTTAATTTTACCACTTTATAATTTAGTTATTGGAAGACAAAGCTAAACTATAAAGTGGTTTTTAACCGATAAAGAAAACAATTAAGAAAGGATAGATTAAAATGACAAACAATGTAAAATTTATGCTGCTTGGCATATTTTTAGCTATGATTAGCATTGGAGGTTTTGTTTTAGCTGATGAAGAAGAATTTTTCTTAATCATTGCTATAGCGGTACAGGTAGCAGCAATATGGATATTTGCTAAAGGCTTCATTGAAAAAGAGAAAGAGCAAACAACTGCTGAAAATGAAGACGCATCTACAGAATTAGCACAAACGCTACCTGTAATAAACGAATCTCAAAAATAATATAAAAAATCTCAGAGCTTTAATGTTACTTTAATATTTAAGGAATAGAATTAAGACATCAAAGAAAACTACGAACAAAATACTAGGAGGTATTTATTATGAAAATTACAGTAAAAACTGTCGTCATTATATCTTGCGCTGTTCTTATTACAGCAACACTAGCAGGTGGGGTGATGGCTATTACAAGACCTACGGCAACGCCACAATCCGATAAAACTACTCACGGACAGACAGAAGCAGTTGAAACTAATATTACTGAGCAGAATTCGGCAAATGTAAGCGAAAGTTATATCGTGGAAGACGAGGCGAAAGCTATAGCACTTGCACACGCTGGACTAAATGAAGCTGACGTTTCACATTTAATATGCAAGCTAGATTATGACGATGGTATCGCAGAATATGAAGTGGAGTTTTGGGACGGCACAAAGGAGTATGACTATGAAATAAATGCTGTAAGCGGTGATATTATAGGATACGATTACGATATGGAAAGCTATGATTCAAAACCTACTACAGCGCCTGATACAAATACTTCAACAGAATACATTGGCGAAGCTGAGGCAAAAGCTATAGCACTTGCACACGCTGGACTAAATGAAGCTGACGTTTCACATTTAATATGCAAGCTAGATTATGACGATGGTATCGCAGAATATGAAGTGGAGTTTTGGGACGGCACAAAGGAGTATGACTATGAAATAAATGCTGTAAGCGGTGATATTATAGGATACGATTACGATATGGAAAGCTATGATTCAAAACCTACTACAGCGCCTGATACAAATACTTCAACAGAATACATTGGCGAAGCTGAGGCAAAAGCTATAGCACTTGCACATGCAGGTGTGACAGAAAACGAAGCTAGTCGCCTTGAGTGTGAATTTGACTTTGATGACGGCTATGCCGAATACGAAGTTGAATGGGAAATTGGCAGAACAGAGTATCAATATACAATCAGTGCTACCGATGGTGCGATTTGGGAGCATGATGTGGAATATGATGACTAAGCAAAATATAGAACAGACAGATATAATATACATCCCCACACCAAAGCCACATACCTTACACAAAAACCAACTGACACAGTACAAGCTAAGTGTACCGACCCCAAAAAGT
>CAYJKT010000014.1:67586-69891 GCA_964370775.1 uncultured Eubacteriales bacterium | reverse complement strand
ACAACTTATTGAAAATGATGTGTTTTTAGATTTGTAAAAAATATATGCTGTTTTAATGAAAGATGATTTTAGAGATGATAGCGGCGGAATAACAGTTGAGTGGTGTGCAGGAATTTACGCAGAAAGTAAAGATTGTATAAATTGGCAAATAGCTGATAACCAAAAAACCTACTCGCGCAAAGTTCAGTGGGAAGATGGGAAATCTACTGTTCAAGTACATTTGGAGTGCCCAAACTTGCTTTTTATAAATGGAAAACCAGCATATTTATTTGCGGCAACTGGCAAAGCACAAAAACTGTGGCAGTTTGAGGGGTTAACACATAGTATTTGTGTGCCCATTGAACTTTAAAACGAAAAAAGCTCGGTAACACATATTAATGTCGTACCGAGCTTTTCTAATATTTATATTTTATTTTTTTTCAAAAACAGTTGCTAGCCTTGCCATAGCGTCCTCGCACATGCTTTTTGGGCATGCTAGGTTTAAGCGTATGTGGTGGTCACTGTAAAACTGTTTGCCTGTGCTTGGTAGAACACCGGTTTTTAAAATTTTCTCGAATAATTCATCGTAAGGCGTGCCACAATCTGCAACATCTACCCAAAGCAAATATGTGCTTTGTGGAATATAAGCTTTAACACCTTTAAAATTTGTGTTTATGTAATCAACTACATATTCCTGATTTGTGCGTATATAGGTGTTCATTTCATCTATCCATTCAGCACCGTTTGTGTAACCACCAATTAGTGCATGACAAGATAAAATGTTTGCGCCGTTGTAATGTGTAGCGGCAGAAACTGCGTTTAGTTTTGCACACATAACAGGGTTATAGCAAATAGAGTATGCACCAACAAGTCCAGCAATGTTAAATGTTTTTGATGGTGCGTAAACAGCGGCAGTTATTTGTTTTGCTGTTTCGCTTACGGATTGTGTTGGTATGTGTTTGCAGGTTTTATCTGTTATAAAATCAGCCCAAATCTCATCGGATATTATTTTAACGCTGTGTTTAGCGCAAAGCTCTGTTACTTTTTCAATCTCCCATTGTTCCCAAACACGGCCTGTTGGGTTGTGTGGAGAGCAAAATACCATTACAGCAATTTTATTTGCAATAATTTTCTTTTCCATATCTTCAAAATCCATGCGGAAAATACCGTTTTCATCTTGAACAAGGGCAGAATCACAAATATTACGACCTAAATTTTTTAAAGTGAGCTGAAAGCCAAGGTACATTGGAGAGTTTAATAATATGCTCTCACCAGCTAGGGTGTATGCTTGTAAAAAAGCTGAAACAGCACCAAGAACAGAGTTTTGATACATAACATTTTCACGTGTTAGGGTTTCTTTACAGCCATAACGTGTGCTTTGCCATGTGTTAATAGCATCGGTGTATTCAGTAGGTAAACCGAAGTATCCAAGTATAGGGTGTGCTAAACGTTTTGTTATTGCATCTATTACACAAGGGGGTGTTGCAAAATCCATATCTGCGACCCACATTGGTATTATATCCTCGCATGGGCTGTAAACCGAACATTGTTCATAACGTGGAAATTCCCACTTCATGGCATCGTGTCCTTCACGTTTCCAAATTTGGTCAAAACTGTAACTCATAAAATTTCCTCTTTTCTTTTTATCTATATTTTAATTTCTTATTGTATAATAGCATGTTTTTTTATAAAAATACAGATAAATTTGAAAAAAATATCACTTTTGTAAAGTTTTTGTAAAAATACATAATTTTCGTACTTGATAAAAAAATACTGTTGCATTTGCACAAAAAAATGCTCTGGAGAAAGTCATACTACTGTGGTGAAGTGGTAAAGCGAGGTGTGCAGTGATTGTTCATGTAGTTTTTGTCACAAGTACAGTTGTTGACAATAGATGAACAAGAGGATATAATTTGCTTAAAATGTTTTAATCGTTTAGCCCTATATTAGTAATGAATATTGCATTTTAATTTTAGCATTGTAGAAGGAAGGAATAGAACATGAAAAACATGACACGTAGAAACTTTTTAAAAGTAGGTGCTGCTGTGGTAACAGCAAGCGGTTTGGCAGCTTGTGGCGGTGCAAGCAGTAGTAGCGTAGCAGGTAGCTCTAGCACGGCAACAAGCAGTGAAGCAAGTGTAGATCAAACAGCGGAGCTTGATGACGAACAAGTTTTGAATTATGCATTAATGAGCGACCCTAAAGTTATAGATAACACAACAACAAATGCAATGACAGACCTTGTTATCTCTTGTAACATTACAATTATGTTAACACGTTTACAAACAGATGGTGATGCACTTGTTATTAACCCATATGGTGCAAC
>CAYJKT010000014.1:15857-67486 GCA_964370775.1 uncultured Eubacteriales bacterium | reverse complement strand
GAAAAAACTTTAAAAGTTGAACTTGAAGAATACATACCATACTTTTTAGATTTAACTTACGGTCCATGCTTTACACCTATACGCCTTGATGTTATAGAAAGCCTAGGTAGCACTTATGGTACAGAGGCGACTAATACAATAAGCTGTGGTGCTTTTAAAATGCAAGAGTGGGCACATGATTCACACATAACACTAGTTAAAAATGATACATACTTTGAAGCTGATCAATCCATGCTGGAGCAAATCAATTTCCGCATTATTAAAGATAACAACGCTATAATGGCTGAGCTTTACAGCGGCACAATAGACCGTTCATCTGTAAGTAGCCAAGAGTGGCGTGATAAAATTATAGAAACAGGCAATTTTACACATGGCGATTACGCAACATCAGGCGTTTATGTGTTGATAATGAATACAAACTACGTTGATGAAACAACTGGTGTTAAAATTTTGAGCAATGCTAAAATACGCCGTGCAATTTCAGCTGCTGTTGACCGCCAAGAGGCTTGTGATATGATAAATGCTGGCCGTGCAATACCAGCAGAGGGGTTTGTGCCTAGCGTTATAAGCTTAGATAATGAAAGCTTCCGTGAGGCTGCTGGCTACAGCCCTGTACAATCTGTAACAAGTATTGCAGACCCTAAAGCATTGTTTATTGAAGGTTTGGAAGAACTAGGCGCAGATCCAGACCCAAGCAAATATACTATAAACTACTTAGTGCGTAGCACAACAGCAACATCTAAAGACCAAGCTGAATATTTATATGAAGTGTTTAAAACTAAAATTGGTTTTGAGTTTGCAATTGAGCAAGTTGAAAGCGCAGTTGGCCGTGATAGAACAAGCGCTGGTGATTTTGGTGTAACTTCTACAACTTACTATGCTGATTACAACGACCCTAACAGTATTTTGAGTTACTATGTTTCTGATGTAGAATCCAGCTACAACACAGGCTGGAAAAACGAACGCTACGACGAATGCTGCTACACAGCAACAGCCTCACGCGATGCAGAGGAACGTGCAACATTATTTACCGAGGCAGAAAAAATTATTGTTGAAGATGATGCACTACTTGCACCGTTGTTCCACCCATTGAGCTCTATGGTTACAGCTAATTATGTACATGGTTTCCAAGGTGCGGCTGCGTCATTTAGCCCAACACTATTTTCTACTGTTTATATTGATAAAGAGTAATAGTTTAAAATAAAGTGAAATTAGAGAGGACGCAAAAATGCAAATCACATTTGGTAAAGCACAGGTAAATAACATTTTGTTTTACAGCGATAAAAGCGAGCTAAAAGGCGATTTCGAGATACTTTCAAAGAAAAAAATTTTTGAGGGCAAGGCAAATACTTTGCAACGTTTTTCATCTTTAGAAAATGGTGCAATGAAATACACAATTTATTGCGGTTTAGGAGATTTAAACGACGAAGTAAAAGTGAGAAACTCACTTTCGGTGATGTTTAAGAGCTTAGCTGATACAAAAGTTGTTAATTGGGGTGTTTCGCTTAAAACTGCATTTGAAAAAGATGTAAAAGAAGAAGATATCGCAAAACTAATAGAACAATTTGCGTTAATGTCAGAGCTTGCGTTATATAAATTTAAAGGTTATAAATCTACTTTATTAACGCAAACAGAGCTATGCTTTAGTATAGCAGTTAACGAAACCGAACTTTACCAAACTGCAATAAACAAGGGTTTAAGTTTAGGCAAAGGTGTTTGCATAGCGAGGGATTTAGGCAACAGACATGCTGCTGATATCTACCCTGAAACATTAGCTGATTTTGCTGTTGAACAAGGTAAAGCATGTGGTTTTAAGACCACTGTTTACGATAAAAAATGGCTTAAAAAAGAGGGTTTTGGTGGTATACTTGCAGTTGGCAAAGGTTCAAAACATGCACCTGTGCTAATAGTTATGGAGTATAACGGCGCAGGTGATGAACCATATACAGCGTATGTTGGCAAAGGTGTTACATTTGATGCAGGTGGTTATAACTTAAAGGATACAAAAACAATTGTTAGCATGAAAGTTGATATGTGCGGTGCAGCAAATGTTTTAGGTTTAATGACAGCTCTTGCGAAAAATAAAGTTGAGAAAAACGTGCTTTGTGTAATACCATCTGCTGAAAATTTAGTTGATGCAAAAGCATTTTTACCAGGCACAGTGTTAACTATGTACTCTGGCAAAACTGTTGAAATAACAAATACTGACGCAGAGGGTCGCTTGTTGCTTGCAGATGCTATAAACTACGTAGCGAAAATGGAAAAGGTTGAAAAAATAATAGATATCGCAACTTTGACAGGCTCAGTGGCAATGACATTTGGTGCAGATTGCTGTGCGGTTATGACAAATAACGACACATTACTTGAATGCACAAAAAGAGCCTCCAAAAAAACAGGTGAATTAGTTTGGCAATTGCCGCTTTTTGAAGAATCTAAAGAGCGAATAGTTTCCACAATTGCAGATTATCGTAATTCTGGCGCAACACCAGCTGCTGGCGGTATTATAGCTGGTTTGTTTTTAAAAGAGTTTTGCGAAAACAAACCTTGGATACACATTGACATTGCAGGTACAGCAAATGCACCTATGCCAAAAGGTGTAAATCCAGCTGGGGCAACAGGCTTTGGAGTAAGGCTTATGTATCAATTACTTTGCGAGTAAATAACAAGGTATTGAAAATAAATAAAATAAGATTTAAAAGGAGAAATAAACATGAAAGTTACACGTAGAAAATTTTTACAAGGTAGTATTTTAGCACTTGCAACTGCTAGCCTTGCAGCTTGTGGTGATGAGAGTAGTGCAGCAACAACAGGTGGTGACACAACTGCAACAGGTGGAGATGTTGCAGCTACAGGTGGTTCTGACGTTGAGCAAGTTTTAAACTATGCACTACTAAGTGACCCTAAAGTTATGGATACAACACAATCTAACAGCACTACTGATTTAATTTGCATTTGCAACAGTGCAGTACAAATTACAGCTTTGCAAATGGTAGATGGTGTTCTTGCACCACAACCATACGGCGCAACTAGCTGGGAAACAAGTGAAGATGGCCTAACTTGGACATTTAAACTTGATGCAGTTGTGTGGGAAGATGGCCAACCCGTTACAGCACAGCACTATGTTGATGCATTTAAACGCATTGTTGACCCAGCATTAGCCTCTGTACAAGCAAAAACATTGATGAGCTTTAAAAATGCTGAAAAAATTATAGCTGGCGAAATGGAACCATCTACACTTGGTGTAACAGCAGTTGATGATAGCACTTTGCAAATTGAGCTTGATTACTACTTACCATACTTTTTAGATTTAACATATGGCCCATGTTTTACACCTATTCGCCTTGATGTTATGGAGCAACACGGCAGTACATACGGCACAGAGGCAGATACATTAATTTCTTGTGGTGCTTTTAAAGTTACTGAGTGGGTGCACGACTCTCACATAACACTAACTAAAAACGAAAATTACCACCGTGCAGATGAAGTTGCACTTGATCGTGTTGAAATTAAAATTATCAAAGATTACAACTCTGTACTAGCTGAACTTTACAGTGGTACAATTGACCGTTCATCTGTAAGTAGCACTGAATGGCGTGAAAAATTAATAGAAACAGATAACTTTAACTATGGTGACTTTACCCTTGCTGGCACTTGCACGTTGTTCTTTAACGCTGCTTACGAAGATGCAAGTGGTAATAAACTATTGAGCAACAGCAAAATTCGCCGTGCAATTGGTGCATGTATTGATGGCCAAGAAACAGGCGATATGATAAACGGTGGCCTTGCTGTACCTGCAAAAGGGCTTATTCCAATTACACTTTCAATTGATGGTGTAAACTTCCGTGAGGCGGCTGGCACTGACCCAGTAGCTGATTTAAAAGCTGCAGCACCAGACCCTAAAGCATTATTTATTGAAGGCTTAAAAGAGCTTGGCTTGCCAGAAGACCCTACCGCTTATAAAATTAACTACCTTGTTAAGAGCACAACTGCTGCCTCTAAAGATAATGCTGAATACTTCTATGAAATTTTCAAAAACAAAATCGGTTTTGAAATTGAAATAGAGCAAGTTGAAAGCGCTGTTGGTTATGACCGTGGCAAAGCAGGTGAGTTTGGTATGGTTGTTAGCACACACTACACTGAATATAACGACCCTATCGACCTTATGGGTATGTGCATTTCAACAAAAGACAGCAACTATGCACTAAACTGGAATAACACTGAGTTTGATGATTACTGCAACACAGCTGCACAATCTCGTGACCATGATGAGCGTGTTAAATTATTTGCAGATGCAGAAAAACTAGCTGTTGCTGAAGATGCTATCATTATACCAATTTACCACCCAATTAGCTCTATGATGACAGCTAAAGACGTACATGGTTTTGAGAGCGAAGCTGGCACATTTGGCCCAAGCTTGTTCCGCACTGTTTACATTGAAGAAGTATAATTTTTAATTAAATGCTGATAATATCTACCTTGTGTGTTAAATGCAAGGTAGATATGGGCATTTAAACAGCACTTAATTAACAATTTAGTGTTATTTTTTTGAGTTTTTTAAGTGAAACGTTTAAGGAGGAATTCTCTTGAAAAGATATGTTGTGAAGCGTTTTTTATCAATGCTACTCACCTTGTTTTTAGTTATCACAGCAACATATTTCCTCATGCACATGATACCCGGTGACCCTCTAGGTGAGGCAGCCGCAAAATTGCCTGAAGATATACGTGACAACTACATGGCTCGTTATGGCCTTGATCAACCAGTTATAGTACAGTATTTTATATACATGAAAAACCTATTGTTAAATTTTGACCTTGGTGAATCCATTGTTTATCCAGGGCGTTCAATTAACCAAATTATTGCTCAAGGTGCGCCTGTTTCTGCAACTATTGGTGTGCAAGGCCTTATGTTTGGTATACCCATAGGTTTAGGCCTTGGCATACTTGCTGCATATAAGCGTGGCAAATGGGTGGATTACACAGTTATGTTCTTTTCACTAGTGGCTATTTCAGTGCCGAGCTTTGTTTTTGCTTCAATTTTGCAATACTTTTTTGCTTTTGAGCTTGGTTGGTTCCCAATTACTGGTTGGAATGGTTTTATTTATACGGTTTTACCATCAATTGCATATGGTATTAGCTCAATTGGTACAAAAGCACGTTACATGCGTACAAGCTGGTTAGATGTTATGAATCAAGACTATGTGCTTGCTGCTGAGGCTATAGGCATGTCAAAAATGGCTCTAACATTTAAAGTTATTTTGCGTAATGCTATTTCACCAATTGTTACTATACTTGTGCCACAACTTGCACTTATTTTTACAGGCACATTTGTTTTGGAGCTTATCTTCTCCATACCTGGTATAGGTAGCTACTTTGTTAACAGTGTTACGGGGCGTGATTACCCTATGATTATTGGCCAAACAATAGTTATTTCTAGCATTTATATCTTGGCTATGTTTGCTGTTGATATTTTATACATGTTAATTGACCCACGTGTGCGTTTAGATAAAACAAATAAATAAGAAGGGAAGAAAAGAATATGTCAGAAGAAAAAATAGAATTTCTGGAAGATGATTTTCTTCCAGACCCTACCCAAGGTCAACTTGGTGAGGTTGTTATGCGCGAGAGCATTACCTACTGGGCAGATGCTTGGCGACGTTTAAAGAAAAACAAAGTTGCATTAGGTGCGCTATGTTTGCTAATAGGCATGGTTATAATGGTTATTATAGGGCCATATCTAAACGAATTTACAGTAACTAGCATTAACCCAGATGCTAAAAACGAAACACCAAATTCAACTTATTGGTTTGGTACAGATAACATGGGCCGTGATATATTTACACGTGTTTGGGAGGCCGGCCGTGTTTCACTAGCAATAGGCGTAATAGGTGCGGCTATTAATATTACAGTAGGTTTAATCTACGGTGGTGTTTCTGGCTACCTTGGCGGTATGGTTGATAACCTAATGATGCGTATAGTTGATTTTATCGGCTGTGTGCCAAAAATGATAGTTATCATACTTGTTTCATTACTACTTGAGCCATCAATAGGTTCTCTAATTTTTGCGCTAACCTTAACTGGCTGGACGGGCACTGCACGTATGATACGTGGCCGTGTTTTGCAAGAAAAACAAAACGATTATGTTTCGGCTTCTGTTGCATTAGGTGCGCCTGCAAGCTACGTTATACGCACACACATGATACCTAACGTTATGTCGCAACTTATAGTTTCAACAACACTTGCTATACCAGGGCTTATATTTGCTGAGGCATTTTTGAGCTTTATCGGGCTTGGTGTTGCTTCACCAAATACAAGCTGGGGTGCGCTATGTTCAGCTGCACAACAAAACTTGTTGTTTTACCCATACCAATTAGTTTTCCCAACACTTATGATATCCTTAACTATGTTAAGTTTTAACTTGCTAGGCGACGGCTTGCGTGATGCGCTTGACCCACGCCTACGCCAATAAGAAAGGGGGAGGACTATGAACGAAATGAACGATAATAAAATGCTCGAAGTTAATAACCTTGAAGTATCCTTCCACACTTATTCTGGTGAAGTTAAAGCTGTGCGTGGTATCTCTTTTGATTTAACCGAGGGCGAAACAGTTGCTATAGTTGGCGAATCTGGCTCTGGTAAATCCGTTACATCAAAAGCTATAATGCAACTAATACACAAACCAGGCGAGATTAAAAGTACATCTAGTGTTAAACTAGATGGTGAGGAGTTAATTGGTTTAAACTATAACGAGATGCGTAAATTCCGTGGTGCGCAAGTTAGCATGATTTTCCAAGATGCGCTTGCCTCACTTAACCCAACACGTAAAGTAGGTAAACAAATTGCAGAAAGTTTAATCATACACCACAACATACCAAAAAAAGAAGCCTTTAAACAAGCTGTTGAGATGTTGCGTGTGGTTAAAATACCTGACCCTGAACGCCGTGCAAACCAGTACCCTCACGAGTTTTCAGGTGGTATGCGCCAACGTGCTATGATAGCAATGGCGCTTATAAACAGACCAAAAGTTTTAATTGCAGATGAACCTACAACTGCGCTAGATGTTACGGTTCAAGCACAGATTATGAAGCTTATTGATGATATGAAAAAAGAGTGTAATACCTCTGTTATACTTATCACACATGATTTAGGTGTTGTTGCAGGTAGCGCACGCCGAGTGTTTGTTATGTATGGTGGTAAAATTGTTGAAAGTGGCTTAACTACAGATATTTTCAACAACCCAAAACATCCATATACATGGGCGCTTTTAAACAGTGTGCCACGTTTAAATACATCTCATAAAGATGAGCTTTACTCCATTAAAGGTACACCACCTGATTTGCTATTGCCACCAAAAGGTTGTCCATTTGCCCCACGTTGTGAGCACCGTTTGAACATATGCAACCGCAAAATGCCTGAGTATTATTATTTTGAAAACGAGCAGCGTGCATCATGTTGGTTATGTGACCCAAAAGCGCCTGAAACCGCAGGGTTTAAGAAAGTGGAGGTGCTATAATGCAAGAAAATTTATTTGAATTGCGCAATGTTAGCAAACATTTTAAAGTTGGCAAAAAAACGCTAAAGGCAGTTGACGATGTCAACTTTACAATACGCAAAGGCGAAACTTTGGGCGTTGTTGGCGAAAGTGGCTGTGGTAAAACAACATGTGGGCGCACACTAATTAAACTTTATGAGGCAACTACTGGCGAAATAGTTTATCGTGGCAAGGATATCAAAACAATGAACCCTGCTGAAATGAAAAACTTTCGCAAAAATTGCCAAATTATATTTCAGGACCCATATGCTTCACTAAACCCACGTATGACAGTTGAATCTATAATACAAGAAGGTCTTGTAATACACGGACTATTAACACCTAAAGAGCGTAAAGAGCGTGTTTATCAATTACTTGAGCTTGTTGGCTTAAATAAAGAGCATGCTTCACGCTTTCCGCATGAGTTTTCCGGCGGGCAGCGTCAGCGCATAGGTATAGCACGTGCACTTGCAATAGACCCTGAGTTTATAGTTTGTGATGAACCTATCTCTGCGCTTGATGTTTCGATACAAGCACAGGTAGTTAACTTGCTAATTAAATTGCAAAGGGAACTTGGCTTAACATATATGTTTATCGCCCATGATTTATCAATGGTTAAGCATATATCAGACCGTATCATGGTTATGTATTTAGGCTCTGTTGTGGAGCTTACAGATAGCGAAACTATCTTTAAAAATCCAAAACATCCATATACAAAAGCGTTAATTTCTGCTATACCTTTAGCAGACCCAGAAGCTGAGAAAAACCGCAAACAAATAGAGCTAGAGGGTGATGTACCAAGCCCTATTAATGTACCAAAAGGTTGCAAATTTGCGCCTCGTTGCCGTTACGCTACTGAGATTTGCCAAACAACTGTACCAGAAATAAAAGAGGTTGAGGCAAACCACCAAGTAGCTTGCCACAACATTGATAAAATTAAAGATTAACATATGTTAATGGTAGTTAGCACATTTTGTTATATGGCAAAATGTGCTAACTTTATTTTTTTTTCATTTTTTCTTAATATTATAATATGTTTTTACAAATTAACATATAGTCAATGTGCTTTTTGGTAATTGTGTGATATAATAGATAAATTAAGGGGTTATTATGTAATCTCGAAGTGATAAAAAGCGTTTGAAATAGCGAGAAATTTATATAGCAGGAGATTATGGGATGAGTGTGCTAAATACAAATAGATTAATTTTAAGACCTTTTAATAAAAATGATTTTAATGCAATGTTTAAAAACTGGACATATGATGAGCGTGTAGCAAAATATTGTCGTTGGTATCCACACAAAAATGTTGACGAAACAAAAATGCTGTTAGATATGTATCTAAATGAAGACTCAAAATATCGTTGGGCAATAACTATAAAAGGCAATGATGACCCTATTGGGGCGATAGATATTGTTGATATTTGTAACAATAATAAAACAGCAGAAATAGGCTATGTTTTATCATATCAATATTGGAATACTGGTATTGTTACAGAAGCTTTCAATGTGGTTATTGAAAATTTGTTTAATGAAAATTTTTCAAAGATTATTGCAAAACATCATGTTGATAATATAGCTTCTGGTAGAGTTATGGAAAAATGTGGAATGAAATATACGCATAACACAAAAGCTCAAGAAAAATTCGGTTCAGATAAATTATGCGATGTTAAGTGCTATGAAATAATTAAATAGTAAATCATTATGTCAGTAATTATTAACATTTAACTTGGTAAGTAAACAATTAGATTAGGTCACATCAATAATTGCTGTTGTGAGGGATATTTATATAATGGGAGGTATGGAATTAATATGAATATAATACTTCAAAAAGCTACTAGTGACGATTGTAGAGAAATTCATTCTATTCAAATTGCAGCATTTAAGTCCTTGTTCGGAAAATATAATGATGAAAAAACAAACCCTGCAACTGAAACTATTGAGCGAGTGCTTGAAAAATTGAATCAAGACTATACCGATTATTATATTGTTAAATTTGGTGATAAAACAGTAGGATTTATTAGAGTTATCCGAATAAATGAATATACATGTAGAATTTCACCAATGGGAATTTTACCACAATATCAAGGATTTGGATACGCTCAAATGACCATTGCAGAGGTTGAAAAATTATATCCAAGTGCTAAAAGATGGGAACTCGACACAATCAAGCAAGAAGCTAAACTATGCTATTTGTATGAAAAAATGGGATATATTAAAACAGGAAAACAGCATAATATAAAAGAAGGCATGGATATTATTTTTTACGCAAAGAGCATTCGACGTGCAATTAAATAATTTTGATAATCTTCACATCAGTTTATGTTGTTGTGAGTGGCATTTATATAACAGGAGGATTTAATATGAAATATTTTCAAAAAATAATAGGTGAACGACTATACCTTTCACCTATTTGCGTTGATGATGTAGAGATTTACACAAAATGGCTTAATGATTACTCTGTCAGTGGTAATTTGAATAATTACAAACGGCTCATAAGTTTAAAAAATGAGGAAACACGTTTGGAGAAAATGGCTTGTGAAGGTCAGAATTATGCCATTGTTTTAAGTGAAAATGATGAGCTAATCGGCAATATTGGTTTTATGGATATAGATAATATTTCAAGGATAGCTATGATAGGACTTTTCATAGGTGAAAAAGAAAATCGTGGTAAGGGTTACGGTACAGAAGCCTTGAATTTAATGGTAAATTATGGGTTTAATACCTTAAACTTAAATAATATTATATTATTAGTTAATTCTGATAATGAACAAGGATTGGCTAGTTACAAAAAGGTTGGCTTTAAGGAATTCGGCAGACGTAGAGAAGCTACTTATAAAAATGGTAAATATATTGACGTTGTATATATGGATATCCTCAAGAGAGAATTTAACCACACAAAGAGCATTTGATGTGATGAATAAATGCTTCTGGTTATTCACAAAATTGTGAGTGTATTGTAACAATATTCACACATAATAGAGAAATGTTGTATTGGGACGTCGAGGACGCCGTCTCCTACTAAAACGCAAAAAACCTGTGCTTTGCATATCGCATTGCACAGGTTTTTACATATAGCTAGTGAACTACTTTTCAGTCTTTCACTAGCTTTTAATTATATTATTTTGCTATTATTATACTTCAACTACTCCGTCGAACACTTTTTCTGCATTACCTGTTAAGTGAACAACATCATGTGAATAATTAACTGTTAAGTCGCCACCTTTTAGAATAACTCTAATGTCAGCATCTTCTTTGCAATATCCGTTTAAAATCGCTGCAACAGCTGCTGCACACGCGCCTGTTCCACAAGCTAGTGTCTCGCCTATGCCACGTTCCCAAACACGCATTTTAACAGTTTTGTCGTCAACTACTTCAACAAACTCAGTGTTAACACCCTCTGGGAATACTGAGTTTTTCTCAAACTTTTTGCCTATAGTTGTAAGGTCTAGTTTGTCAATTGAATTGCAGAATACAACACAATGTGGGTTGCCCATAGATACACAAGTCACATTGTATGGAATTTCTCCAACAACTAGCTCACGGTTAATTATGAAATCGCCCTCTAAAGTAGTAGGAATTTGCTCTGATTTAAACATAGCTTTGCCCATGTCTACTTTAACTTTTGAAACCAATCCGTTTTTAGTGATAACTTCGCATTGTTTAATTCCAGCAGCAGTCTCTACTGTGATTAAATCTTTTTTAACCATGTCGTTATCATAAACGTATTTAGCAACACAACGAATTCCGTTACCACACATTTTGCCTTCGCTTCCGTCACGGTTGTACATAAGCATTTTAACATCAGCAACTTTAGATGGGCAAATTAGTATAACGCCGTCGCCACCTACACCAACTGCTCTGTCGCTTAGGTAGATAGACAAGAATTCTGGTGAAGAAATCTCGTTTTTGAAGCAATCGATATAGATATAGTCGTTGCTTGTACCTTGCATTTTTGTGAAAGTGATTTTTTGCTTCTCAGTACGCATATTGTTGATGTCAACAATCTCCATGTTGCTCTCGTTGTAATGGCTCATCAAGCTATCAACAAGTGCATTTGCTGTGTCTAAAGAAGTTAAGCAAGGTATACCTAAAAGGCTTGCTTTTCTACGAATTTTAACGCTGTCTCTCTCTGGGTTTCTACCTTTTGATGAAGTAGAAATGATATAGTCAACGCTTTTGCTCTCTAGCAATGTCATTGTGTTTGTTGCACTTTGGTGGATTTTATCCACAATTTTAACTTTCAAGCCCATTTTAGCAAGAACAGAAGCAGTTCCCATAGTAGCATTTAGCTCGAAACCTAGCTTGCTGAATTTTTTAGCTATCTCGCCTATCTCAGCTTTGTCTTGATTTCTTACAGTGATAAATACTCTACCACCACTTTTTTTCATTTTGTTGCCAGCAGCAACCAATCCTTTATATAAAGCTTCTTCTAAGTTGTTACCGATACCCAAAACTTCACCAGTAGATTTCATTTCAGGGCCTAATTGTGTATCAACATCAGTTAATTTCTCAAAAGAGAACACTGGTACTTTAACTGCAATGTATGGAGAAACTCTGTATAAACCAGTTCCGTACCCTAGGTCGTTAAGGTTAAATCCTAGAGAAACTTTAGTTGCAAGCTCACCCATTGGAACTCCTGTAACTTTACTTAAATAAGGCACAGTTCTAGACGCTCTAGGGTTAACCTCGATAACATATAGGTCGCCGTCCATTATGATGTATTGTAGGTTCATTAAGCCAATAGCACCAAGTTCACGGCAGATTTTCTCTGTTGTTTCAATAATTTCAGCTGTCATTTTGTCATCAATATGAGTAGCTGGGTAAATCGCAATACTATCGCCTGAGTGAACACCAGTTCTCTCGATATGTTCCATAATACCAGGAATTAAGATATTTTCGCCGTCGCAAATTGCGTCAACTTCTAGCTCTAAACCACTGATGTATTTGTCGATTAGCACTGGGTTTTCTTGTTTTTGGCGAAGAATAATCTCCATGTATTCTTCTATATCTTCATCTGTATAAGCGATAATCATGTTTTGACCACCAAGAACGTAAGATGGTCTCATAAGCACTGGATAGCCCAATTTTTTAGCAGAGTCTAAAGCTTCATCTGCTGTCATAATTGTGAAGCCTTTTGGACGTTTAATGCCACATTTTTCAAGAACTGCATCAAAACGCTCTCTATCCTCAGCAGCGTCGATATTATCAGCAGATGTACCAAAGATTGGAATATTATTTTCTGCTAAAGTTTTTGTTAGTTTGATAGCTGTTTGACCACCGAACGCTACGAACACGCCTTTAGGTTTCTCTAAATTAATGATGTTCATAACATCTTCTGGGCAAAGTGGCTCAAAATATAGTCTGTCAGCTGTATCAAAGTCAGTAGAAACAGTCTCTGGGTTATTGTTGATAATAACAACTTCATAATCTAGTTTTTGTAGAGAATGTACACAGTGAACAGAAGCATAGTCGAACTCGATACCTTGTCCAATTCTGATAGGACCAGAGCCTAAAACTACGATAGTTTCTTTATCTGTTTTGCCGATAAAGTCTAGAGCTTCGTTCTCGTTACCTTGCTCTTTTGTTAAGTATGTTCCATAGAAATATGGAGTTTTAGCTGTAAATTCAGCAGCACAAGTGTCAACCATTTTATAAGTCTCTTCAAGCTTATGAGCAATTTCATTAGCAGAAATTCTTTTTAAAGTTGCATCTGTAAAGCCTAATTTTTTACCTTTAATATATTGTTCTTCTGTGATTACAGAGTTTTTAATTGAGTTTTCATAGCTTAAAATATTGTCAATTTTAGCTAAGAACCAAATGTCAATTAATGTGTAATCGTGAATTTCTTGGATAGTCACGCCACGTCTCATTAATTCTGCAATAGCAAATAATCTTTGGTCAGTTGCATCTTTTAAAACTTTCCATAAACTCTCGTCACTCTTTTTATGGAACTCTGGTAAATCAATGCTGTCAAGAGAAATCTCTGCACCTCTAACAGCTTTCATAAGCGCTAATTCAAAACTATCAGCAATAGACATAACCTCGCCAGTAGCTTTCATTTGTGTACCTAAATTTCTTTTTGCATACACGAATTTATCAAAAGGCCATTTTGGGAATTTTAACGCAACATAGTCAAGCGCTGGCTCAAAAGAAGCATAAGTAATGCCTGTAACTGCGTTGATAATCTCGTCTAAAGTATAACCGATAGCGATTTTTGCTGCAACTTTAGCAATTGGATAACCAGTAGCTTTTGAAGCAAGAGCAGATGAACGAGACACACGAGGGTTAACCTCGATAACTGCGTAATCAAATGATGTTGGGTGAAGCGCTAACTGAACGTTACAGCCACCCTCAACACCTAGAGAAGTAACGATATTTAATGAAGCTGTTCTTAGCATTTGGTACTCTCTGTCAGCAAGAGTAACAGCAGGAGCTATAACTATACTGTCGCCTGTGTGAACGCCAACAGGGTCGAAGTTTTCCATAGAACAAACTGTGATTATGTTGCCGATACCGTCTCTGATAACCTCAAACTCAATCTCTTTCCAACCAGCAATACTTTTTTCTACAAGTATTTGTGTTATTGGAGAAAGAGCAAGACCGTTAGCTGCAACTTCTAGCATGTCAGTTTTGTTATCAACAATACCACCACCAGAGCCACCTAGTGTGAACGCTGGACGGATAATTACAGGGTAGCCAACTTCCTCTGCAAACTCTAAAGCGTCCTCTAAATTGGTAACAACTTTAGACGGAATACAAGGTTGGTTAATGCTTTCCATTGTATCTTTAAATATTTGTCTGTCTTCTGCTTTGTCGATAGTCTCAGGTGAAGCACCTAGCAAACGAACACCGTTTTTCTCTAAAAAACCTTCTTTTGCAAGTTGCATAGAAAGTGTAAGACCTGTTTGACCACCAAAACCTGACAAAATGCTGTCTGGTTTTTCAAGCTTGATAATTCTTCTAATAGTCTCTAGGTTTAGAGGCTCTATATAAATTTTATCAGCCATGCTATTGTCTGTCATAATAGTAGCAGGGTTAGAGTTAACAAGAACTATCTCAATTCCGTCCTCTTTTAATGCTCTACAAGCTTGAGTTCCAGCATAATCGAACTCTGCTGCTTGTCCAATAACTATAGGACCAGAGCCTATAACCAATACTTTTTTAATATCCTTATTTAGTGGCATTATTTATCCCCCTTTACCATGTTAACAAATTTATCGAACAACCAAGATGTATCTAGTGGACCACCACATGCTTCTGGGTGGAATTGAACAGAAAATACTCTGCCGTCGCCATATACAACACCTTCGCAAGTTTTGTCGTTTACATTCACAAAATATTCTTTAGCGATTTTTGTGTCGATAGTTGAACTCTCTACTGCGTAACCGTGATTTTGGCTAGAGATATAAACTCTGCCAGTTTCCATATCCTTAACAGGTTGGTTACCACCACGGTGACCATATTTTAGCTTGCTTGTGTTAAATCCATGTGCAAGTGCTAAAAGCTGGTTGCCTAAGCAAATTCCAAAAACAGGAATACCCATTTTAACTATCTCTTTAATGTTTTCAATAACTTCTACATTCTCTTTTGGGTCGCCAGGGCCATTAGATAGCATAACGCCGTCAATTCCCATTTCTTTTAACTGGCTAGCAGTCGTGTTATGTGGGCAAACAGTAACTTTTGCGCCACGTTTTGCAAGCTCTCTTGCTATATTCATTTTTAAACCGAAGTCTAAAAGTGCAATGTTGCATGACGGGTTTTCCTCTGTAACTACATAAGGTTCTTTTACAGAAACACTAGCTACTGCGTTCTCTACTTTATACGCTTTGATTTTATCGAAATCAGCGTGTGATGGGTCGCTAACAATAGCACCATTCATAACACCTTTTTCTCTAATAATCTTAGTTAATGCTCTTGTATCTATGCCACATAGACCTATAATGCCACGTTCCTTGAAAAAAGTGTCTAAGTCCCCTTCACATCTGAAATTTGAGGGAACTTGACACCATTCTTTAACTATATATGCTTTAGGACCAATTGAATCACTCTCAAAATCATTAGGAATAACTCCGTAATTGCCAATAAGGGGGAACGTTTGTACAACGATCTGCCCGAAATAACTTTTATCTGTTAATGTCTCTAAATATCCTGTCATACCTGTTGCAAAAACAACTTCTGCTGTCACTTCGCCTTCCATACCAAAAGACTCTCCAGTAAATGTTGTTCCATTTTCCAATACTAAGTACGCTTTACCCATTTTACAACCTTCTTTCATTTAGATTTGCTCTACACTAATCAAATATTATACTATAAAAGTATTAAAAGATAAAGGGGTTTTTGCAAATTTTCTATATTTGTTAAAAATATCCCCCATTGTTCTATATTATACTACATTTTGAACATTTTATCATAAACTTAATCGTTTTATACCATGTTTTCTATTTTGTGCTTGCTATCAATTCTCTAATTTCTTGTTCTGTTTGTTGAACTTCATCTCTAAATGCACTTGCTGATACCCTCAGTGCACCATGACCCATGATAATCATTTGCTCAACAGCGTCTGATGTCGCAACTCTAACTCTGCATTTTTTTGCAATCGCATGAGTAACTTTTTCTATATACATATCAGCAGTTTCTGCCTCTTTTGTGTATACAACATTTATATTTCCATACTTTTCAACAGAGCCTACATTGCCTTTTACTTTGTATGCATCAAAAACCAAAATCAGCTCACATTTTTTGAAACCGCAGTAATTATTAAGTATGTCAATAAACTTGTTTCTTGCACCCTCTATATTTATTTTTGCAAGCTCGTTTAACTCCTCCCAAGCAAAAATAATATTATATCCGTCAACAAGCAAGTATTCAGGGCCTAATGGTAGTGGTTTTGCTCTTTTGTACTTAACCTCTCCTTTTGACTTGTGAGAAGCAAAGCTAATTCTAGGGTCTTTTTTAACCTTACCATAAGTGTTTTCAAAAATAGATAACAGCTCTTTATCATCTACTAAAGCTAGTCCACTGTCACTATAATTTCTTACTCTGCGAACTGGTGTCTCGTCGCTGTCTTCTTTATCTTCTTGTATTTTTATATGCGCAAATTCACGCACTTTGTCCCATTTAACAGTAAAGCCAGAGCCATGAGAACAAAACACTGAATCAGCAGTATTTTCAGTGTCAGCCTCTGCGTTATATCCAATAGCCTTTATCATTTCTTCGCTATTATGGCACCTATCATATCCGTGCAAGTTAAAACTCAGTTTACCTCTCCCCCTTGTGTACTGCATAACATCTTTCACATATTCTCTACTGGTTGATACTGGCACTCTGCCTGTTAGTCTAGTGAAATCACTGTTGCTTTCTGGTGTGTCAAATTCGCCACCCATTCTTTGAATGTCACTCAGCGCTCTAGTTATATTTTCTGTTGGAATATCCAGTGTGAATGCATAGATAGGCTCTAACAACACGCTCTGTGCTTGCATAAGACCTTGTCTAACTGCTCTGTAGGTAGCTTCTCTAAAATCGCCACCCTCGGTGTGTTTTATATGTGCTCTGCCGTCTATCAACGTTATCTTAACATCTGTAATATTCGAACCTGTCAGCACTCCTAAATGGTTTTTCTCCATTAGATGTGTCATTACTAAGTTTTGGTAGTTTCTGTCAAAATCGTCAGTTTTAGCAATGTTATCAAAAACTATGCCACTGCCTCTTTCTAAGGCTTCAATTTTCAAGTGAACCTCTGAGTAATGCTTTAATGGCTCAAAATGTCCTACGCCTATAACTTCATCTGCGATAGTCTCTTTATAAATTATGCTACCTTTGTCAAAATCAACTGGGTAGCCAAAGCGTTCCATGATTAAACTTTGCAAAATCTCAATTTGAATTTCACCCATAAGTTTTATCAATATCTCTTTAGTTTTACTGTTCCAAGTTATTTTAAACTCAGGATTTTCTTGTTCTAGTATCTTAAAATGAGCGTGAGCAGTAACAGCGTCAACATCAATCGGCAAAATCACACTATATGCTAAAACTGGCTCTAAAACAGAGTCTAAACTGTTGCTCTCAAAGCCTAACCCCTGTCCTGCGTACGTACTTGTAAGCCCAGTTACCGTGCAAATATCCCCAGAATACACTGTGTCTGGGTTTGTGAACTTGCCACCACTGTACACTCTGATTTGATTAACTTTTTCGCTGAATTCTGTGCCGTTTTTGTCGATACCTTTTACAACATCACGCACTTTAAGGCTACCACCAGTTAGTTTTATGTGCGTTAGTCTTTGACCATTTAAGTCCCAAGATATTTTAAAAACTTTTGCCCCAAATTCATCTTTACATTCTATCTCTTTTGTATAACTTGCAAATTCTTTTAAGAAATTTTCTATTCCGTCAAGCTTTAAAGCAGAGCCAAAAAAGCATGGGAAAACTCGCATACGATAGATTTCATCTATTATATGCGTTTTCTTAATATCACCACTGCTGAGGTATTCTTCGGTTAGTTCGTCACTGCACATAGCAATGTTTTCTACCATATCAACAGCCGAAAAATCTATACAGTTTACACTTAATCGCTCTTGAATATCTTTAAAAATTAACTCTTTCGGAATTTCAGTTAAGTCCATTTTGTTTACGAAAATAAATGTAGGTATTTTGTATCTGTTTATAAGTGTCCATAAAGTTTCAGTGTGCCCTTGCACGCCCTCACTTCCACTCACAACAAGAATTGCATAGTCTAAGACTGATAAAACTCTCTCCATTTCTGCTGAAAAATCAACGTGACCTGGTGTGTCTAACAAGTCAATTACTGCTTCTTCCATAACAAGTCGCGCTTGTTTAGAGAAAATAGTTATACCTCTATTTTTCTCTAAGTTATGAGTATCTAAAAAAGCGTTTTTATGGTCTACTCTACCTATTTTTCGTATATTGCCAGTAGTGTAAAGCATTGCTTCCGAAAGCGTTGTCTTTCCACTATCAACATGTGCTAAAATTCCGATAGTTAATTTCTTCATTTACTCTCCTGCTTATTTTTTATACCACTTTTGCGTTGTGGTTATTATCTCTTTCATTGGATTTTCTAAAGCTTCGTTCATTTTTAAAGCTAAATAGCTATCTTGCAATGCTTCTTCCAAAGGATAAAACTCTTTTTCGTTTAACACAAAGTGTTTCATCAAATACATTACAGTTGCTACTGCAAGTTCATCGTCGTTAATTCTTGGGTTTTTGAATGGAGATTTATAATAAAATTTATCTCCTAAAGTTAAGCCATAAATCGACCAGTCAAATATAGCATTATGCCCTTTGTTATCCCACAATAAATTTTGTGTTACAATCTCGTTTTCTATGTTGACATATCTAATAGTTAGGTCGTCAATCTCGCCTTTTGTCCCTTGCACATTTAGCTGTCTTGTTCTTAAAGCAGACCTATATTGCACATTGTTAAAGTCGAAAAACCCTACTTTTCCGTTATCAAATTCAAATGTAAGTTTTTGTCTATTATAAGGCATTATATCGCCGTCGTAAAGTCTTTCTAAACCAGTGTCAGCCTCTACCACGCTAAATTCGTATTGTTTACCAAAAATCTTGCAATTTTCGCTTGTTACACCTAAAAATCTTCTCATTATATTTGTTCCGTGGTAACCATGCAGAGAAGAAATTGTCACGTTAGAAACTTCGCCAATCAAGCCCTCACCAACTGCTTTTAGCCATGCACTAAACATAGGCCATGCAAAATATTGCTCTGATACCTGTATTTTGCCATTGTATTTCTCTTTTAAGTCCCAAAGACGCTCAAAGTCTTCCACGCTGTTTCCTGGTGGTGTTTCGCAAAGAACTGCAATGCCTGCTTCAAATACTTTTTCTATGTAATCTACTGCTACACTTCTTGGTAAACACACTATAACATAAAGCGGTTTTGATTTCAATACTTCGCTAAAATCTGTTGTGGTGTTTACGTCAAATTTTTCTGCATATTCTTTTGCTTTTTCAGCATTTCTTAGCCATACTTTATCAATCTCAAAAATCTCTGGCAAGGCTTTTGCAGCTCTCATAAAAAACTGTGACCTTTTTCCTCCACCTAACAAAGAAAACCTTATTTTCTCCATAATTTTACCGTCCTTTACACGTAAGACAAGGCGGATAAACCGCCTTGCTTTGTTTTTTTATTATTCAGCACTTGTTTTGCTAAATTCTATAACTTTTTGTGCCACATTGCTTGGAGCTTCTTCATATTTTGTAAACTCAAATGTAAAGCTTCCTCTACCATGTGTTACTTGACGAACATAAGTTGTGAAGTCATACATCTCTGCCATTGGCACTTCTGCCTCTACAACTTGATAACCGTTTCCAGCACTATCCATACCTAGAACACGTCCACGTCTTTTATTAACTTCGCCCATGATGTCGCCCATGTTTTCATCAGACACAACAGCTTTTAAAGTGCCTATAGGCTCTAGTATTACAGGATTGGCTTGTGGCAATCCGTTTTTATACGCTGCTGCAGCTGCCATTTTAAACGCCATCTCAGATGAGTCTACTGGGTGGTATGAACCGTCATATAGAATAGCTGACAATCCAACAACTGGGTAACCAGCTAAAGGACCTTTTTGAATAGAGTCTCTCAATCCTTTTTCAACTGCTGGGAAGAACCCTTTTGGAACAGCTCCTCCAACAACTTTGTCTCCAAACTCCATGCTGTCACTGTCACAAGGAGCGAACTCAATCCAAACATCACCAAACTGACCATGTCCACCAGTTTGTTTTTTGTGTCTGCCTTGAACTTTTACGTTTTTCTTAATAGTCTCTCTATAAGCTACTCTAGGTTGTTCTAAAGTTACTTCTGCACCGAACTTCGCTTTTAGCTTAGAGATAATAACGTCTAAATGTTGCTCACCTAAACCACTCAAAAGCATTTGATGAGTTTCATGGTTAGTCTCAAATTTAATTGTAGGGTCTTCTTCGCACAATCTGTAAATACCTTGTGCAATTTTATCTTCATCACCTTTATTTTTCGGCACGATAGCCATTGTAAGTGTTGGTGTTGGATAATCTATACCCTCTAAAGTTACTTTACGTGATGGAGCACAAAGAGTGTCACCTGTGATAACTCCTGATAATTTTGGCACAACGCCAATGTCACCAGCTGGTATGCACTTAGTATCAATTTGTTTTTTACCACACATAATGATAGTTTTACCTATCTTTTCGTTTTCGCCAGTTCTCATATTAATAAGTGCTGTATCAGTTGTTATTTTACCAGAAATCACTTTAATATATGACAACTTACCAATAAATGGGTCTGCTACTGTTTTAAATACAATCGCAGAAGTGGCTGCATCTTCGTTTGCACTAATCTCAACAGCTTCACCGTTAACATCAGTAGCAACTTCGCCTGCTTTATCTAACGCAGAAGGAGCAAGCCAGCATAATCCGTCTAGGAATTGTTCCATGCCACGCATAAGCATAGCATCACCACAAAATACTGGAGTAATAGCTCCACTTTTAACACCAGTGCTTATACCCACTATAATTTCTTCTGGTGTAAATTCTTCACCAGAGAAAAATTTCTCAAATAATTCTTCGTCTGTCTCTGCAACAGCCTCAGATATAGCAGTTCTCAACCCTTCTAGTCTGCTACCCATATCAGGCATAGGGATTGGAACAGGTTTTCCATCTTTATAATCATACGCTTTAAATTCAAGCAAGTTTATGTATTTATCTGCTTTTCCGTCTTCAAAGTACGGAACAACTACCGGACACACTGACGGTCCAAAAGTTGATTTCAATTCCTCAAATACTCCGTAGAAATCAGAGCCTTCATCGCATAATCCATTAACGAACAGGATTTTTGCTAGTCCTCTTTTTTCTGCTAGAGCCATTGCTTTTTCTGTACCTACTTCAACGCCACTTTTGCCTGCAAGCACAATAAGCGCTGTGTCTGCTGCACGAGTAGCCTCAAAAGAGCCTGCCTCAAAATCAAATAGTCCTGGCGAATCGATAATATTTATTTTCTTGTTTTTCCATTCAACTGGTGCTACCGCAGATGTAACTGAGTTTTTTCTCTTAATTTCCTCTGGGTCAAAATCGCACACTGTATTACCCTCTGCGATTTTTCCTCTTCTATCAGAGCCACCACTTAAATAAAGCATAGCCTCTGTCAAAGAAGTTTTACCCGAGCCACCGTGCCCTAACACGGCAAGGTTGATAATATTTTTTGCTGAATACTGATTCATAAATATCTGTCCTTTCATTTATTTGATTTAAATAAAAACAATAATGTAAGCAATATACACAAATATATGTTTTTTCTTATTGTCTATTATATATCATATTTCTAAAATATTCAAGTATAAATTGAAAAATGTACTATTACAATATTTATGTTGATTATTTTTTATATATTTTCGCCAATTCGCACAAATGAAAATAATTTTACACTTCATTTATGTGCTAAAGTGTTGCTATTTGTATGTAGATGTAATATAATAAAAAGGTACGATTTTGTAGAATGACAGTATATATGGAGGTATTATGGATTACGTTTACGCTATAATGTGGTTATTAGTAGCTATTATTTTAGTAGTCAAATTTTCTAAAGAGAGCAAAATATTTTATCTTTTAGGCTCTTTTTTCTTGTTAATGGCAATTTGGTGGTTTGCAAATGCAATGACACCTGATATAGATTTACTTAGTGGTAATTATGGCTTAATTTTGCGTGGTATAGGGGCCGTGGTTCTTTTAATCACAGGCGTATTTTACTATAAAAACATATATTTGAAAGGTAAAAAATAATGTTAGATGCTTTTTTAACGGTTCTTGTTCAAGTTCTTATCATGGTTATATTAATCGGAATTGGTGTAATCATAACCAAAAAGGGTAAGTTTTCAGAATCCACCGTATCACAAATGACTTGGATATTGTTTAACATAGTAACACCTTGTGTTATTGCTACTTCTTTTATAACTATGGACCCAGGCAGTATTTCTGGTTCGGCTATGTTAACATCTGTTTTAACATCATTTCTATGTATAACAGTTGGTATTTTACCAACATTCTTATTGTTTAGAAAAGAAGGAGTAGAACAAAAAAAAGTTTTGCGTTTTTGTATTATTTTTAGCAACACAGGTTACATGGGTTTGCCACTCGTTGTTGCAATAATAGGTGCTGAGGGCGTAATATATGCTTCATTTTATGTAGCAATGTTTAACTTTTTAAACTGGACTTATGGTTATTTCTTGATGAACGGCTTGGGTAATTTCCCAATTAGAAAAATTTTCATCAACCCAGGTACAGTCGGTATAGCAATTGGTTTGCCGATATATTTATTAAAGATTGATTTGCCTGACTTATTAGTTACTCCTATAGAGAGCCTAGGCTTACTTAATACTCCTTTAGCTATGATGGTTCTAGGTTCGTTTATTGCTAAGGTTAAGCTAAAAGAATTCTTTACAAACAAAAATGTTTACATAGTGACACTGTTTAGACTTCTTATAGTCCCTGCTCTTGCAATATGTATTCTTCTATTAATTCGTCCTGATGACAACATGTTTGTTAGCAACATCATTCAAGCTTCTGCACCGGCAGCAACAAGTGCCGTGTTATTTGCATCAATGTTTAAGTCAGACACAAAGCTAACATCAGCGACAGTTTCATTCACAACAATTGTGTCGATAATAACAATGCCATTAGTTGTATCTTTTACCCAATATTTGGTAACAATTATTTAGTGACTAAATTCACACTTCATGCATAAAATATAAAAGCGACTATAACAGCCGCTTTCATATATAGGTTCGTCGGAGCATAAGCTTCGGCGGACTCTTATTTTTTTGTCTTTTTTTCTATTCTATATCTTGGTCTACCCTTAACTTCGTTATATATTTTACCAATATATGTTCCAACAACACCAAGGCAGAACATTTGCAAACCACCTAATAACCATATAGATGCTACAGTCGCTGTCCAACCACTTACTGCATTACCTGTAAAATATGATACAAACGCATAAAGTAAAGCCAGCACACTTAACATAGAAATTAATATTCCTAAAGAAGAAATAAAATTTAATGGCTTAACGCTAAAAGATGTGATACCGTCTATCGCAAAGTATAGCATTTTCTTTAATGGATATTTTGACTCACCAGCAAATCTTTCGTGTCTTTCATAATACACATAATCTGTGCTATAGCCAATTAATGGAATAATACCTCTTAAAAATAGATTTCTTTCATTGTATTCAGATAAAGCTTCTAACGCTCTTTTGCTCATAAGTCTGTAATCTGCATGATTAAACACAACCTCTGCACCCATTAAGTTCATAACTTTGTAAAAACCCTCTGCAGTGCTTTTTTTAAAGAAGCTATCGTTCTCTCTCTTGTTGCGAACACCATATACTATATCTATCCCAGAATTAAACTTGCTCATAAATTCGTCTAAAACTTCAATATCGTCTTGTAAGTCAACATCCATGCTAATGGTGCAATCACATTCAGGCATAGCTTCCATAAGGCCTGCAAACAAAGCGTTTTGGTGACCTCTATTGTGAGCTAGTTTAATACCTTTAACAAAACTGTAAGTCTCAGCTAGTTCTTCAATCAAGCTCCATGTTTTGTCTTTACTACCGTCATCAACGTAAACCACTTTGCTGTCCTCGGTTATTAGCCCTTTTTTTATCATATCATTAAGCTTAACATCAAGCCTTTTTGTAGTTTCTTCAATTACTTCTTGTTCATTATAACAAGGAACTACCAAGTATAACTTGTTCATTTATTTCTCCTTACTTTACGGAAATATCCTTTTCTAGTACGTCTGTTAAATCTAACATTCGTTTTATTGCAATATTCTTCAAAGCTTATATTTTTTCTGGTTGATTGCAGTACTTTTACCTCGATTTTTTTCACACTAGACACACTCAACAAGAACATATATGCTAAAAATATAACAACAGCTACAACAGTTAACACTATACCAAGTGCAAGACCAGGTGTGCTGTAATAGAACTCTATTTTGATGTTTTCGCCACTAGGAATCATTACCGACATAAAACCTACATTAGTTACAAGAATTTCAGCAGGCGAGCCATTAACTGTCGCAGACCAACCACTCTCGAATGGAACACTAAAGAAAAGTGCCTCAGCTGAACCTGAGTCTATTGTAGCAGAAAAACCATAGTTTGTGTAGCTAAATTCTTTAGCCGTTGTAGTTCTTCTTTCCATTACATCATCTTGATATTTCTCTTTTGTTAAATCGGCAGTGTTTATCTCATACTTTGGCAAAATAGCACTCCACAAAGCTTCATCATCATCTGGAATAATTGCAGATTTTATCATAAGTCTCTCTCTGTTAGACTCAGATAATTCATCTGCCTCTGATTTTAAAACATAACTATCATAAGTGAAACCCATTGGAATATAATACGAGTTCTCCCAAATATCGAATCCATTACCACTGCCATAATAATAGAATTCATCCATTATAGGTGTTTGGAAATCCTCACCTGCAAAATAGTCTTCATCAGTAAAATCATCAAACAACCACCTAACAGAGGTCAATCCTCTTAACGCATAGTGGTCAGTTTCTGGTCTAGAAGCTACGCTTCTGTCAACATCTATATAGTCATAAAATTCCATAACAGAGCCTGGTACTATACTATGGAAAGTTTGGATAGTTGGAACTTGCCAAAACATACCCATGTTATCAAGCGATTTATAAAAGTCAGTACGTTCAGAGTCGCTAACCTCTATTGTTAAATCAGCACCTCCGTTAAGAGCATACGGAATTAATTGTTCACTGGGATTTTGTGACTGCGTTTTGCCAATTGCGATAAAGAAAATTCCATGAAAAACAGATACTACAGACAACAGCACTATAGTGATTTTTGCAAATACCTCTTTCTTTACATACCTAAATAAAATAATCAATAATCCTAAACAGATTAAAGTTAGGGCAATATAAGACCAGTATCTTGCGTCATAACTTTCTAAGCCAATGTCCACTGCTCCGTCTTCTGAAAAAGTTGGAGTTAAACCCACAATTAAGCTAATAACAACAATGACAATCACGTTAAATTTTATAGCTTTTTTCCAGTCTACTCTGTTGCACTCTAAGCTCATTATAGTTGCTAAGGACATCATAAGTGTTGCCATATAGAACCATCTTGCGTAGTAGTTAGAGTTAAACATTTGGAATGCAGAATTTAAAAACGGAACAAACGCACATAAAATAATTGTAAATATAAGCTTTTTCAACCAGTGTTTACGGCTTATATTTAACCAAGCGATGGTGCCAGTCATACCAAACAAAGGTAACCACGCACTAAGAGACGACCACTTTGAATTAGAGTCTGGTGTAAAGTTTGGTCTAGCAGGTAAATCTGGAGGGAAGAAGAAACTTTGAATTATATGCAAGTATCTTTGTGTGTTACTATATAATACAGCGTTCCAACCGTCAATATAATTATCAACCCTAGTATTTTGCACAATCGCCAAAATAGACGGAACAATTAGGATAGAAGACATGAAGAAGCCTATAACAGCTTCTAATGCTAACAATGAAAAATCTTTTATTCTTATTTTATAACTACCACTGAATAGTTTAATGAAGAAATATAGTATACAAAACATTACTTGACCAACAAAAAAGTAGTAATTTGTTATAGAACACGCAAAAACAGCAAGTGCAAAAACACCTTTTCTTTTTGTTGCCATGTATTCATCTAAGGCAGCGAGCAATAATGGTAAAAACACAATCGCTTCGTGAAAATGGTTGAAAAATATGTTGTAAATGGAATACCCAGAGAATGCATATAGTAGAGCGCCGATAATTGCATAATCCTTATTTTTAACATATCTCTGCAAATAAATAAAACCAGTTAAGGTAGCACAACCAAATTTAAGTATTAGCAGAGGCCCCATTAAGTATTGAATAGCCTCTGTTGGGAATGGAATTGTCAACCAAAAGAATGGGCTACCTAATAGATAAAATGAATATGAACCTATAAAGTTAGCACCTAAATCGGTCAGGTGGCTCCACCCTATATTTCCACTCCTTACCGCATCATGTGCTAATTGGTAAAAAGGAATTTGTTGAACATTGAAGTCTCCATAAAACAAAAATCTACCGCCATCTACTATTATAAACGGAATGAACATTATAAAAGCTAACACTAAGCCCAGTAAAAATGCATTAAGATAGTAATTTTTCTTACTCGTTTTTAGTTCATTGTTACTTATCACTGTTTTTCCTCACTTTTTTTGGAATTTATATACTATTATTTTAGCATAAAATTAGTTGAATAAAAAGCTTTTTTTAAAATTTTCTTGAAAAATAATGAGTTTAGTCGTAAAATTAGTATAATGACGAAAGGATGATTATATGACACACAATTTTTTTGCACTTATTAACAGAATGAAATATATTAACCGTTGGGGGCTTATGCGTAATTCCAGAGAAGAAAATTTGAGCGAACATAGCTTAGACACAGCTGTGATTGCACATGCGTTAGCCGTGATAAACAATGTTAGATTTAATGGAAATCTTAACCCAGAGCGAATAGCAGTGCTTGCGATGTATCACGATGCATCTGAGATTATAACTGGTGACTTACCAACCCCTGTAAAATATGCAAATGATGATATAAAACAAGCGTATAAAGATGTGGAAAAACATGCAATTAAAAACTTGTGCGATAAACTACCACTTGACTTAAGAGAGGCTTATGCTGATATTTTAAACTTTAACGGTGAAAACGATAAACTTTATAAAAGTTACATCAAAGCAGCAGATAAAATATCTGCACTCATAAAATGTTTAGAAGAAAAACAAAGTGGTAACACAGAGTTTAAAAAAGCAGAACTTAGCACTTTGTCTGCAATTAACAGCATAGATTTACCAGAGGTAAAAGTATTTTTAGAAGAATTTTTACCGTCCTATGACCTAACTTTAGACGAACTTAGTAATAATATTCCAAAATAATAATTTGCTTGAAAAATTTCAGGAAATATGATATATTAATATACTGTGAATATTAATTAATTTTGGAGGAGTTATGTCAGAAGAAAGAGTAGTTGTTGGAATAGATTTAGGTACTACAAACAGTTTGGTTTGTACTTATAAAGATAATAATGTTGTGTTAATTCCTAACAGATTTGGAAGTCTTTTGACTCCTAGTGTGGTTGGCGTTGATGAACAAATGAATATATACACTGGTAGAGCTGCTAAGGAACGCATGGTGTCTCACCCTAGCATGACTGTGGCATCTTTTAAAAGGTTTATGGGCACAGAAAAAAGAATTAAGCTAGGTAATTACACGTTTTCACCAGAGGAATTATCAGCTTTTATTTTAAGAGATTTAATTAATGATGCTGAGAAATTTTTAGGCAAAAAGGTTGATGAAGCTGTAATTAGTGTGCCTGCATATTTTAATGATGACAGTAGAACTGCCACAAAGAATGCTGGTATTATTGCTGGAATTCACGTTGAACGTGTAATAAACGAGCCGTCTGCTGCGGCACTTGCTGCAAAAGCACTGCATAGTAAAGACGATTGCACTATGCTTGTTGTTGACTTAGGTGGTGGCACTCTTGATGTATCTTTAGTAGAATGTTTTGGTGACATTGTGAGTGTGCTTGCTGTTAGTGGTGATAATTATCTTGGCGGCGACGATTTTGATACACTTCTTGCAAAGCATTTTTGCAAAGTTAACAATATAAATTACCTTAACTTATCAGAGGAAAACAAAAATATAATACACAAAAATGCAGAGAACTGCAAGATAGCTTTATCAAGCCAAGATATGGTTGTTATGGCTGTTAAAACTACGCAAATTGAGGGATATTTGCAAATTACGAAAAGTGAATTTGTTAAAATTTGCAATGAACTACTGCTTAGAATTCAAGCACCTATTAAAAAAGTGTTTGTGGACTCTGGCTTATCAGCTGACGAGGTTGACGACATAGTTCTTGTTGGTGGTGGTTGCAAGATAGATATTGTCCGAAAGTTTATATCACACACACTAAAAAGAAAAACTCTAAGCATTGGCGAGACAGACCAAATTGTTGCGTGTGGCGTAGGTGTTTACGCTGGAATTAAAAGCAGAAACGATGATATAAAACAACTTATTTTAACGGATATTTGCCCATTCTCTTTAGGTGTGGCAGTGCATAATCCAAATGGTGAAGACTCCCTTTTCTCTACAATTATAGAGAGGAACACAGCTTTGCCTGTTAGCAGAACTGGTATATATTCGCCTGTAAATGACTCTCAACATTCTATGACTATGCGTATTTTTCAAGGTGAAAATATGTATGTAAAAGATAATCTTCATCTAGGGGACTTACAGGTTAACTTCCCTAATATACAAAATAAATCTGTTGAAGTTAGGCTGACTTATGACTTAAACGGAATTTTGCAAGTTGATGCAATCATAGAAGAAACTGGCGAAAGAATGTCTAAAACTATTTTATCTAAAACTGGTAAAACTTTAACCGACGAACAGCTTGCCCAAAAGTTAAAAGATTTAGAACAATATAAAAAGAAAAATCAAATTGAAGAACAAATAACTTTCTTAATTAACACTGCTGAAGGTTTGTACGCACAAACTACAGGAGACACTAGAAACTATATCACTAAGATGATAGACAGCTTTTCTTTTAATGTAGGAAGAACAAATAGTCTGCGTAAAAAAACAGAGATTATGAAAAACTTTTGGGATAATATAACTCAGTTAAAAGCTATGGTAGACTATGACCCATTTGAAAATGTAGCAGAAGACAGCATGTCATGGTTTGACGAATTTGACGACGAAGATTATGAATAAGGAAAGATAAAATGAGCATTTGGACAGTACTGGGAATTGAACGTACTACTGACATAAAAGAGATAAAACGAGCGTACTCTGCACTTATGTCGAAGTATCACCCAGAGGAATACCCAGAAAAATTTAGTGAAATTCAAGAAGCTTATAACAAAGCGATAAAATACGCAAAGGCTAACAAAACTGTTGCACCTCCCACCCACACAATGCAGTATCGTGAGATTAACCATAGCGATTTTGAGATTAAACCGTTGAGCGAAGGGCTAGATTTTGATACTACTTTTTCAGAGCAATCAAATAGCTTTGATAATAGTGTTAATGACACAAATAGTGTAGAAAAGCCTACACTTAACAGTGCTTTTAATGAGCATAAGTTAAGTAGTGACGAAAAACATGAAATCGAGCAAAACCAGACTACCCCTGCTAGCCTAAACCAAGCATTTAACGAACACAAACAAGCAAATCCAATAACCGAGGCAGATATTCCTAAATATGCTGTAAACCCTGATTTTAACACTGAATTTAACCAATCAGAAGTTAATGACGATTTATTTGGCGAGTTTAACAATATTTCAGACTTAGATACAGAGGACGAAGCTGATAAGTTTTATAAAGAATTAAGAAAACTAGCTATTTTCCAACCTCAGCTAAGTTTGATGGATAAAAGCAGAACAAGAACTGCAATAAGAACATATTTGTTATCAGAGGGATTTTATTGCTATGCAGATAAGGCGTGGTTTTATAACGTGTTCACAAGATACCTAAGCGACCTTGCATCTGCAAACAAGTTTTATTACGATAGCTTTGTGAAGTTCGCAAGAACTTTAGTGTCCGACATGCCCTCTCTTGTGAAAAAAGAAATGCTAGAAGTTCTATCTTACGTACCTCCTATTCAAACAGAAGTGCCTAAAAACAATAAAAGGCTAGTTGCACACAGAGCCTTTGGGTTGATGTTTGTTCTAATCCTAGCTTTAAGATTTGGTTTAGCAGATTTTATATTTGATATGCTTAATGGGATACATGATATAGGGACTTCTTACTCTACTGATTATGATATACCAGAAACCGAGTACGACCTTTCCAAATTTACTTACGACGAAATTCGTAACTCATCTAATAATTATTATGGACCTCACGGTGATTTATTAGCTAACTACTACAAAGATATATACGGAGAAAATATCACTGTATTTTATCTCGGTGACGTTGCCGTTCCACATTCAAACGGGCTAGAACAAATGTCTTATGAGTATCAAGTTACATGGAAAGATGATGATGGCAATATAAACGAAGCTGTTAGAGTATATATTCCTATATATGCTGAGGAAGAAATGGCTAATTTATATATTGAAAGAGACGAAATTTTAAGAGAGATTATCTTTGAAACTGCCGATACTTTAATAGGTGGCGATACTTACATAATGCCTTACGAGTTTTATGGTGACGAACGCACTATATTTGCAGAAAATGAGCTGTTTGTTGGATTAACAGTGGGTTATGATGATGATACGCTTATAAATTTCATACTAGATTTAGAAACAGAAGTATGGCAAAATTCATTGATTAGCGAAGATTTGATAACGGTATACTTGCAAGTTTATGACGAATTAGGTGTGCCTTATGAAACTGCAATTTCAGTTGATATTGTGCGTGGTTCACCTCTTAATTTAGACGAGCTAGAACAAATGGTAAAAATAGATTGGAAAAACGCATTGTTAAATAATGTTTAATAAAAAGAGATATGTTTGACAGTAACGAAAAACCATTGAAAGCTTTACTCAATTTTTCTCGAAAAATTGCGGTTATTAGGCAGAGCCTAAGACGTTTTTCGTAAAAAACGGAACTCTTTTTCCTTAGAAGAGCTTTTTTGTAGGTGAATTTTGTCCCAAAGGGGCAAAAAAGGACACTTTTTGCGATAGAAAAAGTGTCCTTAAAGGCTTATTGATTATATGTGGAGGCTGTAACAATTATGTCACAGTCTCCTTTTTTATTCCATTATTTCCAACTCACTCATTGCACTAAAATCAATCTCTGCTCCGTTTACACTCACTTTAACATCATTAGAGTACAATTCAATTTTAGTATCTTCACCATAAAATTCACTTAAGGTTTTTGCAATTCCCATGCACAAATTTTCGCCGTTTTCATCTGTATAGGCTTGCAAGCTTTCATCAAAAAACACTTTATAAGTATTTTCATCACTCTCTACCCTATCCAATCTTATATCAGCTGGATACACTCCTAAAGCGCTAACATTGCTCCAAAAGGTAAAAATATCATCAGCACTTGATACTGAATACACAGAGTACGTATCATCTATCGGTACATACACATTTACACTATCAATATCTGCAACTGCCACATCACCACGCATGTCTATAGCAGAATTGTTGTTAACCACAGCACTGCTATCAAAAAGTCCAGAGTTCACTGCATAAATTGAGAACGCAGTGACTAGCACTAAACATGCTGCTACATAACCTACGTATCTATCTGCAACACGCTTGATATATACTAATTTTTTCTTGTTACGCTTATTTTCTTTCATATTTATTATCTCGTAATAAACATGTTCTTTTCGGCTTTCAGGTGCCTTAATTTTATCTAAGCTACTTTTAATGCTATCTTCTCGCACGATATTTCTCCTATTCTGCAATATTCATTTTAAGTAATTCTCTGCCACGTTTTAGCTGAGTTCTCACCGTTGCATGAGGTTTTTTGATTATCTTAGCTATCTCCTCTGTGCTATATTCCTCGTAATAATACATATATATCACAGTTCTATATTTTTCAGGAAGCTTCAAAACCTCCTCAATCGTTTCGTCTATCTCAAACGGTAAGTTCATAGTTTTTACACTATCAATGCTTACAACTTTTCTGTACTTTGACCTAAAATAATCCATACTGCAATTGTATGCACAGTGCAAAATCCAAGCTTTTAAATGCTCATCATCATTAAAATCTGTTTTAGTCATAAACACTTTCATAAACACATCTTGAACCACATCAAGGCTGTCATCTTGTTTTTTTACTATCAAAAAAACATATCTATATACATTATCAAAAAATTTGTTATACACTCTCTCGAACTCATCGTAGTCGATTTTCATAAAACACCTACCTAAATACTATGTTTGAGTTCAATATTATAGTACTATACAACACTAGGACATCTTTTCCAGTAAAATCAACATAGTTCTCTAACTGGCTAGTATTAAAATAACGCAAGTCGATTAGAGTAACTGTTCTGTAATTTTCTAAAAATAATGGAGCTATGGAACTGCCAAACGAGTCTCTAAAAATCACAAGCTCTTTATCTGTCTTGCTGTTAGGACTTTCTATCTTTATATAAGGTGTTGCGCCAGATAAAAACACGTTGTAGCCGTCTTCAGAGTTAAACTCTGCTGTGTCATATACTTTATTAAACTCAGGTTTATCAAGATTTTCTACGGTAGCTGTATTAGTGTACTCACTTTCCATATATACCAAGGTATCAGGCTGAATATTCAAGCCTAGCTGACCATAATATACTCCGTAAAAATCTTCTATTTCCACACTATTATACATGTTTTTGTCTAAATTTGCAAACTCCATTTTTTCAGAGTATATATCCATAACATCAAAAAGCTTATCTTGCGACCAGTGAGTATCGGTTTTGTAATAGCTATCAAGATTTAACGCGCCAAAAATATCAATATACTCAGCACCCTCAACTTTACTAGCAAAAATATCTGCTATTTCTTTTGAGTTAGCAGTTAAAGTGTCGCTTTCCATATAATAATTTTTGTCTGGAATTACACTCACATAGTAATTATCGGCTGTGTCCTTTATAAATTCGCCGTAAATTTCGTTCGTTTTTGTAGCAAATCTCTCTATGTTATCAGTTCTAAGAGGATATTCTCTTTTAAAAATATAGCCATCTTCATATAGCAGACCGTCTACGTCGTTTTGGTTAAAAGCATTAAGTCTTATCGTCGAGTTCAACGCTCTAAAGTCTTCTCTAAAAGGAAATTGGTCTGCTGTGTAAGTTTGAAAATCACTAAACCAAGTTCCATCGCTCAATGTGCTTATTGTGGGTGTTTCAAATTGTTCTAACTCTCTTTTTTCTGATACCGAAAAATCATTATCAGGCAAAATTAAAGATAAAATAAATCCCGAAAACACTAAAAGAAGAAAAGCAATTACTGTAATTTTATTTTTCATTAAAATCTAAAGTATAAAAACGGATTATATGAACCTTGCACTAGAAACGCTGTGACTAAAGTTAATAAAACTAACATCACAAGAGGCTTTCCTACCGTTTCCACTTTTCCTCCTTTCATTCGTAATGCAATGTTTTTAGCTATCGGAGTTGCACCGACTATAGCTATAACAAAAACAAACAAGTAGCTATCTATATAATATTTTGTCTCTAAATTTGTAGGTGTAGAGAAATTAAACATATTGCTTAGATGAAGCCTTATGTCATTTAGGTCGGTAGACGCAAATATCATAAAGCTAAATAGGATTAAAACAGTGGTATATATATGTCTTAAAGTTCTTGGCGATTTCTCTAAATACTTGTTTATAAAGAGTTTTTCAAGCACTAAAATTACTGCAAAATAAATTCCCCAAATAATGAAATTCCACTCTGCACCGTGCCAAAAACCAGTCAAAAACCATACTACAAATATATTTAATATCCATTTTGAAAACTTAACTCTGTTTCCACCCATTGGAATATACACATAATCTCTAAACCAAGTACCTAGGCTGATATGCCATCTTCGCCAAAACTCTGTGATGTTACTTGATATAAACGGATAATTAAAGTTCTCTGGAAAGTCAAATCCAAACAGCTTAGATAAACCTATTGCCATGTCGCTATATCCTGAGAAGTCAAAATATATTTGTAGAGTAAAAGCGATTATCCACGCCCACGCAAACAACATGCTTTGATTAGTAGAACTTATATAATACTCACAAAATTCACCTAAAACATTAGCAATAAGCACTTTTTTCCCAAGGCCTACGCTAAATCTGAACGCACCGTCAGAAAATTTCTCTATGCTATGTTTCCTTGTGTTAAGCATATCTTCAATAACAGTATATCTAACAATTGGACCTGCAATTAGCTGAGGAAAAAATGTGATGTAACACGCAAAGTTTATAAAGCTCTTTTGTAACTTTGCGTCTCCCCTATATAAATCAATGGTATAGCTAATTGCTTGAAAAGTGTAAAAGCTAATTCCTATAGGCAATACAAGATTAGGCAGGCTAAAATCAGTGCCGAGGTGATTAATGTTTTCTATAAAAAAGTCAGCATATTTATATACTAACAAAAACGCTAAACTAACCGATACCGATAAAATCATAGGTATCTTCTTATTTTTTGCTTTTTCTATCACAAAACCTAACAAGTAGGTGATAAACACGGACAACATCATTATTATTAGATAAATAGGTTCACCTAAATAATAAAAAAGCATACTAAAAAGAAGAAGGACAAAGTTCTTGCCCTTCTTCGGCATTACATAATACGTTATTAAAGTTATTGGTAAAAACCAAAATATAAACGGTATTGATGAAAATAGCATATTACTCTTCGATAGTTACGTTCTCGTTAAAAGCTGTTGTAAATGCATCTGGTTCGTCTCCCATAATTAGGAAAACCAAGTTGCCTTTAACAGCAGTTTTAATGTTTTCTTCTTCCACTCCAACGCATACCCATTTAACTGGATTTACAGTTGTAAGTAGTTCTTCTGCCATTGTCTGAGCTTGCTCTGGTGTCTCTGTAGCTATCATAGCAATTGCAAATGCTTGTGAGGTCATCATAGGCTCGTGGATAACTGCTCTTGTGTATTCATAATCAGCAGAACCTAAGTGATATTCTTTCATATCATCTGTAATTTCCATTGTTTGACAGCTTTGCTCAACCATTGCTTTGTAATCTGCGTTAGACAACTCTACGTTTGTAACAATTGAATTTACATATTCCTCTAGATTTGCTGCGTCAAACACTTGTTCCTCGGTTGCTGCCTCTGCACATGATACTAGACTGAAAGCTAACAATAAAGTAGCTAACATAATTGATAATTTTTTCATTTTTTACTCCTTAAAAATTTAATTCTACTATATACACGTAGTATGGCTTAAAAATGTTTCATTTAATATTGATTTTTTTTTAAAAATTTAGTAAACTTAAAATATCGACTTAAAAAGGAGAAGAATATGGGAACTTATGAATATATACTTAGCGATATTAGAGGCGAATACGCTTACCTAAAAAGAACAGACATCGAAAGTGTTGACGAATTTATGATAGCACTTGTTTTACTTCCAAACGGAAGCGACATTGGCACAAAACTTAGGTTCGAAAACCTTGAATATTCAATTATAGAATAAGTATAAGGTTTGTCACGATTAAAGAAATACCAGATAAGAAAAGCACTATGTAAATTGATTTTTTTACAGTGCTTTCTTTTATTTTAGAAGAAAACTTCATTCCGATAAACATAGCAAGCAAAGCAAGTGGGAAAAGCCCTAGGCAAGTTAGCAAAACTTCGCTAGTGTATAAGCCTGTTATAAAGTAAAGTGTTAGCCTTACTGCATTATCTGCTAAAAACACCATGCACAAAGTACCTTTAAAAGAGTCTGTGTCTTTGCTAGTTCTACCAACATAAGTTGCAAGCAATGCGCCTACTCCAAACAAACCACACAGCAAACCAGATACTAAACCTAGTGTAACCATTAGCACAGGGTTGGCTTTAGTTAAGGTATTGTGTTTGTCTCGCACATACATCTCAATGCTAATTATCACAACTACCAAACCAAAAAGAATTTTAAGAAAATCAGTATCAGCATTAGCCAAAAAAATAGCACCAGGTATGTCACCTATAATTACAAACAAACCAAGCATTAAAGCAACCTTTTTATCAATTTTCTTTCGGTTTTTAACTGCTAGAATAATGTTCATAGGAACAGTCAACAGTAAATCCACTGGTGTTATGACAGCATTATCCACACTGTAACTAGCAACAGATCCTAAAACCAAAGTATTGGCAAAACCACACAAACCTTTAACAAAAAACGCAACAAGTACACCTATAGCGAGAACAATAATATCGTTATCCATAATCTTCCTCCATATAAACAGATAGGCTAATATTATCATATAAAGTACTAGCATTCAATAAAATTGCATATTTTTTTGGTTTTCGTTTAAATATGAACATATTTCGAACAAATATTTAACAATATACAAATATTCCTTTACAAAAAAGAATTATTTTGATATAATTAGTCGAATAAATTTGAGGAGAATGAATTATGGATCAAAATAATAATTACACAAACAATAATCAACCAAATCCAAACGATAAAGGTGGATTTCTGTGGGGCGCATTAGGTTGCTGTGTTCCGGTAGTAGGTTTAATTCTATTTTTAGTATGGAAACAAGACAAACCTATCACTGCTAAAGCTCTAGGTATTGGCGCTATCATTGGTGGTGCTATCGCTATAGTTAATATTATAGTACTAACTTTCATTCTACCATATATAATCGGATTTAGTTCTACTATGGCAATGTATGGTATGTATTAATAGAAAATGAAGTTATTTATGTGTAAGTGGTTGCCGATTTTTTTCGGTTGCCACGGTAGACCTGAGCGTTCCTTTAAAATAAAAGGAGAACCTATGCCTATATGTGCTAGGTGCACAGGCGAGCTTATTGGAATGATTTTTGCGATACCTTTATTTATATTTGTGGATTTTCCACCTATATGGGGTTACGCATTACTTGCAATTCCAATGCTTATCGATGGTTTTGTTCAGGCTTTTACAAAATACGAAAGTAACAATTTAAAACGTGTTGTAACAGGTTTTTTGTTTGGAATATTTTTGTATGCTACCATTGCTGGCGTTCATGTTTTTGCATTTGAACTCGGACAAACACATGCGTTACAACGCATAACATAATACTAATATCGAAACACCGTAGGATTTTGCTCCTACGGTGTTTTTGTGGTGAAATTTCTATTCACAAAGTTCATTTTATATAGTGTTGACACAATGCAAAAATTCACTTAATTATCTTATACTTATGCTATAGATTTTTTTAGACGTCATTATATCTTTGAAATCATCGGAACTCATAGGTTTATCAAAGTAATATCCTTGTGCATAGTCACAGCCTGAACCTTTTAGCCACAAAGCTTGTGGTGCAGTTTCAACACCTTCTGCTACTACCTTCATGTTCAAGTGTTTTGCCATAACAATAATATCAGATACAACTACAGAACTTTTGCCACCTTGATCTTTTAAGTCGAAAAATGCCTTGTCTAATTTAAGAACATCTGCTTCAACTGCTGATAACCTGTTTAGAGACGATACGCCAGCTCCAAAATCGTCAATAGAAATAGCAAAACCTAACTTTTTAAGTCTTCTTACTACTGCCAAAAATTTTTCTGTATTTGACTCTAAAGCACTTTCAGTTAGCTCTAGCTCTAATTTTTCAGGCTCTACCCCATGCAATGATATAATATCAGATATTCTGCTTACTATGTTATCTGCTAGCACTGTATGAGCAGATAAGTTAACTGAAATACGTGGTATGCTCATTTTAGTACGGTTTGCTTTAATAAATTTGCAAACTTCATCTAAAACATATAAGTCTAGGTATGAGACAAAACCGTTTTCCTCAAAAACAGGTATAAATTCATCTGGGTAAATTTTATCACCCATTTTAGGGTGCCAACGCACAAGTGCTTCTGCGCCACCTAGTTCTAGTGTAGAAAAATCAATCTTAGGTTGATATTCTACCACAAATTCACAATCTTTTAACGCTTGTTCCATACGGAAAGTTATGTTGATCTTATCATGGTAGTGTTTACGCATATTATCATCAAATGAAATAAAGGTTGTTTTATGTGTGCTTTTTCCTTGTATTCTTGCACTATCTGCTTCACCGATAATAGCTGTTCCTTTTTCTTTCACATTCGCAATAAGCACTTTACCAAACGACATTGATATTTTATATTTTTCGTTTATATTGTCAGATACAGTAGGTAAGATATGTCTATTATAAATATCTTTAATATTTCCACCCTCATTAACACGTCTTAAAATCAGGAATTGGTCAGCAGTTCTACGACTTATAATCGCTGATGTATTGGCAAAAGCTTTTTTTAGAGAATCTGCTAAAGCTAAAATGACTGTAGTTCCTCTATCTGTGCTAAAATGTGTGTTGATTGTCTTAAACATATCAATATCTAAAGAAATTAGCTCATACTCACCAGCTCTTGCATCTTTAAGTTTTTCATCTATTGTTTCTCTAAATTTTTGTATAGCCATTAAGCCAGTCAAAGAATCTGTGTTATATGAATTTAACAGAGCTTCTTTTTTCTTAATTTGTCCGTCAAAATGTATAGCTATAAAGCCTGCAATAGTTATCACTGCTGCTAAAGCAAAGAAGTACCAGTAATTTGCTATAAACTCCAAAAATCCTTGGTCTTGATCAGGTAAAAACTCGTTTACATTGTTTGAGACGATTTCATCATATTGTTCATTAGATAAACGATCTATCATTATATTAAATATTGGTAAATAATCTTCTGATATATCTTTGTTAACATAAAATTTTATCGGTACATCGTGTTCTGCACTAATTGTTGCTCTCTCAACATCTTCCAAATATAATTCTGCATAAGTAGTTGCAGTTCCTGTTGAGAAAACTATGTCAACATCTCCAGAAGCAAAATCATCTAAGAGGTTATCGAAACTATCATAAAACACAAATTCATTGTTAGGAAAATGCTCTTTAAAACTAACATAATCTGTTGTTTGATACATCAGTGTTCCTATTGTAGGTGAGTTACGAATTATATCGTATAGATTGTCATATTTTTCATATATATCCAACTTAACTTGTGCATAAGCAGGTAAAGATATAATGGAATCTGTAGTATCATAATGTTCTCTTTCAAGTTCACCGTCACCATAAATTGTAAGCAACAAATCATAATTTGAATGATCATCTAATGTATCGCTTAAACTATATGGATGATAATTTATCTCAAAATCATACATATCTGCAAAAGCATTTAGCATATCTACCATTGCTCCGCCTGCTTCGCCTTCATCATTTGTATACAAAAGTGGTTGAGCATCTGATACATAGCCAACTTCAAGTGGTCTAGATTGTAGCACTCCTACTTCTCTGTTAGTCAACCCTCTGTGGTTAATTTCTATATTATCTGCAAGATATTTTTCTTCTAATTCTAAGAAATAATTACCCTCTGTATATACTACTTGTAAAAAAGTTGATTCTATTACTTCCATCAAATCAGCATTTTCAAATGAAGTAATAGGAAACAGCTTATATACGCCAAGATTTAGAATATTGTTAAATTCATTAGATAATGGATCTTCTGAATATGTAATGTAAAAATCAGCGTCTAACTCAGTATAATTTGTTGTGTCACCATATACGTAATCTACAGATATACCATTATTTCTGCAATAATTAGTTAAATTTTGAGTTCCGATATTATCTGAATAAGTAGCAACTGTGCTACCGTCAATTGCTTCTAAATCACCATATAAAATATTTTCATCTTTAGTCATTAAAGCTATATAAGTTTTGCTAAATTGAGTTTTAGGATACAGCACTTCCTCTGCACGTTCCTCAGTTTTTGTGTTAAAACAACCAATATCAACATAACCACTGTTAACAGCATCTATCAAGCTGTCGTTTATTGGCACATACTCAAACTCTAAATCTGATATTTCAGCCATTTTCTCAAAAACTTCATAGCCATAACCTTTGTTATTTAAGCTGTCAATATCAGTTACAAAATCTGTAAAAGTAGAATAATAGCCTACTCGAATAGGTTTGCTAAAATCAAACGGTTCTGTATCGAGTTCTGGTGCCACTTCCTCGGTAACAGGTTGACTTTCAGTATCAGTAGCAAAAGTCAGTGTTGTCGGCATTGTTACAGCTAACATCAAAATCACCATAAATGTTGCTAAAATTTTCATCTTCCTCATAGAGATCCCCCCTGTAATAGTTAGTTACAATTCAATTTGCAAATATTGCTATTCATTATTTTGTCTAATTTTATCAAATTATGTCAAAAAAATCAATACAACATAAAGTATTTTGTATATATGCATGTGTTTTGTGAATTTTTTTATTTATATTCACACAATATTCATAAAGTATTGAACGATTAAATTTCCGTTATGAAATTATTCATAATTTAAGTAAAAATAGTAAAAACAAAACAAAAAAAATTTAGGAAATTGTTTATATGTTTAATTTTTCTTTCCTAATTAAAAATACACAAAAATTGTTCTACTTTTTTTCTATTTCTATTGACAAATTCAACATAAAATTATACACTAATATTAAAATAATTGAGGAGGCTAAATATGATAACAGTATTAAAGTATGATTGGAAGTTTATTAAAGCAGAAAATATAAACGCTAGTGCTAAAGAATTTGACGATAAGTCATGGAGAACAGTACGAGTACCTCATGATTACGCAGTTGAAGGTCCGTTTTGCGAGGAAAACGACAGACAAGTTACAGAAATTGTAGCAGACGGAATTACAGAGCCTATGGTACTTACTGGCAGAACAGGCGGATTACCTATAGGCGAAAAAGCGTGGTATAGAAGAAAATTCGAAGTATCACGAACTGCTAAAAACATTTTCTTAGAGTTTGACGGAGTTATGTCTAATGCAGAAGTGTATGTTAATGGTGAGTTCTGTGGTTCTCGTCATTATGGCTATTCTTCATTTAGTGTAGATATTACCAAGTTCATCAAAAGAGGTAAAAACAATGTTTTAGCAGTTTCTGTTAATCCAGAGAACTCTTCTTCTCGTTGGTACCCTGGTGCTGGTATATACAGAGAAGTGCGTTTGGTAGAAAAAGATGTTATGTATTTTAACTATTGCCCAGCTTATGTTAGAGCTCAGGTTAAGAATGGCTGTGCTTTTGTTGATGTTGATTTATCTGTATGCAATGGCGAGCAAGATTATGATATAGTTTATGAAATCACAAATGAAGCTGGCGAAGTAGTAACCACAGATACAGTTAATTATGCGACAGGTTCTGCTTACAACGTATTTAAGTTAAAAGAGTTTACATGTTGGGATGTATTAAAGCCTTATTTATATAATCTAAGCGTTAGCATAAAGAAGAAAAACAAAATATATGATACATATAACGTGAATTTTGGTATTAGAACTATCGAATATTCTGCTGACAAAGGTTTGTTCATCAATGGAAATTATGTTAAATTAAATGGTGTTTGTATGCACCATGATTTAGGTCCTTTAGGTGCTGCTTTTAATAAAGCTGCTGCACGTCGTCAAATTGAAAAGTTAATTGGTATTGGCGTTAATGCTTATAGAACTTCTCACAACCCTCCTGCTCCTGAAGTATTGGATTTATGTGACGAATACGGTTTGTTGGTAATGGACGAAGCGTTTGACACTTGGAAAATTCAAAAAGTAAACAATGGTTATGGCAAGTATTTTGACACTGACAGTGAGCTAGATGTTGTCAGTATGATTAAAAGAGACAGAAATCATCCTTGTATCATCATCTGGTCTATCGGAAATGAGATTTTAGAACAAAGCGACAAAGACGGTTGGAAAGTCGCTAGATACTTACATAATATATGTAAAAAAGAAGACCCAACACGTCCTACTACAGCTGGATACGACCAAACTATCTCTGCTTTCAAAAATGGTCTTGCTGACGAAGTTGATATTGCTGGTATTAATTACAAGCCTCATTTATACGAAAGCCTACATAAAGATTACCCACACATTCCATTATATGGAAGCGAGACTTCTTCTTGTGTAAGTTCAAGAGGTGAATTTTACTTGCCTGCCGAGATTGAAATTCCAGCTCCTGTGCGTAAATCTTTGCAAGTAGCTTCTTATGATTTATCTGCTCCACCTTGGGCATATTACCCAGAGAGAGAATTTTTTGCACAAGACAAATGTGATTATGTGCTAGGTGAATTTGTATGGACAGGATTTGACTACCTAGGAGAGCCTACACCTTATCGTGATAGTTGGCCGTCAAGAAGTTCTTATTTTGGAATATTTGATTTAGTTGGTATCGAAAAAAGCAGAGCTTATTCTTACATGTGCAAATGGACAGACAAAAAAGTGCTGTACTTGTTCCCTCATTGGAACTGGAACGATGGTGACTTGATTGATGTTCACGCTTACTCTAGTTATCACGAAGTAGAACTTTTCTTAAACGGAAAATCTCTAGGAGTTAGCACACTAGACCCTTCTGATGAGATTAGAAAATACAGACATGTATGGCAAATCATTCCTTTCGAGGCTGGCGAGCTTAAAGCTGTGAGTGTTAGCTATCCTAAAATTACTTGCACAGTAAACACAGCAGGTGCTCCGTACTCTGTACTTGTAGAGCCTGAAAGAACTGAAATTACAGCTGACGGAGACGATGTAGTATTTGTAAGATGCACTATTGTTGATGAAAAAGGTAACCTTTGCCCTACTGCAAATGTTAAACTAGATTTCGAGGTTAGTGGTGCTGGTGAATACTTAGCTTCTGATGCCGGTAATGCAGCAAGCACACGTGTGTTCTCAGAAACTTACTGCGACACATTTAATGGAATGTGCATGGCTGTTATTAGGTCTATTAAAGACACTACAGGGGAAATTACACTTAAAGTTTCTGCTGAAAACATGGCAGATGTTAGTGTGAATATTAAAGCAAATTAATAGAATATATTTTGGTGTTGTGATTAAAACTCGCAGCACCATTTTTTACGCAAAAAAAGAAGAACAGCATTGCACTGTTCTTCAGGATATGTTATTAATTTCCGTAATCTTTCATGGATATGTTTAAGTCAACAGGTACTGTAATTCCGTCTATCGAACCACTGTCTGAATATTGCCACATCTCATAATTATAGTAGAAAGTAGATTTATCTTCGTATTCAGCAATCCAAATTGGGTACTCACTTAATTCCTCTAAGTTTAAGAAGTTATAAGCAAAGTTCTTGTTCATATAGATCATTGGAGTGTAACCAGCAGCTTCAATTTTATTGCAGAAAGTATTGGCAAACTCTGTTACTTGCTCACCAGATATATTATCTACTCTTGAATCTTCAATGTCAACATGTTCCCAGTCAAAAACAACAGGGTAGTCAATATCGTACTCATTAATTTTGCTTAACACATTTGAAGCCTCTGCTTCTGCTTCTTCATTTGTTGTAGCTTGTGAGAAGAAATAGATACCTACTTTTATGCCGTTGTCTATAGCGCCTTGAATGTTTTGTTCAAACATAGTGTCTTCGTATATGTCGCCTCTTGTAGCACCTCTGTAACCTACTCTTATCATTGCAAAGTGAACGCCTGCTTCTTTTACTTTTGCCCAGTCAATCTCCTTTTGGTGTTCAGCAACGTCAATACCTATGTAGTGTTCACCAGTGTATGTCATAAACCCGTTTTCGATAGTGAAATTATCCTGACCATAAGTATTAACTGGTATGTCATATTTTGGAATTATCATAGACCCTGTTGCATCCATAATCTCAATTGTGTCTGAGTCCTCATCTACACTTACTGTGCCATCATTTTTCACAAGTAAATCATCTGGTGTTACTTCGTAGAACAATGTCATGTATACTGAAACGCCAATTATACTCACAAGTAAAACAGCAATAATTATTAGAAAAGTTTTTGACTTTTGCATGTAATTTAAGAAATAATTATTTATATCTTTCATTTTTTACTCCATTCTTATTTTGAATTATTGTAATATTATACACAAAAAAACTTTATTTTGCAAGCTTTCCTTGATATATGTCTTGATTTACCATATATTTATCTATGCTTCCAAGCACCTTTATCTTGTCTTTACTCCATAACGGAGCTAACAATTTGTCCTTAGGTGCATCACCTGTTATACGCTCGATAATAGTATTTTTATCGATATATTGCAATTGATTTGCTGTGATTTCTATGTATTCGTGAAAGCTTAATGGTGTGTATTCTCCATTAGTATATAGAACTCCTAATTTGGTATCTTTCATAACATGAAGCAAGTGAATTTTAACAGCTTCTGGCTTAATTTCACCAATAATTTTTGCTGTTTCTATCATATCTTCGTAGCTCTCATTCGGTAAGCCGTTAATTAAGTGAATACATGTTCTTATGTTTTTTGATTTTAGCTTCATAAATGTATCATAAAACTCAGCATAAGTATAACATCGATTAATAATATCAGCCGTTTTATCATGCACTGTCTGCAAGCCTAATTCAATCGTAAGCTCTGTTTTATCGTTAATCTCTGCAAGATAATCAAGCATATCTTTGCTTATGCAATCAGGTCTTGTAGCTATTGATATACCACTTATCCCACCATACTCGAATATCTCGTTTACATAAGCTTCTAGTTTGTTTTTTGGCAAGTATGTATTTGTGCCAGACTGAAAATATGCAGTTATAGCGATATCTCCCCATTTATCTCTAATTCGTTTTACTTCTAAATCAAGTTGATTATGAATAGATAAATTAGCGTCTGCTGAGAAATAAGCGCTTGACTGATTACAAAAAATGCAACCGCCTCTACCCTTTTTGCCGTCGATATTAGGGCACGAACTATCTATGTTTATAACAGCTTTTTGATTTTTTACACCTTTGCTTTTGTTGTAGTAATGCAAAGTGTGATACCTTTTATTATCTAAACTATACTCAAACGGATTACTCTGTGGCATTGCTTTTGTCAAACTCCTTAACCTCTTTAGATAAAAATACAGCTAGTAAAGTAACTGTGAATATCAATATGTTTAACACAAACGGTAAACGTCTGTCAATGCTTGATAGCCAACCGATAAATATGCCAAAAGGTGAAGTAAATCCTATCATAATCATGTAACGCAACGCATTAATTCTTGCACGTTCTTTCACATTAATAAACCTAGCGCTTATTGCATCTTTTCTAACTGCAACACATGCAACTGCAAATGAATTAATCATCATATAAATAACAACATGGATAATACTGTTTACCGGCATTAAAATTAACAGTAAATTATTAGCAATAAATAACACATATCCAATTAACATAACTGGTCTGTAAGGCATTTTGTTTAATGCATTTTGTAAAGTAAACATAAATATAAGTGTCACTACGCCGCCAACCATGTGGAATATCGCAAGGTAGCTTTCGTCTAACTGTAGTCTTTGAGTTACATATAAACCAAAGAAAGTACCAGACACTGTTGATACACAGATGTTATAACCTAACAGTAAAAACAACGCAAAACGCATGTGAGGGCTTTTTACCATGTCGATAAATACATCTTTATACCCTGCAAGCAGCTTATGAAACGGAACATTTTTGGTTTCTTCCATTCTTTTTAGACCTATTTCAGTCTCATTACCTTTTATAAATAAAATTAAGAACTTAATAGTCATTGACACAAAAGAAAAACCATATAAATATCTAACTATAATTGTAGGGTCAAAATTTTGCATTAAAAGATAAGCAATTGGTGATACGAATACAGATAGAACAGAAGCTATGTTTATCCAAGAATATGCATATACTAAGTGGTCAGGTTCGCTATCTTCTACCAATAAACCAGACCAAGATATATTAGACACCTGCCATATACTATTGAATATGGCTGCTGCTAAAAACCACCAAAAGTTTTGCGCAAATGCCCATATCAAACAAGGGAGAGACCACGATATTAAATCTGCAAAAATAGTAGTCATTCGTCTACCAAATTTGTCAGTAACAGCTCCACCAAAAAAAGCTGCAAATACTTGGACAATCATGCCAAAAGTCATAATAAATCCAATTTGAATATCGTCTACACCTAAACTATACATAAATATAGTTGCAAAAGGGTTGTACAGACTGAATGGAATAAACCATAGTGGTTCTGTAATTATACAGTACCTAGGGTTGCCTTTTAGGTTAATTAGATAATTAACCATCTCGTTTTTTGCAAACTTTTTCATTTTTCTCCACCTTTTCCTCAATTATTGTGATTTTACCATAAACATATATAATTTGCAATCACAATTTTACATATTTTTATAAAAAGTATAAAAAAGACCACAAACTTGTTAAGCTTGTAGTCTTTATGGAAAATTAATATGAAAACTAGAATTATTATGATTGTTTTTTGCTGTGTAATCTACTAAAAAACTTCTCAGCTTCTGACACTATAAAAGTAATTACAGAAAGCACTGCTACTATACACCATTGCAGTAAATCTAAAGAGGTTACATTAAATCCACTGGCAAACTGTGGTATGACTATAACTGCAACAAGCATTATAGAACATATTAAAAAACTGTATTTTAACCATTTGTTTTTGTTACCACCGAATATAAGAGAAGAATTATCCGACACATTAAAGCTGTGAACTAACTGAGAAAAACATAGAACAGCTAGGCACATGGTTCTGCCTATAATCGGCTCGTCTGGGTTGATATCAAAAAAGTTTCTGCCTATCATAAAAGCTATTAAAGACATTGTACCAATAAAAGCACCTTCTAAAATCATCGATATACACATATCTTTTGAGAAAATACCCTTTTTACCCTCTTTAAATTCGCCGTCCATAATGTTTTCATCTGCATTACAAGAACCTAACGCAAGGGCTGGTAAGGAGTCTGTAACTAAGTTTACCCACAAAATTTGTGTTGCTAATAACGGCAAAGGTAAACCTAGTAAAAATGACATAAATATTAGTAGAATTTCGCCTGTGTTGCAAGACAATAAAAAGTGAATAGTTTTGCGTATATTACTAAATATACCTCTGCCTTCTCTAACTGCTTCAACAATTGTTGCAAAGTTGTCGTCAGTAAGTACCATGTCAGCCGCTGATTTTGCAACTTCTGTTCCACATTTACCCATTGCACAGCCAATGTCAGCAGCTTTTAAAGCAGGAGCGTCGTTAACTCCGTCACCTGTCATAGCTATCAAATCGCCACGCATTTGAAAAGCTCTAACTATCTTAACTTTGTCTTTTGGGGATACTCTTGCAAAAACGCTGTAGTCTCCAATAGTCTCTGATAACTCTTTTACTGATATATTGTTTAGCTGTGCACCTGTCATGTACTTTGATTTGTCTGTGTATATACCAATTCTTGTAGCAACTGCAAGTGCTGTGTCTACTTGGTCACCTGTTATCATAACTGGCATAATGCCGGCTTTTTTACATTGCTGAACTGCAACTTTTGCTTCCTTACGTGGAGGGTCCTCAATTCCAATTAAACCACAAAAACACAGCTTACTTTCAGTCTCACTATCAGTGCCAATCTCATCACATTTTTTATACGCAACTGCAAGCACTCTTAAAGCTTCTCTTGCCATGCCTCTGTTTAAGGTATCAATTTTCTCTTTGTGATATGTATTAATATCAATTTCCATTCCGTTTACCACAATTTTGTCACACATCTTGATTATATAATCGGGTGCACCTTTTGTAATCACAAAATATTTACCGTCATCGCTGTGAACTGTAGTCATAATTTTTCTCAAAGAGGAAAACGGTATCTCACCCACTCTAGGATATTTTTTTGCGTATTCTTTAATAAACCCCTGTGAAGCCTTTACAATCGCTATCTCTGTAGGCATTCCAAAAGATTTATCATTGGTGCTAAGTTCAGCATTATTACATAAGGAACTATAACCTAAAATGTTTTTGTACTCACCACTATTTTTTTCTACCATTCCGTTAACACTGGCAACCTTAACAACTGTCATTTTGTTTTCTGTTAGAGTTCCAGTTTTGTCAGAACATATTACATTAACACCACCGAGTGTCTCAACTGCTGGTAGTTTTCTAACTATAGCTTTTTTCGACACCATTCGTTTAACGCCCATAGATAAAACTATGGTTACAACAGCAGTTAATCCCTCTGGAATTGCAGCCACTGCTAGACTTATAGATATAAGCATCATTTCAATTAACGGAATGTTTGTAAACAAACCTAAACCAAATATAATGACACAGATACCAATAACTGCAATACCTAAGATTTTTCCAGCTTTGTTAAGCTTAATTTGTAATGGGGTTTGAGGTGCTTCCTCTTTTTGTAGCATTGTTGCTATCTTACCAATTTGGGTATCCATTCCTGTTGAAACAACCACACCTTTACCATGACCATTACACACAGCACAGCTTGCAAATAACATGTTCTTTTGCTCTGATATTCCGGCTTCACTTGTTGTCACATAATTTTCGTCTTTGCTCACAGGTACGCTCTCACCTGTTAATGCACTTTCCTCACAACTAATATCCACACTGTCAATCAAACGGATATCGGCGGGTACTACATCACCAGTTTTTATAATCACTATGTCACCTACAACCAAATCTCTACTGTCTACTGTCTTTTTCTTTCCGTTTCTAATTACCACTGCTGTAGGCGCACTTATGTTTTTTAGTGCCTCAATAGCTTTTTCTGCTTTATACTCTTGCACTGTTCCAATAATACCATTACATAATACTATTGCTAGAATAATGAAAAAGTCAAAATATTCTCCACTACCCTCAAAAACAGAAACACCCAAGCTTACAAACGCAGAAATCAGCAATATTATTATCATAAAATCCTTAAACTGTGCTAAAAACATACCTATAACACCAGTTCGTTTTTCCTGTGTTATTTCGTTTTTTCCATGTTTTATTAAGGCTCTCTCATAATCCTTAGGCGATAGTCCATTAGCTTCATCGACCTTTAATTTACTCATCAGTTCATTAATATCCATATTATGATATTGCATATCTTACCCTCTTTTCACAGGCATTTTAATTAATTTATATGAAAATAATATTTGTTTTATTCCTTTTCATAAAAAAGATATATAGTGAATATACTATATTGAGGTGATAAGATGAAAATTCAATGGAAAAAATTAATACTTTGTATTATTATCCCAGTGGCAGTGGGAGCATTGTCAGGTTATATATCTGGTAATAGCATGGAGGCTTATAAACAGCTAGAGCAACCACCGTTTTCTCCACCAGGTGCAGTTTTCGGTATTGTTTGGCCTATATTATATGTTTTAATGGGAATAGCTTCTTACTTAATATGCGTGAGTGATACTTTCGATACTGCTAAAAAATCTGCAATAACTGTATATGCAGTTCAGTTAGCATTTAACTTTTTGTGGAGTATATGGTTCTTCAACCTTAACTTATATTACTTTGCTTTTATATGGTTGTTCTTGCTTGTTGTTTTGGTAATTATCTTAATGATTAAAACCAAAGAAATATCTAAACCAGCATTTTATATGTTAGTTCCATATTTATTATGGTTGCTTTTTGCAGGATATTTAAACTTAGGCATAGCAATATTAAATTAAGATGATTTTTTGATTGACAAATAATAAAAATAATGATATTATCTTCTAAAGACTATGATAAAGTCAGTAGCTAGGAATGAAAGTCTCAGAGAGTTGCCGTTTGGTGTAAGGCAATACGATTAATTTCTTTGCGAATATCGCTTTGGAGTTGCAGAACCGAACTCAGTAAGTTCTGACGGAGTTTCACCGTTATTAGAAACGCATATTAAGATGTATGTAGGGTGGTTTAAGAAGTTAGCTTCGTCCTTATTGGGCGAAGCTTTTTATATTACAAAGGAGATTTTAGATGTATAAAAAAGTTAATGCCTCTCAAAATGTTGTTGAGAGAGAAAAAGAAACCGTTCAGTTTTGGAACGAAAACAAGATTTTTGAAAAAACAGTAGAAGAAGGCAAAGGAAAACCTACTTACACTTTCTATGACGGCCCTCCTACTGCTAACGGAACACCTCATATCGGTCACGTTATCACAAGAGCTGTTAAGGACCTATTCCCTCGTTATGCAATTATGAAAGGCTATGATGTTCCTCGTAAAGCTGGTTGGGATACTCACGGCTTACCAGTTGAGATTGAAGTAGAAAAACTACTTGGTATCAGTGGTAAAGATGCTATCGAAGATTACGGTCTAGACCCATTTATCTCTAAATGTAAAGAGAGCGTTTGGAAGTACAAAGGCATGTGGGAAGATTTCTCTAAAACTGTTGGCTATTGGGCAGATATGGAGAACCCTTATGTTACTTATGATAACAACTTTATTGAGTCCGAGTGGTGGGCGTTAAAAGAGATTTTCAAAAAAGATTTACTATATAAAGGCTTTAAAATTGTACCTTATTGCCCTCGTTGTGGAACTCCACTTTCTAGCCACGAAGTTGCACAAGGCTACAAAAATGTTAAAGAGAGAAGTGCGATTGTTCGCTTTAAAGTTGTAGGTGAAGATGCATATTTCTTAGCATGGACAACTACTCCTTGGACATTGCCATCTAACTTAGCACTTTGCGTTAACCCTAACGAAGACTATGTTAAAGTTCAACAAGGCGAGTATGTTTACTATATGGCGAAAGCTTTGCTAGACACAGTTTTGGGCGAAGAATATACTATTTTAGAAGAATACAAAGGTAAAGACTTAGAGTACAAAGAGTATGAGCCTCTTTGGAACTTTGTTAACCCTACAAAAAAAGCTTGGTTTGTTACTTGTGATACTTACGTTACACTAACTGACGGTACAGGTATCGTTCATATTGCACCTGCATTTGGTGAAGACGATGCTGCTGTTGGTAGAAAATACGACCTACCTTTTGTTCAATTAGTTGATGCTGCTGGTAAATTAACTGCTGAGACTAAATGGAACGGCGTTTTCTGTAAAGAAGCTGACCACGATATTTTAATGGACTTAAAAGCTAGTGGTTTACTGTTCTCTTCTCCAAAATTTGAGCATAACTACCCACACTGTTGGCGTTGTGACACTCCACTTATCTACTATGCAAGAGAGTCTTGGTTTGTAAAAATGACAGCTGTTAAAGATGACTTAATCAGAAACAACAAAACAATCAACTGGATGCCTGAAAGCATTGGTACAGGACGTTTTGGTGACTGGTTAGAGAACGTACAAGATTGGGGTATCAGCCGTAACAGATATTGGGGAACTCCACTTAATATTTGGCAATGTGATTGTGGTCACACTGATTGTATTGGTAGCATTGCAGAGCTTAAAGAGAAATCTAGCAACTGCCCAGAGGACATTGAGCTACACAGACCATATATTGATGCTGTTAATATCAAATGTGAAAAATGTGGCAAAGATATGACAAGGGTACCTGAGGTTATCGACTGTTGGTTTGACAGTGGTGCTATGCCTTTTGCTCAACATCATTACCCATTTGAGAACAAAGACTTGTTCGATACACAATTCCCAGCAGATTTTATTAGTGAAGCTGTAG
>CAYJKT010000014.1:6187-15847 GCA_964370775.1 uncultured Eubacteriales bacterium | reverse complement strand
ATAAAAATGTTATAGTTTTAGGTCATGTTCAAGACGAACACGGTCAAAAAATGAGTAAATCTAAAGGTAATGCAATTAACCCAATGGACGCATTGCACGAGTATGGTTCTGATGCAATTCGTTGGTACTTCTACTCAAATTCAGCTCTTTGGTTGCCTAACCGTTTCCACGGAAAAGCAGTTATTGAGGGACAACGTAAGTTCTTATCTACTCTATGGAATACGTATGCATTCTATGTTTTATATGCTGATATCGACGGTTTCGACCCAACAAAATATCAACTAGAAAACTGCAAATTAACTGTTATGGATAAATGGTTGATGTCAAGATTAAACACAGTTATCAAAACAGTAGATAGTAATTTAGAAAACTATGTGGTTCAAGATACAACTAAAGTTATGTTAAACTTTGTTGATGAGCTAAGTAACTGGTATGTTAGAAGAAGCCGTGAGAGATTTTGGACTGACAGCCTAACTGACGATAAAATCGCAGCTTACATGACACTTTACACAGCTTTGGTAGAGTTCAGCAAGGTTGCAGCTCCACTTGTTCCGTTTATCACAGAAGAAATATACCAAAACCTTGTTAGAACATTTGATGCTAACGCAACTGAAAGTATTCACTTGTGTAGCTATCCAAAATATGACGAGAGCAAAATAGACAGCGAGCTTGAAGAGTTCATGGACGAAGTTCTGATAGCTGTTACTTTAGGTAGAGCTGCTAGAAACGACGCTGCTATCAAAAACCGTCAACCTTTGGCAAAATTGTTCCTAACAGGCAAAAAACAACTTCCAGAAGTTTATGCTGATATTATCAGAGAAGAACTTAATGTTAAAGAGATTGAAATTGTAGCAGATGCAAGCAAATTTGTTAGCTATACATTCAAACCTCAATTAAGAATTTTAGGTCAAAAATACGGCAAGAAAATCGGCGAGATTAGAAACGCATTAAGCGCATTAGACGGCAGTGCTGCAAAAGCAGAGCTAGACAGCACAGGCGAGCTAAAACTTGCGTTAAGTGACGGAGAAATCGCTCTAACAACCGAGGAATTATTGATAGACACAGCTAAAATCGAGGGATTTGTTTCTGCAACAGAAAGTGGAATTACAGTTGTATTAGATACAGCTTTAACTCCTGAGTTAATCGACGAAGGCATGGTGCGTGAGATTGTAAGTAAAATTCAATCTATGAGAAAAGATGCTGGCTTTGAGGTTACAAACCACATTAACATTTTTGTTACTACTGATGATGAATTGAGTGCAACAATAAATGCAAATTCAGAGAGTATCTGCAAAGATGTTTTAGGTGATAGCCTAACATTAAGCACGGCAGACGGATACACAGCTGACTGGGATATTAATGGTCATAAAGCGACTATTACAGTTGTGAAAGCATAATATTTAATGTACAAAAACCCTGTTTCAACGCAGGGTTTTTTCATTTACACCTCAACAATCTGTAGGGCAAGAGCAGAGCCCTCGCCCTAACTAATTGTTATATTTTAGCATAATTTTTAAAAATAATAAATTATTTTATTTATAAATTATAATTATTCAAGCGTAGTTTAGTTGACTAAACCGTTCAAAAGTGATATAATTTTTAACAAAAGGAGGGGTACTATGAATACTTTAGTTTTAAATGAAGTAAGCAAAAAAATAGGCAAAAAGCAGATATTAAACAAGGTAAGTTTAACTTTAAAATCAGGCGAGATAGTAGGTCTTGTTGGTCCTAATGGAGCTGGCAAAACAACTATTATGAAAATTATCACAGGTCTAAGCTTGCCAACTCAAGGCTCTATTTCCGTTTGTGGAACAGATATGAAAGACGACAAAGTTAAAGCCTTGGAAAACATTGGTTTTCTTGTTGAAGAACCAGGGTTATATCGTAATATCTCTGGCAAGAAAAATTTAGAGATACTAATGGATATTAGAAATATTAACAAAGATAACTTAGCTTATGTTGCCGATTTACTTAACTTTGACAAACAGCTTAAAAATAAAGTTAAAACTTATTCAATAGGCATGAAACAACGCCTTGCCCTTGCATTATCCTTTATAATGAAGCCAAAATTGCTTGTGTTAGATGAACCTTTAAACGGTCTCGACCCTGACGGCATTTTCTTACTTAGAGACAAAGTTAAAGAAATCGCTAGTACAGGCACGAGTGTTTTAATATCTTCTCATTTACTTGGGGAGCTTGAAAAAGTAGCAGATAGAATTATTTTTATTAAACAAGGTAATATAATTATTCCTGACGAAAATAGTGATAACACTAATCTTGAAGAACTATACTCTGATTTATTTTTGAATAGGGGTGAAAATAATGAAAATGCTGAAATTTGAACTAAGCAAGCTTTGTAATTTTAAAGTATTGATAATTGCTGTTATTCTTTTTACATCTGTTTTGGTGTTTTCTATCTATCGTTCTAATCATTATAATAGAATGCATGATTCTATTAATTCAGCAAATGTTGAATTTCTGAATATGAATTTAGAAACGCAATATTCTTTGCTAGAAATTTTTACAGATGAAGAAGATATTGCTAAAATAGAAAAATCTATCGATTATATCGAGGAGAAAATAATAGCTATAGAGAATAAAGACTACACCCTTTATGCACAAATTGATTATGAAACACTTACAAGAACAGATAACACAGTTAAAATGGATAATCACACTGTTCGTCGGCTTAATTTTTTAGAATATTTGCTTGAAAATGATGTAAGTGCTAGACGTGATATAGTAAATAATTATCAGACTTATACTTACGCACAATACTTTGACGGTGTTGGCTCTATAACTAACTTGTTCACCGATTATCTGTTCTATATACTTCCTCTAGTAACTATATTGTTAGCAAGTGGTATAATATCTAGTGAAAAAAACAGTGGCAGTATGAAGCTGTTGATAATGGTTAAACCTAGCAGAATAAGCATACTCACTGCCAAGTTTTTCTCATCTATTATTATGTCATTAGGCATATTAATGTTATTAATATTAGCAGCCTTTATCGGTGGTTCAGTAATAATGGGTACTGGGCAAATCGACTACCCTGCGTACATAGTAAATACGTCAGGAACTGAAAGCATTGTCCCAACATATTATTTGTGGTTAAGAGAATTGATAATAATGGTACTTAGCGTGTGTTTTTATTCTTCTGTAGTCTTGCTAATATCTTCACTTATAAATAACTCTGTTATATCTTTATTAGCAAGTGGACTAGTTTGCATAGGTTCGCCGTATTTATCAAGATTACTTTACACCATGTTTAAAGAAGACGGATATTCTTTTATACCATTTAACTTAGCAGATGTATATACCACAGCTGTTGGAGTGCTAGAAGTTAACACTTACGACAACCAAAACAGTGCTTTTTTAGGAATTAGTGATGTATATACTTCCTACATGGTAAATCCATTCACGTTAGGACAAGCTATATTTATTCTAGCGTTTTCATCACTAGTTATTTTCGGAGTTAATCTATTATACTTTAGCAAAAAGGATGTGGGATAGGTGAAAAAACTTATTAAAATGCATTTTAAAGTATATGGTGTTTTGTACTCGTTGTTAATAATAGGTATCACTATCACATTGTCACTTATTTTAGGTTCAGTTGCTAACTCACAAGCGAGTATTGATTATGACTCAATCGCAGTAATGCAATATGGTGATACAATTAAGAATAAAGATTCTGAAGTTAGCGATTTTCTTGAAAAGAACCCCCAATTAACTTTAGCAGAAAAAGAAGAACTTATCGCTGTTAGAAGCCATATTATTGAGATTTTGCAAGGCATGATTGATAGTAGACTTAATGACGATTGGCGTACTGAACTTACTTTGGCTCTCGATTTGTTTAATGCAGAAACTGAAATGACAAAGCTCATGAACGAGATACCAATAAATAGTGATAGAGATATAGCTATTTATACATATCATTTAGATAACGACATTCCACCGAAAGTTCCTGTGAATATCTATGATGGTTACAGCAGTATTATATATTATCTTAGAGATTATGCATTCATAGTTTTTAGTCTTGTTCCTTTTTTAGCAGTATCTTTACAAATTTTTACAGAGAAAACTGGTGGTGCGTCTAAATTACTGTTAGGCTTACCTGTTAAAAGGCAAAGCGTGTTATTATCTAAATTCGTTTCAGTTTTGTTAGTCACGCTTACCTCTACCCTACTGCCGATAATTACTATATTTATTATCAACTCAGCTCTCATGGGCACTGGTAATTTAGCCGACCCTATACCGACTATTAGCAGTTTTATGATAACACAAGATGTCGTGATACAAAGCATATTGCCTATGCTATCTTCCCTACTTTTCTTTGTGTCTTTATCTATTATGTTTTATGTCTTATTTACAAAAGAGACTATATGCTTATCTGTATCAGTATTGATTACAGTAATTTCCTTAGTTTTGCAATCTTCATTTTTTAGTGAATTATTGTTCTATCTACCAATTGTATCTGGTAACGCTATGAATTTACTGCTTAATTTTGATTTTATTAATATTTATCTAGCAAGCATTTCAGGGTTAATTTTATCCCCACTAATAATTTTATATTCAGTCAGAAAATTTAATAAGATAGACAACTAAAAAACAGAGGATTTTGCAGTCCTCTGTTTTCGTTTATATATATTTATTTCGGTGCTCTTAACCCTATATCTATCATCACTTGCACTTCTTCTTCATTCTCGTCCAAAAGTAACATTGATAGCACCATTTCTTCTTCAAATGCTTTGTCTCCTATTGTGACAGGTGGAGAAATTAGCTGGTCATACCCAGTTCCCTCAGTTTTGAAATAGTTTTCAAATAGTGTGTTAGTTTTTGCTATCTCATCTACCATAGCAAAATAATCATCATAAAAAGCCTCGCTTTTCTCCATACTCATAACATCAAATGTTGCTCTAACGAGGATTAAGCCCTTATCGTCCGTAACCCAGTTTGCATATAGAAATTCTACATCAGCTTCCATGTCAAATTCTGGTATAAACATTCTTGCGACTACGGTTTCGCTTGTTTCTGTGCTTTCTATAACTTCTGTTTCCGTCAGACCAAAATAAGTTTCTACAGTTTCTTTTGAACTGTTCCAGTCCAAGCCTGTAAAATGAATTCCGTCACTGTCTTTTAAGTCAGAATATTTAAGCTCTGGCAAAGCGTTAGCGCTACAGGCAGTTAAAGTAAAGCATACTAACAATAAGCATAATAACTTTTTCATAATTAGTCCTCCATTAATTTTAATTTATAATTCTATACTACAATATAAGTATACAAATTATATATTTATATTGTAAACTATTTATTAATTAAGTAAATAAGCACTGCTCTACTCGACTATGTTATTATAAAGGTAAATATTTTTATGGAATAAATGGCTGAAAATACTCAATTTCCTTGTCGTTTCCACGATATAGTTGAATAAACTCAGTTGGCGATATTTTGAAATAGCTCTTAAAGTGCTTAGAAAAATAAAGAGGATCAAAATATCCAAGCCTATACGCTGTTTCTGAAATAGATGTATCTTCTGCTCTAAAAATTTCGCAAGCTCGTTTCATTTTTTGCTCTGTGATATATTTTACAGGTGAAATGCCAATTTCATTTATAAAAAGTCTATATAAACTACTTGAACTTAATGAAAAATTATAACAAATATTAGAAACAGATAAGCTTGAATTAGAAATATTTTGATTAATATATTCTGATATTTGTATGAATTTGCTGTAGTTTCTATCAGTAATTTTGAGTTTACTGTTTCTATGTTCTATTAAAATAGAGAAAATTAAATAGGCATAACTAGTCATTTTTATAATATCGGACAAAGAATTTCCAGCGCTAGAAAACATATCCTTAAAGATACTTTGTATTTTTTCGTCGTAAATATCTTGCAAGCTTACCTTGAAATTACTGTTTGTAAATTCGGTATTTGATAATAAGTACGAAACTTCACTTCCACTAAATCCAACCCAACAATAATGCCAAGGGTCGTTTTTGTCGGCTTCAAAAAAAACATTGTCACCATTTCTAACTAAAAAACAATCTCCAGCAGTCAGTTCATATTTTTTGCCAGAAACCTCGTAAATTCCTTTACCTTTAATAATATAATGGATTAAAAAATGGTCTCTTTTACCTGTCCAAGCATGCAAAGGCTCACATTCTTCATATCCAATATAATGAATAATAAGCGAAGATAATCCGAGAGATTCCGTTGTAAAGGCGATTTTGTTCTTCTTTTTATTAAATTTTCTGTCCTGATTATGATTATCTATAAACATATTAAGAACCTCACGTAAGTTTTAATTTTATTATAGAGCAAAGTAAAAAAAAAGCAATAGCTGATTGAAAATTCCATATAAAAGATGAGTTTTTTTATGTTAATTCTAATTCTTTCTTGATATAATTAAGCAAAAGAAACATAATTTTATAGAAAGACTTTAGAGGTGCAGTATGAATAAAGACAAAATTAGAATGAATATTGATGATTTATTGATGAATTTAAATATTTCTGTCACTTTAAATAACAATAATATACATAAAATTAAGGCATTCATAAAAGACGAAGATGAAAATTATCTTTTTGATGTAAATGGTTATCTGGTAGGAAAGTTAAAGATGAAAATGATTGATAATTGCATGATAGCTAGCATAGAAATTAAGATCGTCAATGAAACTTCTTATGTACATAATAAATTTTTAGATGGCGGCGTAAGAATAAAATTTAATATCCAAAAAGATAGTAAATTCTTAGCGCATCACAACTATAATTCGTGGTGGACTATGCCTATTATTTGCGAAAATGAAGCTTCAATACCGGAAAACACACAAGTTTTATCTTGGCAAAATAATGGTGAAACTTATGTTTTACAAACCCTTTGCGATACTGAGTTTAAAAGCATTATCGAAAGCTCTGAAAATTTTTGTGCTGTAGCATTACGTGCAAATACGAGCGGATATTCTGAAATATGTACTAAAGCTTTTGTGATAGCAAAACACGAGAACCCTTATAAAGCTTTTGAAGATGCTATGGAATTTTCACTTAAAGAATTAAACGCAGGCGTTAAAAAATCTAGCGAACGCACTTATCCTGAAATGTTTAATTATTTAGGTTTTTGCACTTGGAATGCATTTTATAGCGATGTAAATGAAGAAGATGTCATAAAAAAAGCTGACGAATTTTGTGAAAAAAACTTACCTGTAAAATGGTTTTTGATAGACCACGGTTGGTCGATGTCAGATACTGAAAGGCTGACAAGTTTTAAAGAAGATTTAAAGAAATTTCCTTCTGGGCTTAGTGGTCTTAAAGAAATATTAAAATCAAAAAATATAAATTATCTAGGTGTGTGGCAAGGTTTTTCTGGTCACTGGGGCACTGTTGCAAAAAATTCCGAAGTGCACGAGCAAATGAAAGATGTGCTATTAAAAACAAATACTGGAGATTTAATCCCTCATCCTAAAAAGTCATTTGCATTTTGGAATACTTGGCATAATTATTTGAAAAAACAAGGTATCGATTTTGTAAAAGTTGATATTCAAAGTTCGCTTGCAGTTTTTACAGAGGGTCTTATGCCAATTGGAGAAGCTTCAAAAAAGGCACATTTAGGATTAGATGCCTCTGCTTGTGCTAATTTTAACGGTGCTATAATTAATTGCATGGGTATGGGTATGGAACAAGTATTGAACCGTCCGACTAGTGGTATGTCTCGTAATAGCAATGATTTTTTTCCTGAAAAACTAAATAGTTTTAAAAAGCATGTCTTAGAAAACGCATATAACACACTTTATCACAGTCATATCTATCATGGGGATTGGGATATGTGGTGGACAGAGCACCAAGACGCTTTAAATAATTCTTACCTAAGAGCACTTAGTGGAGGCCCGCTGTATATTAGCGATAAGCTTTATAAGACTGATGCTTCAATGCTAACTCCACTTATTCTTGACGACGGCTTTGTGCTTCGTTGCGATAATCAAGGTGTAATAGTTAAGGAGCAAATTTTCATCAACCCTAGCTTAGATTATAAAGCTACAAAAGTGTGTAATATCAAGGGAAAAACTGGCTATATAGGAGCATTTAATTGCAGATTTGATGATGAAAATGTTACTGCTTGCATTAGTGCAAAAGATATTCACCAGATGGCTGAAACTTCTCAGTATCTTGTTTATGATTACACGAATACGTGTGGAAAAATAGTAAATAAAGATGAGGTTTTACAATATAACTTGGAGAAAAACAAGTCAGTTTTTATGTCATTTACACCAATTGAGAAAGATTTTGCATTTTTAGGAAGCACACAAAAATTCATTTCATCAGGTGTAATAAAAGAAAAAATAGGAAATATTTTTGTGTTGAATTTTGGCTCTGATATAATGTTTTACTCTAAAAAATCAGTAGATATAAAAATTAATGGTGAAAAAGCAGAATTTTCTTGTGTAGATAATATTTTCACTTTAAAAGGTAATAAAGAAAGTGCAATTTTGGAATTAACTTTCAAGGAGTAATTATGAACAACTTAACAACTGCTTCACCAATTAAAGCAATAATTTGTTTTGGTATTCCAATTTTTTTAGGTAATTTACTGCAACAATTTTATACACTGGTCGACTCTGCGATAGTAGGAAGATATGTCGGTATAGATGCACTAGCAGGAGTTGGGTCAACAGATTCACTAAATCTTATGATAATTGGCTTTGTAATAGGAATGTGCTCTGGATTTGGAATACCAATGGCACAAAATTATGGAGCTAATGATTTAAATGCATTACGAAAAAACTTTACACATTCGATTTATCTTACAATTTTTTTCTCAGTTGTTTTGACTGCACTAAGTTTGATATTTTTAGACCCTATTCTTGTACTTATGAATACTACTGAGGAAATGATGCCCTACTCAAGAACCTATATAGGCACAATTTTCTTTGGTATATCTGGAATATTTTTATATAACTTACTTGCGTCAATTTTACGCTCTATAGGCAACACTAAAACTCCACTCTTTTTTCTAGCTTGTTCTGCAATTTCAAATATAATCTTAGATTTACTATTTATCCTTGTATTCGATTGGGGAGTTTTTGGAGCTGCGTTTGCAACAGTAGTATCTCAAACAGCTGCTGGAGTTTTATGTGCAATATTAATTTTTAAAAAGCTAGATATTTTAAGAACAACAAAAGAAGACTGGATTTTTGATAAAAATGTTGTAAAAAGATTGCTTTTTTTAGGGTTACCTATGGGGTTACAATTTTCTGTAACTGCAATCGGAACTGTTATTTTGCAAACCTCTGTAAACTCACTCGGTACGATTTCAGCCGCATCTATTTCAGCAGGGTCAAAAATCCATACTGTTACAAAAACTTTGCTAGAAGCATTAGGCCTATCAATGGCTACTTTTGCAGGGCAAAATCTAGGTGCAGGAAAGATCTCTAGAATTAAAAAAGGGGTTCTTCATAGTACATTAATCGGCTTTGCCTACTCTATTTTATGCTTTATAACTATACAACTAACTGGAGAATATTTAGCACTTATTTTGGTGTCTTCAGATGAAACTGAAACCATCTCAAATATTAAATTATTCCTAACTATGATTAGTGGATTTTACCCAATGATGACTATGCTATATATTTTTAGAAACACAATACAAGGGTTAGGATATTCTAACG
>CAYJKT010000014.1:5320-6177 GCA_964370775.1 uncultured Eubacteriales bacterium | reverse complement strand
ATGATTGCCGGCGTTATGGAATTATTCGCGCGAATTATCGTAGCATTAGTTCTAGTACCGATGTTTGGATATCTAGGAGCAGTATTAGCTAGCCCAGTAGCATGGACTTCGGCAGTAGCATTTCTATTTCCAACCTATATTATTATGATTAAAAAAGCATGCAAGAGAAATGTTTCTCTTGTAAGTTAACATAAATACAAAACAAGCTTCCTCTTTTATATTTAAAGTAAGAATGTAAGATTAGATACAGTATTTAATTTTTCGACTTCTTTTATTGACATATAAGCCAATTTTGTATATAATTATACAGATAGTTAGTCTAATGCAATATTATATAGAGGTGACAATATGAAGTTGAAGTTTACGAAAATGGAGGGTCTTGGCAACGATTACGTTTATATTAACGGATTTGACCAAGAAATTCCTGACCCAGAAAAACTTGCTATAAAACTTAGTGACAGACATTTTGGTATTGGTGGCGACGGTGTTATTTTGATTTTACCTAGTGATGTAGCCGATGCAAAAATGAGAATGTTTAACGAAGACGGTAGCGAAGGCAAAATGTGTGGTAACGGTATTCGCTGTGTAGCTAAATACGTTTATGACCACGGAATTTGCAAAAACACTACTTTAAACATAGACACATTAAGTGGAATTAAAAAAATTGATTTAACCATTGAAAACGACAAAGCTGTTCTAGCTAAAGTTAACATGGGTAAAGCTATTTTAAACCCTGCTGAGATACCAGTGCTTATAGATAAAGAAATTGCTGTTAAACATAAATTAGATGTAGACGGCGCAGAATATGAGATAACTTGTGTATCTATGGGTAATCCACACTGTGTAATTTTTACAGA
>CAYJKT010000014.1:0-5310 GCA_964370775.1 uncultured Eubacteriales bacterium | reverse complement strand
CTGATTTAGAGCTTGAAAAAATCGGCCCTAAATTTGAGAAAAACCCTATCTTTCCAGAGCAAGTTAACACTGAGTTTATCGAGGTTATATCTGACACAAAACTTAACATGCGTGTTTGGGAGCGTGGCAGTGGTGAAACTCTAGCATGTGGCACAGGTACTTGCGCAGCAGTTGTTGCAGCAACTTTGTGTGGACATGTTACAAAAGGTGAAGACATAACAGTTACGCTTTTAGGTGGAGATTTAATTATAAATTACACAGACGAAGCTGTGTTTATGACAGGCCCTTGCACAGAGGTATTTAACGGAGAAGTTGAAATTTAAATTAAGAAAAGGATATGATAAAATGAAAGTTAATAGTTATTATGATGATTTACAAGGTAGCTACCTATTCCCTATGATTAACAAGAATGTTAATGAGTTTAAAGAGAAAAACCCAAATGCTGACATCATTAAAATGGGTATTGGTGATGTTACTTTGCCACTTGCACCAGTTGTTGTTGAGGCTTTGAAAAATGCTTCTGACGAAATGGGAAAAGCTGAAACATTTAAAGGATATGGCGACGAGCAAGGTTATGGCTTTTTAAGAGAAGCTGTTGCAAATTACTATAAAGAAAAAAATGTAAGCTTAGATCTTAACGAAGTGTTTATCAGTGACGGTGCAAAAAGTGATGTTGGTAATATTCTTGACATTTTTGCTCAGGATAACATCGTGTTAATTCCAGACCCAGTATACCCAGTTTATGTTGACACAAACATTATGGCTGGCAGAAAAATCAATTATATCGGTGGTACAGCAGAAAACAACTTCTTGCCTCTACCTACAGACGATTTAGACGCAGATATTATCTATCTTTGCTCACCTAACAATCCAACTGGTTCTGTATATAACAGAGAACAATTAAAAGCTTGGGTTGATTTTGCTAACAAAAAAGACGCTGTAATTCTTTTTGATAGTGCTTACGAGATTTTCATTAGTGACGACAGCTACCCAACAAGCATTTATGAGATCGAGGGTGCTAAAAAATGCGCTATCGAGTTCTGCTCACTTTCTAAAACAGCTGGGTTTACAGGTACAAGATGTGGATACACTATCGTTCCTAACGATTTAATTAGAGGTGAAAAAAGCCTAAACAAACTATGGTTAAGACGCCAAACAACTAAGTTTAACGGTGTTCCTTATATTGTTCAAAAAGGTGCTGAGGCTGTATTCTCTGCTGAGGGTATGAAGCAAATCAAAGAGAACGTAGCATATTATAAAGAGAACGCTAAAATCATGGCTGAAACTCTAACAAAAATGGGTATCTGGTTTGTTGGTGGAGATAACTCACCGTACATCTGGTTAAAGTGCCCTAACGGCTTAAACTCATGGGATTTCTTCCATAAATTATTGAACGAAGCTAACGTTGTTGGTACTCCTGGTGTTGGCTTTGGTAACAACGGTGAGGGTTACTTTAGGCTAACAGCTTTTGGTAGCAAAGAGAACACAGTTGAAGCTATGAAAAGACTAGAAAAATTAACATTCTAATGATATAATTAAGAGCATATTTTGTACATCCTCTACGGAGACAAAATATGCTCTATTTTTATATATTATTATTTTTTAACTTCTACTTTATGTTCGCACGTTAGGTTAACACCTAGTTTTCTAAACATATTTTCATCTACGACAGACAAATATACGCTAGAGTGAGCTTCACAGCCTTTTAGTTCATTCAATTTATCCATAACTAGCTGTGCTCGTTCATCAGTAGCTGCACAAATAGCAAGGGCGATTAAAATTTCATCAGTATGTAATCTAGGATTTTGACTTCCGAAATATCCTGTTTTAAGCTCTTGAATAGGAGTGATTATGTCTTTAGACAATATCAAAGCTTCGTCATCAATTCCAGCTAAATGTTTAAGTGCGTTAAGCAACATTGCAGAAGATGCACCTAGTAATTTGCTTGTTTTTCCAGTTATTATAGTTCCGTCTTTTAACTGAATTGCAGTAGCTGGATTTTCTGTTTTTTCTTCTAGTTTTCTAGCAACAACAGCCACTTCCCTATCGTCTACAGTGATTTTTGCACTATTCATAACTAGTTGAATTTTGTTCATCACGTCCACGCTCCACTTCTCTGTTAAGTGTGCACAAGCAGCTTCATAATATCTTCTAATTATCTCATCACAAGAAGCTTTTCTGCAAAAATCATCGTCATCTATACAATTACCTGCCATATTTACACCCATATCAGTAGGTGAGTTGTAGACAGATTTACCATTAATTCTCTCGAAAATAGTTTTTAAAACTGGGAAAACCTCAATATCTCTATTGTAGTTAATAGCTACTTCTTCATAAGTCTCTAAATGGAATGGGTCAATCATATTTACATCTTGTAAATCAGCAGTTGCAGCTTCATAAGCTAAGTTAACAGGGTGTTTTAGAGGTAAGTTCCAAATTGGGAAAGTTTCAAATTTTGCATACCCTGCGTTAACACCTCTTTTATTCTCGTTATATAATTGAGATAGACAAACAGCCATTTTACCACTTCCAGGACCTGGGGCAGTAACTACTACCAATGATTTTGATGTCTCGATATACTCGTTCTTACCATAGCCATCATCACTCAAAATCAAGTCTAAATTTGCAGGGTATCCGTCAATAGAATAATGTCTATAAGATTTAACACCCTTAGATTTCAGCTTGTTTTCAAACTTAACTACATTTGGTTGAGCTTTATACATTGTAAGCACAACAGAACCTACATAAAGACCTATGCTTTCAAAAACTTCAATCAAACGGAACACATCAGAATCGTAAGTTATACCTAAATCACGACGAATTTTTCTAAGCTCAATATCCTCTGCGTTTATTACGATAACTATTTCAGCTTGCTCTTTAAGCTCTAAAAGCATACGCACTTTGCTGTCTGGTTCAAATCCCGGTAAAACTCTTGACGCATGAAAGTCATCAAATAATTTTCCACCAAATTCAAGATATAATTTATCTCCAAAAAGTGCAATCCTCTCTTTAATTTTTTCTGACTGCATTTTTAAATATTTGTCGTTGTTAAATCCTTTTTTCACAATAATTCCTCCACAAAATATGAAAATAATATATAATATTTATAATTACTTATCAAAACATTTGGTTTAATTATAATATATTTGAAAAATAAAGTCAACAATTAAAATAGCTAAAAACTAACATTCTTTTCAATTTTTTTTGCTTTATTCAATTAGATTTCACATTAAACATTTAAGATATGAATTATATGTAAAAGTAAATTAAATAGTAAATTTTTAGTTGCTCTTTTTTACTATTTAATGTACAATATAATATATAAATTTATTGAGGTGAAACTATGTTAAATTACACGGGCACTCCTTGCCCTGTATGCGATAAGAGATTTAATGATGATGACGATGTAGTTGTGTGCCCTATCTGTGGCGCACCGTATCATAGACATTGTTATAACGAGAAAGGCGAGTGTATTTTTCACGACTTACACGAAAAAAATGAAGCTTGGGTAGCACCTGAGATTAAAATGCCAAACACAGCTCCAGCACACGAAATTAAAGACCAAGAATGTAAAACCTGTGGTGTACTTAACGGACACAGTTCGCTGTTTTGTTCTCAATGTGGAAGTGCATTAAAAATGAGCCCAGACCAACATGTTAACAGAGAGGCGACTCAGCAAAATCCATACCATGTAAATGTAAACCCACAAATAAACCCACAAATAATGTTTGACCCTATGGGTGGTGTTAACACAGATGAAACTGCTACTGATAATGTAACTTTTGGTGATTTATCTAAAGTTGTAAAAGTAAACAACCAGTACTATTTACCTACATTTAATCGGTTAAAAAACATGAATAAAAGTAGATTTAATTTTGTAGGATTTATTTTTTCTGGTGGTTGGTTACTATACAGAAAACAGTATAAAGCTGGCATTATAGTATCCGTTTTGATGTTGCTATTTTATCTAGGTCAAACATTTTCAAGCATATTTATCACCTATCCTATTTTATTAAAATATGGCGTTGATTTATACGGAAATGTATCCATGAGTGACGCACTTGAAATCAGCTCGCTGATACAACCGTCAGAACTTTTATTGATGTCGATACCAAATATATTTACAATGCTTATGTTTGGAGTTATGCTTTATGTTGGAATAACTGCTAACAGAAATTACATGAAACATTGTATTAAAACAGTTAATAAAACAAGACAAGTTTCTGTAAATGAACACGACTATGAATCTACAATTCAAGAAAAAGGCGGAGTAAGCACTGCAAGCACATTATGTGTTTTAGCATGCTTCCTAATATGCACATACTTACCAATGATATTTTTATGATTACGGAGGAAACTATGAAAAAAATTACAAAAGCAATTATACCTGCAGCAGGACTAGGAACAAGGGTTTTACCAGCTACTAAGGCTGTACCAAAAGAAATGCTTACAATAGTAGACAAACCATCAATACAGTACATTGTTGAGGAAGCAGTTAATGCTGGAATTACAGACATACTTATTATAACAGGTAGAAACAAAATAGTTATAGAAGATCATTTTGACAGAACACCAGAGCTTGAAATGAAGTTATTAGAGGGTGGCAGACAAGATGCGTATGACGAAGTAGTAAACATTGCTAACATGGCTAATGTAAGCTTTATTAGACAAAAAGAGACAAAAGGATTAGGACATGCAGTGTCATGTGCAAAATCATTTGTAGGCGATGAGCCTTTCCTTGTTATGTATGGTGACGATGTTATTATAGGCGAGGACCCTGTTTGTGCTCAATTAATTAGAGCTTATGAAAAATACGGAAAAGCTTGTGTAGGCGTTAAAGAAGTTGACGCAGAGGCTATCAGCAAATATTCTTCATTAAAAGTAGATAATATAGACGGCAACGAGTACAACTGTACCGACATGATAGAAAAACCTAAAAAAGGCGAGGAATTCTCACTATTTTCTATTTTAGGTAGATGTTTACTTACACCAGATATTTTTGATTTACTAGAAACCACAAAACCAGGCGCTGGTGGCGAAATTCAATTAACTGATGCTATGAGAGAGATAGCAGTAACAAAAGGAATGACTGCCGTTGACTTTACAGGTAAGCGTTATGACATGGGCAATAAATTAGGTGTTTTAGAAGCTATTGTTGAAGTTGGTGTAAACCACAAAGAAATCGGCGAAGACTTCAAAAAATATTTAAAAGACTTTGTTTCTAACAATTTATAATATAATTATATAAACAATATAAGGGGCTGTGACATAATTGTTATAGTGCACAAAATTCGTAGGGGCGAACCTGCG
>CAYJKT010000013.1:5253-72483 GCA_964370775.1 uncultured Eubacteriales bacterium | reverse complement strand
CTGCCTATTTGTCAATACCTTTTTTCATCTTTTTTCAAATGTGTTTTCGGTATCTTTTAAGTTTTGATGTCAGTCGAAGCTTGTCGACTTCATTAATAATACCATAGCTAGCCCTCTTTGTCAACATATATTTTAATTAATTTTCATTAACTTTTAATGTATATCTTATATTGTTACAGTATAATAATATACTACTAAATATAGCGTAAAGCTACTCCTATAATATACATAATTTACCTGTAATATATATTAGATATAGAATAACACTAATATTGTTATAGGAGGTTATATATGAAGTATAGTAAGAAATCTACTTTTATTGTAAAACTGTTGGTTGTATTACTGCTTAACTTTCTCTTTATTGTAATGCTATATACAGAAGTATATGCTATATCTAAAATAGGTGCACAGGGCGAGGAAGTTAGAACTATACAGACAACACTACAAGAGCAAGGCTATTTTAGTGGAACAGTTGACGGTATTTTTGGTGAACAGACCAAAGCATCTCTAATTCAGTTTCAAAAAGATAACGGACTAACACCTGATGGTATTGCAGGTACGCAAACTCTTTCTGCACTTGGTATAGAAGAAAGCACAGAGAGTGCAGCTGGTGGTTATGGTGGCATGAGTGAAAGTGATTACGAGCTGTTTGCAAGAATTATATCTGCTGAAGCACGTGGGGAACCTTATGAAGGTCAAGTTGCTGTGGCTGCGGTTATACTAAATAGAATTGCTCACCCTAGCTTTCCTAATACTATGTCTGGCGTGATATATCAAAAAGGAGCTTTTTCTTGCGTTGACGACGGTGGAATTAATGCACCTATTGCTGACTCTGCATATAAGGCTGCTCGAGAAGCTATAAATGGTTCGGATCCATCTGGTGGTGCTATCTATTATTATAACCCAGATAAAGCAACAAGCGAATGGATTTTTTCTCGTCCTGTAATCACTGTTATCGGCGACCATAGGTTTTGTTCATAAAAAGAATGCTTGCATATATCTAATATAAGATATATGCAAGCTCTTGTGTTTACGCTAATCTGTAGTTCAGTAGTGTCGGTTTGTGTCGGTATACTCGACATGTTGTGGAATTTCTTCACAAATTGGTGTTTTTCTTAGAAATATTAATATTATTCGACATAATTCAACAGTAAAGCTGATTAAAGTGTGATAATATAATAAAAAAGCAACTCCAATAAATGAAGTCGCTTTTCTATAAGTTGGTGACTCGTACGAGAATCGAACTCGTGTTACCGCCGTGAAAGGGCGGTGTCTTAACCGCTTGACCAACGGGCCGAATATGGTAGCGGCAAATGGACTTGAACCATCGACACTCCGGGTATGAACCGAATGCTCTAGCCAGCTGAGCTATGCCGCCATATTAAATACTCACCTGTTCAACTCACTTGCCTCGTGAATACTTGTATATTCTATCGCAAATTCACTGTTTTGTCAACACTTTTTTAAAAAAAAATTTATATAATAGTCAAAACCACAGGATTTAGTATAGCATGTATCAAAAACCACATTTTATTGTAAAAACATAGATTAAGAAAAGGAGAAAGATTATGGAAAAACAACCGGATTATAAAAAAATGTATCTAAGTTTATTTGCAAATGTATCAGATACTATTGCCTGGTTAGAGAATAGTCCTCAAACTATTCAAAGTTTAACCTCTAGAAGAATGTTAGTAGACGCACTAAATCATTGTGAAGATATTTACCTTAAGAGTACTGACCCTATAAACAACGTCATATACCCTGCATTTAATCCGTCAAATAGCATACGGAGAAACAGTTAGTCTTACGCATATATCGAAAGGGAGGATTTTACATCCTCCCTTTTACTATTATTTAAAACACTTTTTCTTTTACTTTAGCAGATTTAATTGTCATTTTGCCTGTTGCACAGTCTAAGTACTGGGTTCTACCATAGTTTAACCCTGTATCTTCTGCAACTATTCTTATACCTAGCTTTTGCAGGGTATATTTTACTGCCTGTATGTTTTTTTCGCCTACTCTGCTAAAATCGGAGTCCGAGCTTGTTGCGAACATTTTAGCTCCTCCTGCGATTTTTGCAGTTATGCATATTTTTTTAGCACCCATAGCTTCCATTTTTTTAAGTAAAACTGGAATAGCTAAGTCTGCAAACTTATATGCTTCTTTATATGTTTTAACGTCAAACCCTGAACTAAATGGTAGCATAACATGTGAAAGACCAGCCACTTTTCTTACACTGTCATAAAGACATACACCTACACATGAGCCTAAAGCATGTGTTACTATTGTATCTCCACTTTTGCCAACATTCAAGTCAGCTATACCTACTCTAATCTCAGCCATTTAACCCAAGACTCTCCATTATTCTATTTAGTGAATCAATCTCAGGGATTAGTAGTACGTGGCTTTTCCCTTTTGTTGATGCATCATTCATGCTTCCCTCTATAAAAAGGATTTTATCGCTTATATTAGCGTAGTATATAGTTGGCGCGCTTAAAATCGCTCCTACCATATCAAAGCACAAACTAGGTGTGGATATATCTATTCTAAGTCCTGTTAAGTCAGCTATAGCGTTCACATAAGATGCTGCCATAATATTGCCTACTTCACGCAATGCACTTTCGTCCATCTCGTCGAGGTCCTCTTCTTCCCCTAAGTCATGTCCTGTTAAATCTGCTAAAACCGCTTTAACAAAATCTTTCTGAATTAAGAACATCATCATTCCGTTTACGTCATCTTTTAAGGAAAAATGCAGTCCTACCAAAACTTCCTCAGGTCCACCTAGCTCATCTACTACAATATCATAGTCCAACAAACGAACATCTGGTATTCCTACTGTTACATCTTTTCCTAGCATGTCAGAGAACGATGCTGCTGCATTTCCAGCACCTATATTACCTATTTCTTTTAACGCATCTAATTGAATAGGCGTCATTTCATCATATTTTTTTATGCCACTCACTTTTCATTACCTCCTAAGATTATTAATCAACTGTTCGTTTTCGTCCACGGTGGTAATTACTTTTGCGCTCATTTGGTATGCTCTTTGTGTTACAATCAAGTTTGCCATTTCATCTGTTATAGAAACTCCAGAACCCTCTAACACGTTTTGTAGCACAGTTTTTTCGTCTACATTCAAACTTGCAGGTATACCTGTTCTTTCATTTGGTAGATACATATTTGCTGACATTGGAGTTAGTGCCTCTGGGTAATCAAATTCAAACACACCTATAACTTCTTCCAATTGACTTGTGTTAAATCCAGGTGCGTTCTCGTTTGCAGGCACTTGTATTCTCTCACTATTTTCATCAAGAACATAGTAACCGTCTACTGTACCAAGATATGCGCCGTCACCCTCTAACATAAGAATGAATGTACCGTCTCTTGTGTACTGAGTTTCTCCGTTAACATCAGCTGCAAAAAATCCTCTTCCTTGCACTGCAAAATCTAGCTCGCTATCTGTTTGAAAAAACGAACCATTTCCCACTCTAACGCCTAAATCTACAATTCTTGCACCATATTCCGTTCTTGGTTCGTCTCCTGTGTTAGCATACATCTCTGTATTTAACACGGTTTGAAAACCAACATCTGATGGCAAGTATCCATAAGTGTTTACATTGGCAATATTGTTACCAATATTATCCATTGCCGCTTGTTGTGCTAATAATCCTGTTGCACCGGCATAAAATGCAGCTTTCATACTTCCTTACTCCGATCTGCCTAAAGGCTATATATTAAATTATATTATACTTTTTAAATAGATGCTATCGATACTGCTCTTTGGTTAATATCATCTATGATTTGCAGTGCAGAGCTACATGCTTCATACGCTCTCTGTGCTCTGATTAAATCTGTCATTTCTTCGTTCATATCTACATTAGAAAGCTCTAAGCTACCTTGATATAAATTTGAGCTATCATTATTAAATGTAAATCCACCTTCAATGACCTCTAAAAGTGAGTTCGCATTTTTTTCTAGTCTGCTGTTTTCGTCCATTACGGCTAGTCCAATTCCTGCAAAAACTTCGCCCTCTGTGTCTATTATATCACCATTTTGTAGCACTGTAAACTGTGTTTGACCAATAAATATGTCTCCATCTTGGTTTTGCACTCTGCCTTTATTTTCTAGTGACAAATACCCCTCGTCATCAAGAACAAATGAACCTTCTCTTGTTAAATATTGCTCGCCGTCGCCAGTGTCTACTACATAAAAGCCTGGGCCTTCTATTGCAATATCTAAAGTTCTGCCAGTATTTTGAATCATTCCACTCTCGTCGTTCATCTCAACGCTGTCTACAATTGCTGATGTCGCTTGTGCTCCACCTATAACTGTTTCGCCGTTTTCGTCTATTCTAAGAGATAATTCTTGCTCAAACGCACCAATTATCGTAGTTTCGGCTTTATATCCAGCAGTATTTATATTCGCTAAGTTGTTACCGATTATATCAATCTCTCTTTGTCTTGTGAGTATACCTGATGCGGCTGTGTAAAAACCTTTATACATATCAACATCTCCATTCTTACTGTTGTTTAGTCTTCTTCTGCTAATGCAACTTTTAACTTCTCTAAAGCTTTTTTTCTTAACTGGCTTACTCTTTGTTGAGATATACTTAATATCTCTCCAATTTCTCTTAAATTCATTCCCTCATAATAGTATAGCGAAATAATCTGTTTTTCTTTTATAGGTAATTTGTCTATAGCCCTTGCTAGGCTGTTTCTCATTTCTTCTACAAGCAAGTTATGGTCTGGGCTTTGGCTGTCTATCTCGCTAAGCTTATAGACTAAGTTGCCATAAGCTTCGCTCAAAAGTTCCTCAAAAGAAACGGTGTTTATTACTGCCATTTCTTTTATGTAAGACGCCAGTTTATCTTCTGTAATACCTAAATATTCTGCTATCTCACTACTATGTGGTTCTCTTAACAACTGTTGCTCTAAAATGTTTTTTGCATTTGCTATGTCTTTTCTCGCTGACCAAAGCCTATTTGGTAGCCAGTTTTGTTTTCTGTGGTATTTTAATATAGCGCCTCTAATTCCCATATAACTATAAGTATCAAAAGTCGCCACTCCTCTGTCTGGGTCGTACCTCTCAATACAATCCATAAGTGCTATGATACCCTCGTTAAAGAAGTCTTCAAACGGAATATTTGAAAGTAGGATAGATCTCATGCTATATATCGCTACATTGACATATTGCAAATAATGCATTACTAGCTGATTTCTATATTCTTTGTTTCCAGTTTGTTTGTATTCAATCATCAGCTGTTCTGGGTTTTCTACTTTTTGTTCTTTAACTTGTAACTTGTTCGCATTCATATTCCGTGCTCCTTTCTAAAAGGATTTCTGTTCTATAACAGATACTTACTTCAATTTTTCCTTAATTATTTTTCCTTAAATCGTTATATTCCCCAAAGCTTGTATATTTACATCAGTGTCTAAGTCGTTGAGTGACAAAACAGTTACGTCAGGATAAAACTGATCTATCAGTTTTTTGAAATACACTCTAACAAAAGGTGATGTCAAAATAATCGGTGACTGCACAAGCTTTCCTATTTTATCAAGTTGTTCTTTTGTACTGAACATAACTTTTTGAATTGTGTCAGGTTGCAAGTTTAAATAAGCTCCACCCTCTACTCTCTTTAGATTTTTCATTATTAAATCTTCTATATTATTGTCTAGTGATATAACTTTAAGTTGTCCAGCCTCTGCATAGTAATGAGTAATTGTTCTTCTTAAAGCTTGTCTCACATATTCAACCAACATATCGTTGTCTTTTACTGTAGGTGCGTAGTCGCACAACGTTTCCAAAATCATCTCAAGGTCAATAATCGGCACGCCTTCTCTTAAAAGAGCTTTCAATATTCTTTGTAGATTATTTATGCTGATTACTGTAGGTATTGTGTCCTCTACTATATCTGGATTTGCTTTCTTCAAGTTTTCTACCATGCGTTTTACTTCTTGTCTATTTAAAAGTTCATGTGCATGTATTCTAACTACCTCAGATAAATGAGTGATGATTACAGATACTGGGTCGATTAGTGTGTATCCTAAAGTTTCTGCTTTAATGCGTTTGTCTTCGCTTATCCATTTTGCAGGCATATTGAAAGCTGGGTCTATTGTTTCAATACCAGGTATCTCGTTTGATTTCAACAATCCCTCTGGTGCAAGCCCTAAATAGTGGTCAACAAGAATTTCACCAACTGCTATAGTCTCGCCTCTTAATTTAATCTCATATTGGTTAGGGTTAAGGTCGCCTCTGTCTGTTATACGAAGTGGAGGTATAACCATTCCCATGTTATCTGCAAATTGTTTTCTAAGCATAACTACTCTGTCCAAGAAGTTACCACCACTTGCTTCGTCTACTAATGGAAGTAAACTGTAACCTACTTGTACACTAAGTGGGTCGATAGTTAAAAGCCCATAAACATTGTCTAAGTTTTTATAAAAACTAACTTCGCTTGTAACTTCCTCTGTTACTGTAGGCACAGTTTGAGTCGCAAGTGCAAGTTCTTTTTTTTGTTTCCTTATTAATAGTATACCAGTAACCAGTAAAGCTGTGGAAATTAACAAAGTTTGTAGTGCTGGGAAACCAATAAGTAACAACGCTGGCAATCCACAACCAGCTATAATCATTACTATAGGTTGGTTCATAAATTGCTTAACAACATCTATGTTCAAGTTACTGTCTGATGTTGACCTTGTAACTATCATACCTGTTGCAACAGATATTAATAGCGATGGTATCTGGCTCATAAGTCCATCACCAACGGTTGCAATAGCATACGTATTAATTATATAGTTAAAATCTCCTTGTCCGTCAATAAAACCAACTGCTATACCGCCAAGTAAGTTTATTATCGTAACAATAATAGATATAATTGCATCACCTTTAACAAATTTAGATGCACCGTCCATAGAACCAAAGAAATCTGCTTCTCTTTGAATTTTTGCACGTCTTGTTCTAGCGCCCTCTTCATCTATCAAACCTGAACTTAAATCAGCATCAATAGCCATTTGTTTACCGGGCATAGCATCAAGTGTAAATCTAGCGCTTACCTCTGCAACACGTTCAGCACCTTTTGTAATAACTATAAATTGTACCAAAACAATAATTATAAATATTACCATACCAACAACAACGTTGCCTCTAATAACAAATTCACCGAAAGTTTTAATAACTTCGCCAGCGTAACCCTCGTTTTCTAAAATTGACCTTGTTGAACTTATGTTTAAAACCAACCTAAATAAAGTGGTGATAAGCAAAAGCGAAGGGAAAACTGAAAGCTCTAATGCTTCTTTTATGTACATTGTTGTAAGCATTAATACTAGTGATAATGTTAAATTGAAAACGAAGAAGAAGTCTAGAACACCTGCTGGTAGCGGAATAATAAGTGACGCTACTATAAATACAACGAAAATCGCTATACTATTATTAAGGTTTTTAAATTTCATTCTCTACTCAATCCTTTTTTCGCAATCTGTAAATAAATCCCAAAATCTCAGCTATCGGCCTGTAAAACTCTGGTGGAACCTCTCGGTATAACTCCACTCCGTCATACAAAGCTCTTGCAAGTGGTCTGTCCTCTGTTACATAAACATCATTTTCCTCAGCTACTTTAATTATTCTAAGCGCTAAAGAATCCATACCTTTTGCTACAACTATAGGTGCTCCGTTTTTTTCTGCATCATATTTAATTGCAACTGCGTAATGAGTAGGGTTTCTAATTACAACATCCGCTTCGGGAACATTTTGCATCATTCTTTGTCTTGCTCTTTGTTGTTGCAAAGACCGAATGTGCGCTTTTATTTGTGGGTCACCTTCAATTTGTTTGTATTCGTCTTTTACCTCTTGTTTTGTCATTTTAAGTTTCTTTTCATAGTCCCACCATTGGTATAGGTAGTCTAATCCACCGATAACTAAATAAACTGCACCAGCTGTAAAAGCAATCCTTATAATAACCGTGCCTGTGAATGCATAAGCTTGTATCGGTTCCATGTAAAACATGTTAGGCATGGTGTTTATTTCATCTGAAATAACTGTGTAAAAAATATATATTAAAACTCCAATTTTAATTATGGATTTTAAAAGTTCCACAAGACCTCTTGCAGAAAACATTCTTTTAAATCCACTTAATGGGTTAATTCTTTCTCCTTTAAATTCAAAAGCTTTGCTACTAACAAGCATTTTAGTTTGTGCAAAAGTTAGTATTACGCTAACTAAAATCGACACCAATAAAAAAGGTATCGCAACTAAAATATATACTATAATTCCGTCAATTAGAAAGGTTCTAAGGTTTTGTGCGTTTAGTTCGGTAATCTCTAAGCCTCTTACTATGTATTTTTCAATAAAGTTTGTAAGGTTTCCTATAACGGACGGAAATAATAATTGAAATGAAGCAAATATAGCAAACAGCATACCAATGCTAAGTACTTCCTTAGACATAAATACATTGCCTTTTTTGCGTTCGTCTTGTTTCTTTTTGGGAGTGGCTTTTTCGGTTTTTTCGCCTGCCATATTATCCCCCCTTTATTTTACCTATAACTGGACGAAAAAGTTTTGCATACTCATAAGCATATTATTCATATATGTTAGCAAAAAGTCTGATGTTGCCTGCGCAAACAAAAATATCCAAACCATACCAAAGAGTATTTTAAACGGAAAGTTAATTGCAAAAACATTTATCTGTGGTACCATTTTCATAAGTATGCCCATGCTCATCTCAACCACAAACGCAGCTGTTATATATGGAAGTGCAAGTTGTATGGATAATATAAACACGTTTACAAAAAGTGTTAACATGAACTGCGATATACTGCTACTTAATGTTACTGTTCCTAAGTTAACTAAGTCAAAAGAAGCAACTATTATTCTTATTAAGACCAAATGAGAATTTGTAACAAAGAAGTAGATTACAAAAAACAGTTGAAATATGTTGCCTGAAACAGATGATTGTATGCTTAAATCTGGGTTAAAAGCCTTTGCCATTGCAAGACCAATTCCCATGTCTATCATGTCGCCTGCGGCAAATATCATAAAGTAAAATGTTATAAATATAAACCCCATACACACACCGATAAACAGTTCGCTCATCATCATCAATACAAACTTTAAGTCTGTAAACTGTGGAATAAGTGTGTAGTCAAAATATGGAACTATGATAAGTGTTAAGCCTAAAACCATGCCCACTTTAAACTGAGCTGGTATGCTTCGTCTTGAAAGCAACGGATTAAAAAATATCATTCCACCTACTCTACAAAACACAAGTATATAAACACTTAACTGAGATACCATTATATCAAGTGCCATACCATACTCCTATCTTTTATAGAGAAACTATAATTTCTGTTAAATAATGAAAAAATTCTTCTAATGAAGTAAGTATCCACGAACCTAAAATCAGCATCATAATTGCAATTGCTGCTACTTTTGGAACAAAAGTTAGTGTTTGTTCATTAATTTGTGTTGCTGCTTGGAATATAGACACTAACAGTCCTATAACTATACTTACTATTAAAAAAGGAGCAGCAAGCTGTAGTATCATCATAATTGTGTGAGAAAAAACCTCTAGAACTTGACCTTGATCCATACTTACTCATCCTTTCTATAAAAAGCTCCGTATCAGCGTCTCCATTAATAAACTCCAGCCGTCAACAACAACAAACAGCATTATCTTAAACGGTAGAGAAATCATGGACGGTGGTAACATAACCATACCCATAGACATAAGTGTACTTGCCACTATCATATCGATAATTAAGAATGGCAAAAATAACAAAAATCCTACGGTAAACGCATATTTTAATTCACTTGTAATAAACGCTGGTGTTATTACTTCTAAACCTATCTCTAACAATGCATCTGTGCTTTCCTCTTGTATCATCTCGTTTGAACCACTAAGAGATAAAAACAAGTTCAAGTCGTCAGTATCTGTCTCTTTAAGCATGAATTCTTTTAATGGGTCTTGTGCTAATTCTAAAAATTCTGTTTCGTCAATCTCTCCTGCATAATACGGCTCTAAAGCTACTTCGTTTATCTCCATAATCGTAGGTTGCATGATAAACAGCGACAAAAACAATGCCAAGCCAATCAAAACTTGGTTAGGTGGAGTTGTCTGCAAACCCAGTGCCGTTCTTAAAAACGAAAACACTATGATTATCCTTGTAAAGCTTGTCATCATCACAAGTAGAGACGGCGCAACTGCAAGCAGTATGAACATGAACAGAAGTTCTAAGCTTCCGAATGCTCCATCTGCATTTTCGGTAGAAAAGTCTATCGAAACACCTGTAGCTAGTACATTCATTCCAAGCAAAGCCCCTAAACCCAACGTAACCACAAATATTCTTAACAGCTTTTTTGTTATACCCTTAGATGGCATATTCTTTTTTAGTGTCATTTGCCACCTCTCAAATCATAATTTATCTTTTTTGTCAGCATTAGGATTAAACGGTAGGTTTTTCTTTAATGTTTCCTTAAAAATTTCTGAAAAGTTTTTGTTGCTATAATCTTCGACAACTTCATCTGGAAAACTCTCAGGGTTCAGTTCCTCGATTTTAGTAAAACCATGGGCAGTAACACCAAGTAAGAATACTTTGCCGTCTACTTTTACAATAACAAGGCTTGTATCCTTGCCCATGGCTGTTCTTTCTAAAACTTTCATTTTATTCTTTGAAGTCGAAAACTGATATTTTCCCCCTACAAATTTTGTGGTAAAATATGCCCCAACAAAAATTGCAACTATAAATAACAGTGTAACAATTACAGAAATTATGCTTTCTACTGCGTCTGGCATATTTATCTCCTTAACTTATTTTATGGTGTATACACCATTCACCTCTAATTATAGAGGTAAAATTTTATTAACTGTTTGAACAATACGCTCTTGTTTAAATGGTTTTACAATAAAGTCTAAAGCACCTAGTTTGATAGCTTCCATAACCATGCTCTCTTGACCCATAGCACTACACATAACAATTTTTGCGTCTGGGAATTGACCTTTGATAGCTCCTAGCGCTTCAATTCCGTTCATGTTAGGCATTGTGATATCCATTATAACAAGGTCTGGTTTTTCTGCTTTATAAAGTTCAACTGCTTGCGCGCCGTCTTCACCCTCAATAAAAGTGTCGTATCCAGCTTTTGTCAAATGTGTTTGAACCATTTTTCTCATAAATCCTGCATCATCTACAACTAATATTTTATACATCTTAAACTCTCCTTTTGTTCTTGCTTAATATAGTTTTATTTATTCAAAGAATCTAGTAGTTCTTTTGTTCCTACAATTTCAGTTATTCTAATACCAAAATTATCGCCAACAACTATAACATCGCCATAAGCTAAAAGTTTGCCGTTTACAATAATTTCAGCAGGTGAACCTGTTTGTTTGTCAAGCTCAAGCACTGTGCCTTGACCCATATCCATAATATCTTTAATTTTTTGTCTTGCCCTTCCAATTACTATAGATATTTCTAGTTCAACACCCATTAATAGATCTAAGTTAGACCCAGCAGGTGCTGCCGCTTTTGCAGGGTATGCAAAGTTAGGATATGTAGGATTTTTAATGCCAGTGTTTGCCATCTCTTGTGGAGCTTGCTCCTGAGGTGGTTGCATATATGGGTTTTGCATATATGGGTTAATGTTCATATATGGATTTTGCATGTATGGGTTTGGCATATATGGGTTTTGCATGTATGGATTTTGTGACATATCCCCTTGTGGGTAACCTTGTGGCATAGCCTGAGGTTGTTGCATTTGTGGCTGTGGTGCCATCGGCTGTTGTGGTGGTGTCTGCACAGGTGGTGGTGCTACAGGAGTTGGAGCTACTGGTGTTTCCACTACTGGTGCCGGTGTCGGCTCTGGTGGTGGTGCTTCTACTTTTTCAATAGAATCAAAGTTAAATGCATCATCTGCACCCATCTCGTCTTCATCCATTTCTGCATTTACAGTCGCTATAATTTTTTTAGCAAGACTGATTTGTAAGAAACACATAAACTCTGTGCTTAAAGCATCAACAATTGTTAAATCGAATGACACCGCTACAACGGGCTCGTCTGTTTGAATTTTAAAGATGCTTGTGTCAATATCTTGTTTATGGTCAACTATAACTGCATGTGGAGTGGATATATCTACAGTTTTTTCAAGTATTTGAGATAACGCTGTTGCAGAAGAACCCATCATTTGGTTCATAATTTCACTTGCAGCACTCATGCTCATATCGTCAAACTCGAATTCCTCTGGTGGGACAGGGTCTTCGTTACCCATTAAGATATCAAGCATAATTTGCATATCTTCTTTTTTAATCATGGTAACATTTGTTCCGTCAATACCTTGTACGTATTCGATTTTAACCATAATCGCAGGTTCAAGACCTGTGCTTTCTATCATTCCAAATTCTTCTTCAACAATTTTTGGTGTAGTAATAGAAACTTGTCTATCAAGCATTGTTGATAGAGCAGTTGCTGCTGAACCCATACTGATATTCATAATCTCGCCAATGGTGTCCAGTTGTTCATCGTTAAGATGAGTATTATTGTTGCTCAATTTTATTTCCCCCTCTCTCTTTCAAAAACGTCAACAATCTTTATCGCCTTAGATGAATCTACTTCACCTATTCGTGCTCGTCCCCAAGGCACACTTTGAACGTTAACATCAATATCTGCATCAATTTTTTTGTTTAATGCTATAATGTCTCCTGATTGCAAGGACACTATCTCATTTAAATTCATGTAGCAGACATCTAAAATAGCTTCCACTGTTAAGTTGCTTTCTTTCAAGTAACCCATCAATGTATCTTTTCTAATCTCTTCTCTTTTTGGATCAAGCTGTTTTGTGCTATGTGAATATTTTGAATTAAAGTTTGTCAAAATACCTTCTAAGTTTCCAGCTGGCATACATACATTTATAAGCCCACTTACAAACTCTTCTTTTACTTCAAGCGATGATATTACCACTATATCCTGTTGGGAATATGCTTGTATCATTCTACCATTTGTCTCAATATTTTGCAACACTAATTCAACTTTGAAGTTGTTGTTCCAACTCTCTTGTAAGAAGTTTAAGATAGCTTGGAAGATATGTTCTAACAAAGATACTTCTATCTCTGTATAGTTTCTTTCTGGAGAGTAAACAGCTCCTGAACCTCCCATTAATCTATCAACCATTAAAAATCCTAGTGTTGTAGGAAACTCAAGAAGCATTGTTAATCCATCATAGTTATTGTCTTCTGGCTCAAAAGAAACCATCGCAACCAGTGTAAGGTCTGGCAAAGAGTTATTAAATTCGTAAAATCTTTGTTCTTCTACTCCACTAATTTCTACTTCGCAAACACTTCTTAATACACCGGTTAAGTAAATTCCGAGGCTTCGACCAAAGTTTTCGTATAATGTACTTAACGCTTTTAATTGGTCTTTGGTAAATTTTTTCGGTGAAGTAAAGTCATATTGTTTTAGCTTTGGAGCTTCTTCTTTTGTTTCTGTTACTTCGCCTGATTGCATCTTTTTAAGCAATTCGTCTATTTGACTTTGAGATAAAGCTTCAGCCACTGAACAACCACCTCCTTAATGTGTTATCGTATAAACCCTCTGGTTTTTGTCTATGTTGTTTCACCATCAGTTTCTGCTGTAGTGTCTGCTTCTGTCCCTACATCATCTACTGTGGTATCTGCTTCTGCACCTGTATCATCTACTGTGCTGTCCTGTTGTGCATCGGCAGTCTGTCCCTCTACTGTCTCACCTTCAGGCAATTCCTCGCCTGTAAGTGTTTGCTCATCCTGTGTTTGTGCTTCCTCTGCGCCACTTGTATCTACTGCGTTTTCAGGTTGCATAGTATCTAGCTCTGTGCCTTCTTCTGGGTAGCTATCTTGGTCGTAGAAATCATTAAGCATTTCGTCAACGCTTTTTTCTTCTTCTTCCTCAGTGCTTACCACAATAAGTTCAACACGTCTGTTTTTTCTCATGTTTTCTTCAGAATCATTCGGAGCTATTGGGTATCTTCTACCATAACCTATAGAGGTTATTTTCTCGGTATCCATTCCTATGTTAAAATCAAGGAAAGTTGCAACTGACGCTGCCCTTGCTCCTGATAATTCCCAATATGTAGCGTTTGGGTCTGAAATTGTTGCTGTAAATCCTAATACATTTATGCTTTTTATCTCGGTTTCAAACGCTAACAAAGCTTCGCCAATCGTTTGAAGTTCTGGCAAGCTATCTGTTCTTAGTTCTGCACTGTTAGGCTCAAAGAACACATCACTTGAAAATCTTATGTAAATCGCTTCGCCAACCCTTAACACTTCTATGTTATCAGCTTGGTCGCTTCCACTTACCATCTCTTGAATTTGTTGATACAAATGCTCGAAATCACCTGCTACAAAAACTTCCTCACCTGGGTCGTTTTCCATGTTACCAGAAAGCTCATCTACCACTTCTTGTGGTGTTGCACCAAATGATTCAATGAACGCATTAAACAACGCTTCGTCTGTGCTGGACATACTCAACAAAACAGCAAAGAAAGCAAGTAACAGTGTAACCATGTCCGCATAAGTATTTAGCCATCCGCCGCCGCTATCGCCGCCACCAGATTTTTTTCTTCTAGGCATTTGTCCACCTTCTTTTTTCTAGCTATATTTTGTTATTCTGCTGCACCGCTGTTTGATTGTATTTTACCTTTTTTAATAAGTTCTTTTTGTTTGTATTCAGGTAACATATTAAGTAGTTTAGTCTCTATAAATTTAGGGTTTTCACCTGCTTGAATAGCTTGAACACCCTCGCTTATAATTAACAAGCATAAAAATTCTTCTTCGTGTCTAACTCTTAATTTATTTCCTATTGGCATGAACACAACGTTTGACAAAACTGAACCATAGAATGTTGTGATAAGAGCAACCGCCATACTTGGGCCAACACTGTTAATATCTGATAAGTTCTTCATTAAGTTAACAAGACCTATCAATGTACCAATCATACCAAAACCAGGTGCTATCGCTGCACCTTTATCATAGAAAGAACACTCTTGTTCGTGTCTTCCCTCAATATGCCCCATCCATTCTTCCATCTGAGCCTTAACTGCTTCTGGGTCAACAGAGTCAACTATCATTTGAACACTGTTTTTCATAAACATATCATCCATTTGAGCAACGTCTTCTTCAAGTGACAACAAACCACTAACACGTGCTTTTTGTGCAATCTCTGTTAACTCAGTGATATATTTAGCTGGGTCATAAACTTTAGGCATATATAAAATGCTTGCATGTTTTATGATTTTTGTAAATTGTGTTATTGGAAACATCATTAACAAAACGCCTATAGTACCACCGATAACTATAAGAACACTAGGAAGATCATAGAAGTTTATAAGCGCGTCCATATTAATTCCCGTAATTGCTTTAGTATCATTGTCTACCACAACTATAATTCCAAAAAACACCAAGCCAAATGATAGTACTACACCGATAATGGTTGCTATATCTATAGCTTTCTTTTTCATGATTCAACCTCTCTTACTTCAGAAATTTATGTACGCTTTAAAAAGGTAGTTTATTACACTCTTTTTTATATGCTATTGTTTTGTCAATAACTTCTTGCATTGTCTCGTGAACTATGTGGTAAGCTTTTGTTGTTAATCTAATTGTTGTGTCTGGTCTTTCTTCAATCGTTTCAATTAGGTCGCAGTTTAAAACAAATCTGTGGTTACCATCTAGTTTAGTTAAAATAATCATATTCTCTCTCCTTTTAATTTGGATAACTAATAATAATGGGTGATGTCTCGCCAACTATTATTAGCTATCCACCTGTTTAAAAATTGGGTGCAAAGTGCAGACTCTGCACCCATCTTATTACTTTAATTATCTTTTAAGGTTAATTAGTTCTTCAAGCATTGTGTCAGAAACTGTGATAATTCTTGAGTTAGCTTGGAAACCACGTTGTGTTGTAATCATCTCTGCCATTTGCTCGGATAAATCAACGTTAGACATCTCCAAAGAACTGCTCTTTAATTGACCTGAACCACTTAAACCTGGGAAAGTTAATTGTGGGCCACCAGAGTTAACTGTCTCTGAGTAGTAGTTGTTGCCGTTAAGCTCTAAACCACTTGGGTTAGAGAAGTTAGCAAGAACAATTGTACCTGCTGTAACAACGCCTTTGTCTGGGTGAGTAACTGTAACTTTACCGTCTGAACCAATTGTTATGTTAGTTAGTTCATCAAGAGTAATAACGCCACCCTCTGTACCGCCTTCTAGCACAAAAGTTTTTGAGCTTAGACCTTTGTTAACAGATGGAGCTGATGGTGTTACGTTGATAGGGTCAGTATATACAGTAGTATCATACGCATTCATTGTTGTAGTGCCAGGTGCGATTGCTTCTGCTACTAATGTTAATTCTTCAAAACCTGGGTTTGTAACTTCTACATATTCGCCTGTTACATCGTTTTTCAAAAGAATTGTTTGAGCCTCTGATGTCTCAGAAATTTGTGCTGAGTATGTAGTTGTTGTACCCTCAGTATTTGGTAGAGTTAAGCTTAACTCCCAGAATGGGTTTGCTGGGTCAGTATTATCTAATGTCGCTGTAAAATCATCGCCATCAAACGTTCCTGTGCCACTAAAGTTATCGCTAACACTAACAAACTGAACTGATTTACCAAATAAAACATTGTTTAAATCTAAATCACTTGCAAATCCACCTTCATCTATACCACCGTAAGGGTCAGATAACTCTGAACCTGTCAATGGACCGCCTGCAAAAATATCTCCGCCCTCAATCTCAAATGTAAAGTCGCCAGCTGGGTGAGGTTCTCCATCATTTGCAGCTGTAATAGCTTCATTAATAGCGTTGTTAAGCTCTGTTAGGTTTGCAAATTCTTCATAAGCATTAAGTGCTACAGAGATTGCACCTGTCTCACTGATTGTTGCACTTGCAAGTAATCCTTGAGGTAATTGTTGGCTTGCTGACATATTAATTGCAACGTTACCAAAGTGAGTTTGATTAGCAGCTGACAATAAATATGTGTATCCACCAACTTCTGCTGTTGCTTCAGCAGCTTTTGGGTCAACTGAACCGATATTATCTAGCTTGATTTTCTCGGCTGTAGCTTCTTCGCCGTCTAACGGAGTACCAAGAACGAAACTACCGTTAACGTCAGTTAAGTAACCGTTAGAGTCATAAGCTAATAGACCAGCTTTTGTGTAAAAAATATTACCACTAGCGTCCATAACTTGAATAAAACCTTCGCCTGTGATTGCAACGTCCATACCAAAACCTGTGTTAGATATACTGGAAGTTGACATTTGTGTTTGTACTGAGTTCAAGATAGAACCGTAACCAACACTTGATGGGTTTGTACCACCAGCTGTTTGAGTACCAGCTGAAGCACCGCTTATATTTTGATAATAAACATCACTAAAAACTGCTCTTTGATATTTATATCCGTAAGTATTAACGTTTGCGATGTTATTACCTATAACATCCATTTTTGTTTGGTGCGCTTTCATACCAGCAACACCGGAAAACATAGCTCTATTCATACTATCTCCTTTATAGTTTTCGAAACAGTCTATACCTATCAATCAGTCAAGGTATTAGGCTTCCTAAAAAGGTCCGGCCTCTTACATTATTACTGCTCCGTTTATATTTGTAAAAATATCTGTTTCATCATTTCCCTTGGCAGTTATAACAGTGTTGCTTGGGATGTTTACTATAAACGCTGTTTTGTCTACCAAAATCAGAGCATCTCTTAAGCTCTTTTCACTTGCCATTTTAACGCCTTCGTCAAGCTTTCTTAAGCTCTCGTCGTCTAAATTCAAGCTTCTATCCTCTAACCTTTGTACTGCATGTTTAGAAAAATTAACATTGCTTTTGCTAATTTGTTCTTCCAGTATCTCTTTAAACCCTGTGTCTTTTGCTGTCGTCGAACCACTGTTTATGTTAGAGCTATCAACCTTAGGAGTGCCACTTATAACAGGGGAATAATATCTAAATCTAATATCATCCAAAAGTATTCACTCCTTACATCTTAGTTGTTATTTCTACTGGTTTGTACGCCGATTTAGTTCCGTCTGGGTTTAGCACTACAACATTTACATAATATGTTGTGTTTGCTTGCAAGCCTGTTAATGTTTCTTCATATAAATGCATTTGATTTGCAGGGCCAAATTGTGTGCCGTTTTCAACTTCTGCAACACTGTCAAAATTCTCATCAGTTGAATAATAAACTGTGTATTTTAGTTCAGATGCTTTAACTATGTCCTCTGTTGGCATTGCCCAAGCTACAGTTGCACTGTCATCTATAATGTCTTTAGCAGATAAGCTGTATTTAGAAGCATCAACTCCACTAACACTTTCAGCTGACACTCCAACCTCCATAATTTGGTTAAGGTCATAAGTTTTGTCGCCTACATATAAAACAAATTCGTTGTCTAACATACTAACTTTTTCCACAACTCCTGTTGTTGTGTCTAGTGTTCCGTCAACCATAAATCTAGAAGCTGTAACAGTTTTACCAACCATTGACATCGCATAGCTTGCAACGGAGTTCTTGTTCATTTCTTCCATCATTTGCAAGTTGGTGAACTGTGCCATTTGAGCTAGTTGCTCGCCCGTATCCATAGGGTCTGTGAAATCTTGGTTCTGCATTTCAACTATCATAAGTTCCAAAAAAGCAGTAGGGGACAATATAGAGTTATCTGTTTCATCTGTAAAAACTACATCATAGTTTTGCCCAGTTGTAACGGGTCTGCTACTTGTGCTATTACTTACTGTACTATCCATTTAATTCTCCTTTCAATTAAAGTCCTAAGTTGTCAATCACTTGAACAGCCTGTGGTGTGACTTCTTCGCTTATCACTGCATCTTCTGCAAAGTAAATGCCTTCACTATTTGGGTTTTGCCAGTTGTTAGAGCTTTGGTTTTGTGATGAGTTCCCAAAGTTTGCAGAGCCATAAGCCTCTTTGCTCTCTGTTACTACATTCACGCTACTCTCTTTAACCTCAATTTGCATAGGTCTGAAAGCTTCTCTCAAGTACGCTAACTCATCATTAATAAGCTTGGTTGTTTGAGCTGTTGCAGTTGTAATCTCCAAAATTCTGTTTCCAACATCATCATACACAAGTTTTATTGTTATCTCGCCTAGTTCTTCTGGGTTAAGCTTCATAACAAACTCGCCTTTTTCAAGAGTTTGGTTAACGCCAAATCTCAATGTGTCAAGCATTGGTAATCCGTCTGGAGTTCTAGCAGTTTTAACCTCTACTAAAGTAGGTGTAGTCACTGTTTCAGCAGTTTTCTCTGTTCCGTTAGTACTTACGCTAAGTAGTTGTTTTAACTCTTCGCTGTCTTCAAAAGAAACTATTTGTGGTCTTTTCACACTGTCAAACAAAACTGTTTCAGCACCTTTTTCTTTTTCACCAAAAGTTAAATTGATTTCACCTGTCTCCATCAGTTTGTTTAACTGATTTAAAAACTCGTCGCTAGTTTCATTTGTGCTAACCAAAGTTTGTATAGGATTTTCTGCAAAAAACTGTTTGATTTTCGCCGCCACATTTCCGACTTCTTCTGTTAGTACTGGTGTAGTGCTCATAGTCGCGATAATCTCGTTTACTTTTGCCATATCACTGCTGTTCACTGCCACTGAAAGACTTTGCAACACCTCTAGAAGTTCTTCTTCGCTGAAATTTTTCATCTCAGGTTCTGTCACTATGCTTTCGCCATTTTGCTCGCCTTCGTACATAGCATTTGTCATGTTAGCAAAAATCTGCATAAAAGGGTTTGAACTGTCGGCAACAAGAGCGCTGTCGTTTCCTAATGTATCAGCAGATAATCTCTCCATCATGCTTGCTCTGTTCATAGCTGATGTATTTACCATTTGTGTCGCTTGCATTTAATTATTTCACCTCCTTAATTAATTTTTTCATCTATATTAACTTTTTGCTCTGTTATGAGCAGAAAGTGATGAAACAAACTCTGAAATATCATTATCCATTTCTTTAATAACTTCTTTGTTATATTCGCTCTTTTGTTTGTCCTCTAATTTATCTAAGGCTTTTACTTCTGTCGATTTATTAGTGACAACAATTTTTTGCTTGTTTATCTCTATCTCTTTTTTTGCAAGCTCTTGGTACATATCATTTAGCTGATGTTTAGCGTTGTCTATCATAAAAGTGTAAGACATTGTATCACTAACATTTATGCCAACTCTTTGTTTTTCAGAAAGCTCACGTTTTTTATCTACTCTAAAATGCTCTAATCTCGTTATCTCTTCTACAAGGTTATCTTTTGTCCTTATCATCATTAAAAGCTCGTTTTTCTCTGAGTCTAACACCTGCTCTTTATAATGATGTAACTTATCTAAGGAAAAACTAAATTTTTTCATATCAATCTCCTTATTTCAAATACAACTTTTAAATCTAACTTTATGTAACTACTTCTTTCATAGCTTCTAACATTTCTTCATATCTAAATGGTTCTTCAACTTTTTGCATTAAAAACTCATTCATTTTATCTAGCCTTGCAATCGCTTGGTCAAGCGCTGGGTTAGCACCACTTTTATACGCTCCAATCGCTACTAAGTCTTCGTTTTCTTTATATACTGATAACATATTTCTTATGCTGTCAGCCAAAACTTTTTGTTCTTTATCAACTATTGTGTTCATTAAACGGCTTATGCTGTTCAGCACATCAATTGCTGGATAGTGGTTTTTTGCTGCAATTTGTCTTGATAAAATTATGTGTCCGTCTATAATACCTCTAACGGTATCAGATACTGGTTCATTGGTATCATCGCCTTCCACCAAAACTGTGTATATTCCTGTTATAGAGCCTTTTTCAAAGTTACCTGCTCTTTCAAGAAGTTTAGGAAGCTCCGAATAAATTGATGGAGTATATCCCCTAGCAACAGGGACTTCTCCAACATTCAGTCCTATCTCTCTTTGAGTCATGGCAAATCTTGTTAAGCTATCCATCATAAAGAGTACATCTTTACCTTGCCTTTGAAAATACTCTGCTACTGCTGTTGCAGTTTGTGCACATTTATATCTCATCATTGCTGGTTGGTCAGATGTTGCAACTACCAACACAGACCTTTTAAGTCCCTCAGGGCCTAGTTCTCTGTTGATGAACTCAACAACCTCACGTCCTCTTTCACCAACAAGCGCTATAACATTTACATCTGCTTTAACATTTCTTGCAATCATTCCCATAAGTGTACTTTTACCTACACCAGAACCTGCAAAAATGCCTATTCTTTGCCCTTTACCAATGGTTAACATACCATCAATAGCTTTAACTCCAATCTCCATGACTTCTGTTATAGGTGGTCTTTTTAAAGGATTTTCAGCGATACCGTTTATCGACATCGCTTCACCATCGTCTATATCACCTAGGTCGTCAATCGGTTTACACAGTGCATTAACTGTTCTGCCAATAAGTTTTTCGCTTACCCAAATTCTCAGTTTTTCACCTGTGTTAATAACTGCACAACCATAACCTATATCTTCAGTCTCTCTATATGGCATTAAAAATGATGTTTTGCCAGATACACCAACAACTTCGCAAAGCAAGGTGTTTTTTGACTTCGTGATAATTCTACAAATATCGCCAATTCCACATGTCAAGCCTGTTGCTTCAATTGTCATTCCTTGTATCTTGCTAACCTTACCTTCAAAAGACCTTAAGTCGGATACGCTAATTATTCTCTCATATTTAGATGTATCTAACATGTCAAGCACACTAGCCATATCCATACTTTACGCCTCCTAACTGTTTTCAAATAACTTTCTCAAATTTTCAGCTTGTGTAGAAATTGTATTCACAACAGTGCTTTCTTCTGTGTTTACTCTAACAATATCGTTTTCTCCACTTATCGGAGTAACCGTTGCTATGCCATGATACATCTCTAAATCCTTACGTATTTTTTCTACCAAACCTACCAAATTCTCTGATATTTCGACATCAAACCAAGAAGTTTTCTTAATTCCTGAAATAGTGGAAACCACCAGTTTTTCAAGTATCATTTCATCTTCATTAATCTTTTGCATAATCATTTTTTCTGCTACATCAATAGCCAAAAATTTAAGCTCATTTGCATATTTAACCATAAATTCTTGTTGGTCTTTTTGCAAGCGGTCAAGGCTTTTATCAACACCTTTAACACATTCTTCAAGCTCGCCTTTTCTTTTAGCTATCGCTTCTCTGTAAGCTGTTCTATAAGCATCTTCATACGCTTTTTTATATGCTTCTTCTTTAGCTTCTTCTGCTAAGGCAAGAAATTCATCTTTATATAGTTCTTTAATGTCTTCTTCTGTTAACTGTGGGGGTTCTTTTTGAACTTCAACAGTTTCGTGTTCTGTTTCTTCGCTTATTTCTTCTCCTATCACGATATCCTCGTGTACATAAGCTTCAACAAATTCACCTTGAGTCTCTTGCTCTCTTTCTTCGGTTTCGTCTATTTCTTCGTCTAAATTTTCTTCTACTTTCATCCTGATATTTTCGCCATCTAGACTCTCGAAAATGATTTCACCATTTTCAATCCTATACTCTAACGAATATTCTGGAATAACAACATTTTCTGACAGAGGAACGACGCCTCTGCTCTTAATTATACTAGGCAATTATTACGTCATCCTCTCCTCCACGAGACACAACTATCTCACCTGTTTCCTCAAGAGCACGAATGATATTAACAATATTTTGTTGTGCTTCTTCAACGTCTTTAAGTCTAACATTTCTAAGATATTGAATATCCTCAAGTATAGACTCACGTGCTCTAGCACTAACATTTCCAAGCAACATATTCTTAACTTCTTCATTAGAACCTTTAATAGCAATTGCAAGTTGCCTTACATCTACGTCTCTTAATACACGTTGGACAGCCATATCGTCAAGCTTGATAATATCTTCAAATACAAACATAAGTTTTCTAATTTCTTCTGTAAGCTCTGGCTCATGCTTACCAAGTTCGTCAAAGATATATTTTTCAGTTGTTCTGTCTGTGTGGTTCATAATATCAGCAACATAGTTAATACCACCGATTTCTGTCATATCAACAGCAACAACTGCAGAGAACCTTTTCTCTAGCACTTTTTCTATAATTCCTACAATTTCAGGAGAAACACTATATATTGTAGCAATTCTTCTAATAACATCAAATTGTATGTCTTTTGGTAGTTCTGCAATAATTTTGGAAGTTTGTTCTGCCTTTGCGTAAGATAAAACGAAAGCAATTGTTTGAGGATGCTCGTTTTGAAGCATTATCATTAAGTTTTTGTAATTTGCTTTTCTGATAAACTCAAATGCTCTTGTTTTCATAGCTACGGAAACACGTTGCATATATGAAGCAGCTTTGTCAGAGCCAAACGCTTTTTCCAAAACCATTTGTGCATACAGAGCACCGTCTTCGGTGATGATTTTTTGAGTTACGCACAACCCATAAAAATCATCAACTACTTCTTTCATTTTATCGGGGTCTATTTTCTTTAGTTTTGCAATCTCAATGGACAGCATTTCGACTTCTTCTTCGTTCAAGTGGCTATATACTTTCGCTGCATTGTTCGCACCAAGCGCTATCATAACAGCAGCCGCTTTGCTTACGGAAGTCCACTTTGGTCCACTAGCATTTTTTGTGTTTGAACCAGCCAAAATATCACCCTTCTTCCTTTAACCATGAACGAATTAAACCTGCTGTTATCTCTGGATTTTGGTCAGCGAAGTCTCTAATTTCTTCAACGATTACTTCTTTCTTAGCATCATCATCTGTTTGTGCAACACTAGCTAATTGTTTTTTATACTCATCAATTTCTTCTTCTTTACGACGTTTTTCTTCTTCTTCTGCTCTTAATAAAGCTTCTTCTTTTTCACGTTGTTTTCTGCGTTTTCTGCGTCCTATTAGAATGATTATAGCTATGATTAATAGAATTAAACCAAATGCTACTGCAACCAATAATTCCAAATACATAAACACAAATTCTGTTATATTTTCTGGAACAATCTTCTCTGGCTCTACAACTTCTGGCTCAACTGCTGCACGGTCATAAGATGTTACTGATATTAATTCTATCGGTATATCTGTAGCCATCGCCACTGCTGTAATTAGCTCATCTTTTGTGCCAGCGTCTAAGTTTTCTTCGTCTACCATTACAGAAATAGTAGCTCTAGAAATCTCTGCTTGTCCACTCTCAATTTGAGTTTTTAAATATCCGTAATCTATCTCGTAATTAGAGCGATAATATGTAGCTTCGTCTTCGTCTAAACCACCTACAGGATATTCTGGAATATCAGTGTTATTTTCTTCACCAACAACATCAGAAATATCTTGATCCTCAGTGCCTAATTCTGCTTCTATTTCAACGTTTGTAGCGTATCCATTACCTTCTTCATCTTCCAGCAAATCAAGCTGTTCGGATATCATTTTATCGTAGTCGATAGTTACTTTTGCAGATGCCACTACACCATCTTCGCCATATCTTGCAGAGAGCAATTTTTCTACATTTTCTTCTATCTGACTTTGAACCATTTTCTCAAACTCTAGGTTCTCAGCATAGCTAATCTCGTTATCCTCTTCGCCATCTTCCAGCTCTTCTAGCTCTACTCCTAAGAGCTCTAAAGAAGTTTTAGAGTCAATAACCACTACATTCTCAGGTGCTAAATAAGACACACTAGAGCTAACCAAGTTTTTGATAGATGTAACTTGAACGGGACTCAACGTTACTCCGTCGTTCAATGTTAACATAACACCCGCCGTGCTTTGCATATCATCCTGTACGTTTTCCCAAACATATTCAGTATCATCTGCCAAATTCAGGTTAACAATTGCGGCTTGCACACCATTTATACGAGCAATCGTTTCCTGTAATCTGTCTTGCAAACCGCTTAACACCAGTTGTTCATACTGCATTTCTGTGGTTGTAAGACCAGCATTATTCAAAATAATATCATACGCTGGTGCACCTGTTTTTGGATAACCTTTTTCTGCAAGCAAAATCAACCAAATATCGTACTCCTCATCTAGCACGAGTATTTCGTTGTTTTCCCCTAGTTTAACATCTGCCCCCATTAACCTAAGCTCGCTATAAACTTCGCTTACCTCTGTCGGATCTGTCACACCTGTATAAAGCTGAACATAACCCTTAGAGTTAGTAAGGGTTAAAGTTACGATTATAGTTATTACCAGCGTCACCGCTAACGCTATCGCTACTATCCGCACAACTGTATTTTTTAGTAGCTCTAATACCTTCCTCCAAACTCCCAACACTTTTTCCTTCATAAGTTCCCCATTCCTACTGTACTTCCTTGCTATTGTTAACTATATCAAATTTAAATTTGCATAGACATAATCTCTTTATAAGCATTCACCGCTCTAGTTGTTAGTTGTACAGTTGTTTGCAACATAGCTTCTGCTTTCATTGAGTTTATTTGGACTTGTGCTAGGTTATCAGTATCTCCCAACAACAAAGCATTAGTATCTGCTTCACTTACCGCTTGCAGTTCTGTTGTTTGCTGGATAACATCACTTAGTATGCTAGAAAAAGGTATTTCCGCACTGTTTTGTTCGCTAGTAGCCTCTTTGACATCATACCCAAATTTCATCGGTTCAATCGAAGAAATCGATGTAATTAAGTTGTTCAAATCTAACACCTCTCTTTATTCTTTATTCTCATAATTTTTTGTGCATTTTTATTATAAATTTTCTACTTAGCTATAACAAAATTGCAATTTTGCATATAGTAAAGTAAATTAAATTACCTTTACATCTATTTTATATCTCTATAGTGCTAAATGTCAATACATAAGTTTTAAAATTTGCAAAAAGTGTCGATTTTAGTATGTTTGTTTATTATAATACCAATGTGTTAGTCATATTTGTACAAGTTAACTGTAATTTTAGGTGCAAAATACTGTCAAGTTCAATAATAAACTAATACATTCATTAATTATTAATAACTAGTTTACATTTTGTCAAATTTGTAAAAAATTTATTCAAAATTTAATTGTTAAGAATGTGTAAAAAAGTCTTTACTTTTTGAATTTTCATTGAATAAATATATTGTAACTTTAATTTAGTGGTTCAATCTGCTCGTTTCAGTTAACAATGTTTAAACTTTTCATACTAACTAATGGATTTGCACACTTAGGCAAGTTTTATTTCTTAAAATACAACATTTCGATACGGAGGGAAAATATATGGAGATTAAATCAATCTTTGATGCATCTAAATTGTATCAAAAAAATAACGCTATTAACAAACCCACATCAAATAGCACACAAAACCCAGAAACTAACACTAGCGTTGCAGCTACTACAGATACAGTAAGTTTTAGTTCAGAAGCTTCTTTTAAGTCTAACTTAAATTCAGTTATGAAAGATTATGCTATTCAATCTAAGGTAACAGAAAGTGTTAATCATTCTAAAGTAGATGAACTTAAACTAAAATATAGTGGCGACAACTGTCCTGTTAGCGGAACAGAGATAGCAGATGCTATGATAAATAAAATTTGCGGTCATAAGCTATAATGGAGGTAAACATGAACGAATGTATTACTCGTTTAGCAGAGGCGACATCTAACTTAACCATGCAGATTGAAGAAATGTGCGAACTTGAACATGTAAAGCGTAAAGCTTTGCTTGAATATAAGCTAGATGAAATAGAAAAGCTATCCCACACACAGCAAGCATATACAATGAAGCTAGAAGCTTTGGAGAAAGTTCGATTATCTGCTCAAAACGAAGCTGGTTATGAAAACTTAACCATGACAGAAGTTTTAGCATCTGTAACTAAAGAAGAAAAAGCTTTTTTACTTCCTCATTTTGAAAAACTAGCTTTAAAAATAGGAGACCTAAAAACTCTAAGCAAAACAAGCACGGATATAGCAGGGGCTGAACTTAGACTTTTGGGAGCAGACAATGTTCCTGTTCAAACCTCAACTGGTGGAATGTATTCTGCTAGTGGTCAAAAAAAGCGTAATGTAACTGGTACATATAGTTCAAAGATATAATCTTAAAAATACAGGAGGCTATTCATGGTTAGATCAACTTTTATGGGTTTTGAAACTGCAAAATCTGCAATTTATGTAAACCAAAAAGCACTTGATATAGTAGGACACAACTTATCCAACGTTAACACAGTTGGTTACACAAGACAAAACGTAGACGTAGCAGCTCTTGCACTTTATTCTAGTGCTAACAGAGTTTCGTATAATCCAATCCCTGCAATGGGACAAGGTGTTGAAGCTTTAGGTGTTGCACAAACAAGAGACGAGCTATTAGACAAACGTTTTAGAGAAGAATATGGTAACACTTCTTACCACGCACAAGCAGCACAAATCTTGCAAGATATTCAAGTATCTTTGGGAGACGGTGCTGATATTACAAGTGAGGACGGACTTTTTGGTGCAATCAACAGTTTGTACACCGACCTCAACTCTTTTATTCAAGACCCTACTATGGACGCACAAGCAAACTTAGTAATGTCATCTTTCAAAAACATAACTCAAGTTTTAAATCAATTAGACGCTAACCTTACAAACATTGCTGGTGAATATGCTATTGATTTAGAAGTTGATGTAGACAATATAAATGACATTGCTGCAAGAATTGCTCACTTAAACGATATTATTAGCAAAGATACTACCATTCTTATGAATTCTGATAACGAGAATTATGGTCCTAACGAGTTGTTTGACGAACGTAACATGTTGTTAGATGAACTTGCAAGCTATGGTAATATCAATGTTGTTAATCACTCAAATGGTATGATAGATGTTGAGTTTGGTCAGCACACCTTGGTTTCAGGAACTGACAGCGACTCTCTAGCTCTTAATATCAATGAGGATAGCACTATCGACATCAGCTGGGCAAGCAACAACGAGACAATCAGCACAACTAACGGCTCTCTTATTTCAGCTATACACTTTCTAAATGGTAAAGGCGCAAATGTTGAGACAAACGGAGACGAGCTACAACGTGGTATTCCATATTACAAAAGTGTTTTAAATACTTTTGCTTTTGAATTAGTAGATGTTGCTAACAGCACTATTCCGTTTTATGATGAAACTACAGGCGAGCCTATGAAAGATGCTGACGGTGATATAGTTTATAAAACTTTACTTGGTGCAACTACAGATGATATTTTATCAGCTGCAAATATTGGACTTAGCGAAGACTGGCTAAACGCTGGTGCTAGTTACTTTATATATAACGAAGACGAAAATGTTGAAGATTACGCTTTAAAGCTTGCAACTAAACTGACAACTGCTGAAAATGACTTTGTAAGCTATGGCGAAACTTATTCAGGCTCTTTCTCTGACTTTGTTGTTAACATGGTAGGTACTTTGGGTAGCGATATCGCTTTCCACTCAGGTAGACAAGATGCGTATGCTCAAATCTCTAACGACTTCCTAGACCAAAGAGACTCTATCTCTGGTGTAAGTAGTGATGAGGAAACAGCGAATATGCTAAAATTCCAAAAGTCTTACGAAGCAGCAGCACGTGTTATGACAGTTATGGACGAGATACTAGATGTAATAATTAATAGAACAGGTCTTGTAGGACTATAATGATATTCCAATATAGATAGGAGAATTATATTATGAGAGTTGCAGATAAAACTACTGCTAGAACATATTTAGATAATTTGTTCACTGCTAAAAATAATGTTGCAAAAACAAACAACCAGTTATCTTCTGGTAATCGTTTTATTAACATGGACGAGGACGTGGCTTCTGGTACAAAGGTTTTGTATTCTAGAAACGACTTATATAAAACACAAACCCAACGTGAAAATGTTGAGACAATTAGCGACGAGCTAACTGTTGTTGAAGATGTTATGATGAACATTAGTGACATTTTAACACAAGCGCACGAACTTAATGTTAAAGCTATGAACGATACAACTGAAGGTGCTGCTAGGGATATAATCGCTACTGAAATACGCAATTTGAAAGAACAAGTTTTGACTTATGCTAACACAAAATATGGTGATAAATTTTTGTATGGTGGTTCTAACTCTAGTACAAATGCACCATTTACTCAACATTCAACAAACGGAAACTTATTATACAACGGAATTGATGTTGACAAAATTTTAAGAGCAGATACTGAAATGGTTTCACCATTTAGCGACGACCCTATTAAAGCTGGTTCTTACTATTATCTAAATGCAGCTGACGAGCCTGTTCCTGTTCCAATGGACGAAGACGTATATATGGACGTTGGTTTGGGCATAAAAATTAAGGAAGACCAAATCGACGAACAAAGCGTTTTCCAAGTTAACTACAGTGGTATGGATGTTTTTGGTTTTGGAGTTGCATCTGATGGACAACCTAACAATATATTTAACATACTAAATGATTTAGAAAAAGCGATAGATACTGAAAACGAAGAAGCTATGAGAGAGATAGACACTCACTTACTTAACCTTTCAGACTCATATCGCAAAAACATTACAGATATCGGTGCAAAAACTAAGTTGCTAGACTCAATGGTAACAAGACTTACTGATATGGAAGATGCTTATAAAATTAAGATAGATAATTTAATGGGCACAAATGAAGAAGAGGCTATAATTAGCTTAGAGATTGACTATTCCGTTTTATCCATGGTTCAAAACATGGGTTCAAGACTATTACCGTCTTCTCTAATGGATTTCCTTAAATAAATTAATGTAAAACACTATTTTTTAGAAAGCAGGTGAATTTATGAATCAACTATTGCAAATTACTACAATAGATGTAAAGTATCAGATGAGAGCCGAAGCTGCAAGACTTGAGTACAACCAAGATTTTACGCCGGATTATACCGTAAAAACTACAGCGCCACAGATGGACATTCAAACAGCGCCTGCTCAGTTTTACGTTGATACTTACGAGGCGAGAAAATCTTTGGGTATTATGAACACAGCCGATTTAATCGCACAAAATGCACAAGACGCAAACCAAAATTGGCAAGAATACAACACAAACTTAATTATGAACGCAAGACAACTTGCCCACACAGAAAACAATGTAACTGTAGGACAAGTCGCAAGACAACAAAGACTGCAAGAGTCTATGTCTTCTCGAATGCACATGTTCTTACCAAATACTGGAGCAGAAATTTCTTGGGAACCACATAGCATAAGCATGAACTATACCCCAGCCGAAGTAAATGTGGATTGGGATATAAACACCACAAACATGTTTAATTATGTTCCAGGTGATTTTAGTTTAGAGATACTTGAACACCCAAGAGTAGAGATTGAATACACAGGTACTCCAATATATTTCCCACGTAGTGCAGACCCAAATTTTGAAGAAACAATGTAAAAAATATACGCATAAGCATTAATGGTCGCCCACTGTGTGTGTACCATGCTTTTGCGTATAAAAATAAATTGATTGTTGCATTAAGTAAATTTACAAAAAAAACATACGCTTCAGGTAGGGGCGAGCTGTGCTCGTCCGAAAGCATAAGTTTCTGTAAACTCAATATATATGGTTAATTTTTATATTTTGCATCTATATTAAATCTAAAATTATTATAATTCGTACATTAGATCTAACGGACGAGCACAGCTCGCCCTTACGTTATCTTTGTTAGGTTGTATATTTAAACTATGATTTATCTAAATGCGACAACCCCTTACCAGATATTAAAACACTTTATTATGTTTTAAGTTGTATTGATGAAGATAGTTAACAAGAAGCTTTCTTTGTTCTTCGTCCATGTCCCTTATATCACAAATATAAGCTGGTTTTTCACCAAATAACATGGATTTTTTAACTTCTACAACAAAGTTCTCTATCTTCTTAATATTTTTTAGCTTTATATCAAACTTATATCCTGTCTCAATTTGCATATCTGTATTTACATGCAACAAGTCATCAAAACTAAACACAAGCTCATCTGGTGTTAAGCTAACCACTTCACCGTTAAGTCTATTGTCAATTTCAGGCTCTTTTCTTAAAAAACTCAAGGAAAATTTCTTGCTTTGTTTATATTCAAAAAGAGGCGTAATTAACGCATTTACCTTTACTCTATCGCTATAACACAACTCACTGCCCTCAAGCAATTTGTCTTTAACATCAACCAAACGCATCAATTGTTTGTCGGATAAATACACGGTACCTCTAAATCTGTGCACTTCTTTTCCTTTATACATTCTAACAATTTCCATTTTTGTATCTATTGGGTAAAGAGGCACAAAGTCGCTAAAGAAAGTAACATAGCGGTTATGTATGTTAATGTCCGCATAACCCTCTGCAATAATTTCTCCGTCTTGTTTTTTTAATATAGCATCAAAACTACTATCACTATATAATTCCATTTATCCACCTCTAGTACACCCATCACAGCAAGAGAACATGTCTCGTGCATAATTTGTTTAATATATCATCATGTATTTATAAATTATAATATACCATAAAAAAGTAAATAAAACAACAATAATAGATATTTTTATAAAATTAACTATAGAATTGAGGCGAGTAGCATGGCAAAACACAAAATGGTAATAGCGCTTTTATCCAATAAGTGCGGTCTTATGAAAGAGCTAGAGCAAATAACAGAAGTTATGAGCGTTCAACAAGTTGACGAACTTGCTCATAGCGTAGAAAAACGTGCCGAGATTATCGATAATCTTAAATCTATCGATTTAGATTTACAAGCAGTTTGTACTAATGATATAGCTTTGCTATCTGCAATAAATCACACAAATTCAAGAGATGCACTCAGCGAAGACTTGCAAGAAGTTTATGATTTAAGCTTTATGATTAAGTCTAGCGCACACAGAATAAGCAACAACGACGAACATATTAGAGAGCACATGATGTATGAAAAAAATCGTGTTATGAAAAATATTGAGTCTTTAAATAAAAGCGGTACTTCTTATGCAGGTAGATACCATAAATCTGTTCAAACAGGCGTAGGTAACAGATTTCCTACAAAAAAAGGTAAATTGGTATAAATCACTTTACATAATAGAAAATCGTAGCATAAATAAATTGACAGAAAAAATCGAATTTTATCAGTATATTAGAACTGTTTTATATAGGAGGAAAAAACCATGTCAACCATAAGCTCATCGGCATATTACAATGTGTCAAGCACTAGCAACAGCTCAAATGGTGGTATCTCTGGCTTAATGTCAGGTTTTGATACAGAAGCACTTGTTGAGGATATGTTAGCCGGCACACAAGCGAAAATAGATGTCCAAAACGGACTTTTACAACAATCTGAGTGGAAACAAGAGATTTATAGAGATTTAATCACAGATATTAACGAGTTCGGTAACAAGTACCTAGACTCGTCTTTTGGTGCATCATCTACAAACAACTTAACTAACTCAGATTTCTTTAACAACATGACAAGCTCTGTTATAGGCGGCAATGCACTTAGCATTTTGTCATCTTCATCAGATGCCTATGCTGGCGATATGAGTGTTATTGTTAAGCAACTTGCAACAGCAGCTTCACTAAAATCTACTCAAAAACTAAGCACAAATGGAACTATCACAGGTGAGTCCACAAATGCTGGTAAAGAGATTTTTAGTGATGAATATATTGACGCTAACTACAACAAAAATGTTAAGCTAAGTATTAATGACGGTGCCGACATAACTGTTGATTTAAACGGTGCGACAAATTCTGAAGAAGTTATAAATAGATTTGAAAACGCTCTTGGAGAAGGATACACTGTAGAGCTTGAAAACAACGTGCTAAAAATCACATCTGATGATGCAAGTGACACAATAGAAGTAACAGGTGGTTCAAAGCGTGGTTTAGCAGTTACAGGTCTAAGCGTAAGTGGCGAAAACCCTAGCGAGACAATCCAAGCTGGTCATGCACTAGATTTTACGTCTGGCGTTACTTTTGATTTATCTTATGACGGAGTTACAAAGTCTATTAATCTTACAGATATTAAAGATTTAGACGGAGACGGCACAATAACTGCCAAAGAATTTGAAAGCACATTACAGCAAAAAGTTTCTACAGCTTTTGGTTCATATATAACTGTTGACATAGTAGGTGTTGGTGCTGAGGGCGAGGCTGATGCTCCTGATAACGAGCGTTATTTAAGCCTTGGTATTGCTACATCAGAGGACGGCCACGACATTAAAGTTACAGGTCTTGGTGCGTATGAACTAGGCATGACACCTGGTGACAGCACACAGTTTAACACATCCTTAAAACTTTCAGAAGTAGGTACAGGCTCTTCATTTGCGTTCACAATTAACGGAGTAGATTTCGAATTTGACGGTACTGAAAGTGTTAGCAAAATGATGAATGAAATTAACTCAAGTGACGCTGGTGTAATGCTTACATACTCTACTTTAACAGACACAATGCAGTTAGTTTCTAGCTCTACTGGCTCAAACTATGGCATTAATATTGAACAAACACAGGGCGATATTCTTACTAAACTGTTTGGCGAGGGCACTATTTCTCAATCAAGTAGCATTAGCAGTGCTACATTAACAAAAAAATCTATTGAGAGCGACGGATTTAGCAATGCTTCTATAAAGCAAGGTTCTATTACTTTTGAAGTTAACGGAGCATCTCATACATATAGTTTCTCTGAAGAAGACGGCAAAAGTGGTGCAGATATTGTAACCGATATGAACGAATGGTTAGAGTCTAGATTTGGCACTGACGATTCTGGAGTTGCTAATGTATCTTTCGATTTAAACGACACAAAAACAGGTGGCACTCTTAACACAGCAAAAGGTTATGAAGTTGAAGTTAAAGAAAGTGGTGTTACTGGAGAGAATGTTGATTTAGGTATAACTTTTGGTTTAGCTAACAAAAACAACGCCGTAACTACAAGCACTGCTTTAAGTGAACTAGCTGGCTTTAGCGATACTGCTACAGGCACAGTTGCTGACTTGCTTGCAAGTTCTGACCCTAACATTACAGCTACTTTTGAAAACGGAAAGATAAACTTAAACTCAGCTACATCTGGTGCTGTAGATTTATCAAGTATTAATGCTTCTTTCGCAGAGCTTTTTGAAAATACAAGCGTTACTTTTGGTGATGGTACAGCAGTAGCAGGAGTGATTACAGCAGGACAAGATGCACTTATCGAAGTTAACGGAGTGTCTACATCAAGAAGTAGTAATACTTTCACAATTGACGGCATTACAATGAAAGCTACACAAGTTAGCGAGACTAACTCAGCTGGCGATTATGTAAATACGACTATCACAACATCACGTAATGATGATGCAATTGTTGAGACTGTAAAAGAATTTATTGACGATTACAATGAGCTTGTTAAAACTTTAAATGACGTTATTCGTGAAGACGATAACTATAAAGACTATGCGCCTCTATCTTCTGCGCAAAAAGCAGAGATGTCCGACAGAGAGATAGAATTGTGGGAAGAAAAAGCTAAAGAGGGTCTTTTAAGAAACGACAGCGCTATATCATCATTGTTAAGCTCTATGCGAAGCATAATGTATAGCTTGCCAGAGGGTGCGTCAGTTGCTATGTACCAAATTGGTATAGAGACTACTAGCGAGTACAACGATGGCGGTCAGTTACAATTTGACGAAACTGCTTTTAGAAACGCTTTAGCAAGTGACCCGTCAGGTGTTAGTGCGTTGTTCTCTAGTGAAAATGGTATTGCAAAACAATTAGAAGATGCTATTGATGACGCAGCAAACTTAAGTTCTGCTGACCCTGGTAGTCTTGTTAGTGAAGCTGGTTATGTTGGTTATTCCACAGAGGGTAGTAATGCATTAACTACTGAAATGGATAGCATTAAAGACCGAATTGAAGAATTGCAACATAGATATGAGCTAGAAAAAGATAGATACTGGGCACAGTTTACAACTATGGAATCTGTTTTATCTAACTATAATACTCAAAGTCAATACTTAATGTCACAATTTGGCTATTAATAAGTCGCTATAAACGACGGAACGGAGCATTGTATGATAAATAATCCCTACAAAGCTTATAAGCAACAATCTGTTATGACCATGACACAAGGCGAAATGCTAAAAATGGTGTATGACGGACTTATAAAAGAAATTGAACTATCTAAAACGGCATTAGAGGAAAAAGATTTTACCCTTGCAAATGAGAAACTGCAAAAAGCACAACGCATTATTGCTCATTTACAAAACACCTTAAATTTTGATTACGAAATATCTAATAATCTATTTTCACTTTATGATTATTTCAACCATGTCATTTTACAAGCAAATATCAAAAAAAACTCAGAAAATTTACAAGATGTTATTGATATGGTAAAGAATTTGCGTAATACTTATAATGAGGCAGACAAACTTACCAGATTAGGTAATTAAAAGGAGGAAAATTATGTTCTTTAATTCAGCTAATTTTAAAACTTTAGAATTTGGCGCTAATATGTCTTGGATGGAACAACAACTGCACACACAAAACCTTTCTAATATAGAAACTCCTGGATATAAAGCAAAAGAGCTTGAATTTAGTCAAGTATTAAGCGAGATAGACGGAGAAGAGACACTTAATTTAACAGCAGAGGTTGTTACAAATGATGATTTATCGTTGTTGCAAGACGGTAACAACGTTGATTCAGATAAAGAAAGTTTGGAACTATATACTTCTTATGTTCAATACTCTATGTTTTTGGACAAAATAAGTGGACAGTTTACAAAATATAGCTATGTGTTAAACAATAGTAACATGTAATTTTAGGAAAATATGAATAATGTAAAGGGAGGTTAATTTATGAGTTTTTTATCTTCTATAGATATTGTTGGCTCTGCTTTAACTGCTGAACGTGCAAGAATGGACGTTATTTTGCAGAACATTGCAAATGTAGACACAACAGTAACTGCTGACGGAGAACCTTATAGACGACAACAAGTTGTATTTAGCGAAAAAACAATGACCTTTAGCGAGACTTTAGACGAAGTTACAGGTGGTGTTGAAATCGCTGAGATAGTGGAAAGCGATAGAGATTTTATTTCTGTTTTCGATCCTACTCACCCTCAGGCAGACGAAGAGGGCTATGTGTTGTACCCAAATGTGGATACAACCGAAGAACGAATTGATTTGATGGCAGCTTCTAATGCTTATGAAGCAAACTTAACAGTGTTAGAAGTGCTTAAAGCCACAATTAATAAAACTTTAGAAATGAATAAATAAACAGAGGTAAAATTATGAAAAACATGACAATTAAAACCCAATTAATAATGCTAATCATTGCCGCTATCGTTTCCAATGTTATTATTATCAGCGTTGGTTTGGTAGGCCTAAAAATGGGTGATGATAGCCTAAGCGCTGTTACTGGTGAGGCTTGGAGTGCAGATGCTGCTATCTTAAACTTAGAAGTTGAAACTAATTCAGCGACAAGATATGCTTTATCTTTGATTTACTCCGCAAGTGGAAGTGGTGACAAAATTGATGAATTTACACAAAATATCGAGAGAGAATTTTCTAGTATAGAAGCTAACGCTAGTCTACTATATGCAAACTTTACATCTGACCAAGCACTCGTAAATACATATACTTCACAACTAGAAACTTGGGGTACAGCTATTTACACTGTAATGGCACATGTACAAAACGGTGATATAGAGAGTGCTGACACAGTGTATAAAGAGACTGTTGGACCAACTCTTACAGCAATGACTACAACTAGTGACTCAATATCTAATGCTATTGCAAATGAATTAAATGGTATTATATCAGCAGGTGATTCTTCTATTACTACTGTTCGTATTATCCTAATCGTTGTAGGCGTTGTTATTACACTTGTTGTTTCACTTACACTTCTAGCTACAATCAAAGCTATTGTTCTTCCAATTAACGAGATTAACATAGTTCTAAGAGAAGCAGCTAACGGAAACCTAAATGCTAAGTTAAATTATCGCAATGATTCAAACGAGCTAGGTAGCCTTGCAAACTCTGTAAGAGATACAATGTCTTCTATCAATATGTATATCACAGATATCAGAGGTGCAATGGCAGAATTTGCTAAAGGTAACCTTAACCTTAAACCTAGTATAGAATTTAAAGGCGATTTTATCGACCTAAAAGACAGCATTGTTGCTGCTATCATATCAATGAACACAGCACTTACACAAATTTCTAGCTCTTCTGTTCAAGTATCTACTGGTGCAGACCAAGTGTCTAGCGGTGCTCAAGCATTAAGCGAAGGTGCTACAGAGCAAGCTACTGCTATCGAGCAACTTGCTACTTCTATCAGTGATATATCTGTTCAAGTTAATCAAAATGCAGAGAACGCAAAACTAGCTAACATTAAAGTTGGTGAAGTTGGCCAAGAGCTAATGGATAGCTATAAAAACATGGAAGAAATGATAATTGCTATGGACGAAATCACAAAGAGTTCTGCAAATATCGAAAAAGTTATCAAAACTATCGAAAACATCGCTTTCCAAACAAACTTACTTGCACTTAATGCTGCTGTTGAGGCTGCTCATGCAGGTTCTGCTGGTAAAGGTTTCGCAGTTGTTGCTGACGAAGTTCGTAACCTTGCAAGCAAAAGTAGTGATGCATCTAAAGATACATCTATACTTATTGAAACATCTCTTAAAGCTGTTCAAAACGGTGCTTCTTTGGTTGAAGAAACTTCTAAATCACTACAACAAGTTGTTGAGGGTACAAAATCTGTTATTGACATTATCGAGAAAATCAGTTCTGCTTCTTCAACCCAAGCAGATGCTATTGCTAACATCACAGTTGGTATCGACCAAATCTCTTCTGTTGTTCACACAAACTCTGCTACTTCTGAAGAAAGCGCAGCAGCAAGTGAGGAGTTATTAAGTCAATCACAATTATTAAAATCATTGGTTACTAAATTTAATTTAATTAACTCAACTCACTCTTTCGATTTCGACGGTACGCCTCCTGATTACAGTAGTAATGACAACAATAACTTTGAAAGCTTTGATGACGAGCCAGAAGACTTTGCACATAACTTTTCGTCAAAATATTAAGTATTAATCCGCGATTTTTACAGAATGGAGAAATAACATGTCAAACCAAACCGAAATTTTGCTAGAATCTGGCACCAATGAACTAGAGATTATGGAGTTCACTATCTCGGGTAATACTTACGGAATAAATGTTGCAAAAGTTACAGAGATTATGACAGCTGCAGAGTTTGTCCCTATGCAAAAATCGCACCCTGATATTGAAGGTGTCTTTAAGCCTAGAGATAAAGTTATTCCAATAATCAACCTAGTGTCTTACCTAAATCTTGAACCGTCTGCAAATCCAGAGAGAGATATATTTATTCTAACTTCTTTTAACGAACTAGACTTCGCATTCCACGTGCATACAATCGTTGGAATAGACAGAATTTCTTGGACACAAATCAATAAACCAGACCAAGTTATTTATGGTGGAGACGAAGGCGTTGCAACAGGTATAGCTGATTATGAAAACAGACTTATAACTATACTAGACTTTGAGAAAATAGTTAGTGAGATTAGCCCATCTACAGGTATTCAAACAAGCGACGTTGACCAACTTGGCGAACGTCAAAGAAGTGAAAATCCTATACTTATTGCAGAGGACTCAGCGTTCTTGCTTAAAATCATTCTTGAAAGCTTACACAAAGCTGGCTACACAAATGTTATTAAAACAGAGAATGGTCAAGAAGCATGGGATTACCTAGAGGCTGCACGAGACAAAGGTGGCAACATTTTAGATGAAGTATCTTGTATCATAAGTGACATAGAGATGCCACAAATGGACGGGCACCGCCTTACAAAGCTAGTTAAAACAGATAAAACATTGTGCGAAATACCTATCGTTCTATTCTCTTCATTGATTAGTGAAGAAGTTTATAGAAAAGGTGTAGAGCTAGGTGCTGACGAACAAATTACAAAACCTCAAATTGTACGACTTGTTACAATTTTAGATAACCTAATTAAACCTAATTAAGCCCTCTTATTTATTTGTTTAATAACGATAAAAGAAAACAGTACGAACTCGATTAAAAGAGCTCGTACTGTTTTCTTTATGTTAGCTAAAAAGTTATACTACTTTTACTTTTATAACATTAGATTGTTTAATACCAAATTTAGCACTTACTTCAATTTCGCCAGTGGAATTCGCACCTAAAATCATAAGTGCTCTACCACCATTTGTTGTTATGTTCAAGTTCTTATAATCAGCGTTAAATGCTTTGTGTCCGTTGTCCACGCCAAACAAGTTAACATCACCACTATAGCAAAACTCAATCTCTTCTTCTTTGTATGTAACCTTGTTTCCGTCCTCGTCATAAAGCTGTGCCACAACATGCAGAGCACTGTCATAATCTGCTGTAATCTCTGTTTTATCTACAGTTATTTCAACTCTGTTTGCAGGTTTAACACTTCTTAAAACGCTCTTAATCTCTTCGCCATCTTTAACACCAACAGCTACCAATTCACCCTCTACAAACGGCACATACCATTTGTGAATACGGTCAATGTTGTCATCAATTTGTTGAGTCTCCAACGCTTTACCATCTACATAAAGCGTTACGCTGTCACAGTTAGAATATACCTCAACCACTGTGTCTTCACCATTTTTGTAGTTCCAATGAGTATTAACATCTTGCCATACCCACATGCGTTTATCCCATGGTTTATCCTCTTTAATCTCTAGTTTTCCGTCTATTAAATTGTACAAAGATTTTTCAAGAGTTTGTGTTGCGATAAATAGTTCTGGTTCATCTTTCCACAAAGCTTTTATCATGTGATAAGACGGTTTGTCAAAGCCTGCAACATCAATAAACCCAGCTGATGTATTCTTAACAGGCCAGCTGTCTCTTCTACCACACTCACCTACGTAATCAATACCAACCCAAATAAATATACCACTTATAAAAGGTCGCTCTAAAACAGCTTTCCATTCATGCCATTGACCTAAATTTTCTGTACCCATAATAGGTTTGTCTGGGTAGAACTTATGGCATCTATCATACACCACACGTCTATAGCTAAAACCTACCATGTCGAGTGCATCAACATAGCCTGACTCATAACTTGCACTTGGCAAAATGCAGTTGGCAATAACAGGTCTTGATGTGTCTATCTCTTTTGTCCAAGCAGATAACATTTGTGCTGTTTTGCCAATCTCTATATGTTCTTCAGATAGCTCTCCCATTCTTCTGCGAATTTCTTCTATAGAATACGGAGGCTCTGTCCAGAAATACCCACCAGTTGCATCAGCACCAAAATACCCAGTAGCAATGTTATACTTAGGATATGTCCATTCAATCTCATTGCCTATACTCCACTGAATTATGCAAGGGTGGTTGAAGTCTCTTTTGATAACATTTTGCAAGTCTTGCTTTGCATAATCAGCAAAAAATTTGTCGTGTCCGTGGAACTTATAATCATAAAGTGTTTCATTGCCATTATTTTTTTTACCTTTTGGGAAATCCCACTCATCATAGAATTCTTCTTGCACCAAAATACCCATCTCGTCACAAATGTCAAAAAAGTCCTTAGAATAAGGGTTGTGCGCTGTTCTAATCGCATTTGTGCCAGCACTTTTTAGAACCTCAATACGTCTTCTCATAACGTCATTAGGGATAGCCGAACCAACAAGCCCAGCGTCATGGTGAATACAAACACCTTTGATAAGCTCATTTTTGCCGTTTAGGAAAAAACCCTCGTTAACATCGAACTTAAATTCTCTAATACCAAACTTACTTTCTTTTGTTTGCACCACATCGTTTCCGTCCATAACAGTGCTAACTGCTGTGTATCTATTACCCTGATAAATTCCCCATAACACTGGGTTTTCAATGCTCACAACTTGCTCTAAAGTCAGTGTATTTTTAACACAAATTTCACTTGTTACTTCTGTAACTTTATCACCATTTGGTGCAAAAATCTCTGTTACAACTTTCAGATTTTTGTCGCTCGCATTATCATTAACAAAGTCGGTGTTAATTGTAATTTTAGCATTATTATCTGCAATATCTGTCGTAATTCTTGTACCCCAAACCGGAACATAAGTTTTAGGTAGCACGTAAAAATCAACTTTTCTGTAAATACCGGAACCAGTGTACCATCTGCTGTCGCACATTCTAGAGTGGTCAACATGCACAGCAAGCAAGTTGCTACCCTCTTTTGCATAATCTGTTACATCTACTAGGCATGGTGAGTATCCGTAAGGGTGAAACGTTATTAATTTTTCGTTAAAATAAATATGTGAACGATTATATATACCATCAAAGCAAATGAATATTTTCTTATCAAGCATATCTTTGTTTACATCCACATATTTTCTGTACCACGCTTTACCACCAAGTGCATAACCTACGCAACCATCGCTTTTTTCCTTGTCTAAAGGTTGTTCAATGCTGTAATCATGTGGAACATTAACGCATCTCATCTCGCTTTCGTCAAAGCTAAACAAGTGTCCGCCGTCAATGCCATCACCTAAAATGAACTTCCAATTTTTATTGAAATCTACCATTTTTTGTTACTCCATTCATATTTTATTCGATTTTTCGCTAAGTTACACTCAGTATACACCATATTATTTTATTATTCAATACCTAAATTATAAAAATTATCTCCGTTCACTAAATACTTGCTAGGTGAAATATCAAAGTGCTTTTTAAACGCTGTAGAAAAATTATATTGATCTTTAAAGCTCAACATATCTGCAATCTCTTTTATAGAATATTTTTGCTCTGTGATAAGCTCCGCCGCCTTGTGCATACGAATATGGTTATAATATTTAAGTGGAGTTACGCCCAAAATTTGCTTAAACGTTGCTATAAAATACTTCTCTGACATACCACAAAGTTCTGCCATGTATTTTACAGAAACTGTTTTGCTTGCGTTTTGATGAATGTAATCTAACGCTGGGCTGACCTTGCTAATTTTGGAATATGCATAGCCATTGTCGCTGTCTTTTGTAGTGATATTAGTAAATTTATGCTCCAAAAACATCGCTATAACAATGTTAAAATATTGCTTGTTTATAAACTCAGCCATGTAATTTTCTTTGTTAATATTAAGCAGTGTTGCATAAAATTCACTTACTGCATTTTTAAATCGGTCGTTTATATTTTCTGCGCTTAAATACCCCTCAACAGGGAATTGATTTAACGAGAAATCAGAGTTAGATATGTTAAAACTAAAGTGGCAATAAATAAATCTGACTTTCTCTGTCACCTTTGCCCTATACGCTGTGTTGGGGTAAATCAAAAATATATCATTCTTTTTTAAACTATATTCAACACCACTATACTCCATGTCAATTCCACCCTCAAGCATTATCCATAAGTCGTATTCAAACTTAAAACCTTGCTCTTTGTGCCCTTTATCATGGTTTGCAATGCCAACTCTAACGTTAATTTCAACATTATTTTGCAAAACCTTAAAAATCTCTGCGTTCATTTTCTCACCTACATTTTCTTTCTTAATGCTATTCTATCATAAAATCGTACTTTTTCAAATGTATTTTTACAATTTTAGCATTTAAAACGTTATATTTATATGCTACAATAAGTAAAACCCAGTAAAGGAGTATAAAATGAAGCCTTATATACACATTCAATCTAGCGATTATGTTGCTGTTGCGTTAGCAAATTTATCTAAAGGTACTTTTTTACATGATATTAACGTAACTTTAGCAGAAGATATATCGCTTGGTCATAAGTTTGCTGTTAAAGACATATCAAAAGGTGATGCAATTATTAAATATGGTGCACCAATTGGCACTGCTACTGAGGATATATTACGTGGTCACCATGTTCATACTCACAACACAAAAACTACTCTTAATGACAATTTAGAATATACATACACACCTATGCTTACACCTATAAATAAAACAAAAACCAAAACTTTTATGGGATATAGGCGAAAAAATAGTGCTGTTGGAGTTCGTAACGAGGTTTGGATAATTCCGACTGTCGGTTGCGTTAACAATATTGCTACTGCAATCGCAAAACAGTGTGAACACGAACTACCTAAAAATATTGACGCAGTAGTAGCGTTCCCTCACCCTTACGGATGTTCTCAAATGGGAGACGACCAAGATAATACCTTGAAAATCCTTGCAGATTTAATCAATCACCCTAACGCTGGCGCTGTTTTGGTGTTGGGCTTAGGTTGCGAGAACTGCAATATTGATGTGCTAAAACCGTATCTAGGTGAAATTGACGGCGATAGAGTTAAGTTTATTGTAGCGCAAGAGCACGACGACGAAATCGCTGACGGCGTTGACACTGTTAAGAAACTTATAGATTATGCATCTAAATTCAAGCGTGAAGCTATCGATTGTAGCGAGCTTATTATCGGCATGAAATGTGGTGGTTCTGATGGACTTTCTGGCATTACAGCAAATCCTACAGTGGGAGTTTTTTCTGACATATTGATAAGCCATGGTGGTAGCACAATTCTTACCGAAGTTCCTGAGATGTTCGGTGCTGAAACTCTGCTTATGAATAGATGTGCAAATGCCGAAGTTTTTGATAAAACTGTTTCATTAATCAACGATTTTAAGGACTACTTTAAAAACCATAATCAAACAATATACGAAAACCCCTCCCCTGGCAACAAGGCTGGAGGCATAACAACTCTTGAGGATAAATCCCTAGGTTGCACACAAAAATCTGGAACAGCCGTTGTTGTTGATGTTTTAAGTTATGGCGAACGCTTACACAAAAAAGGCTTGAACTTGTTAAATTCACCAGGTAACGACCTTGTGGCTTCTACTGCTCTTGCAGCAAGTGGCGCACATATTGTGTTGTTTACAACTGGCAGAGGCACTCCGTTTGCTTCACCTGTTCCGACAATGAAGATAAGTTCGAACTCACACTTAGCAAACAAAAAAAGCAATTGGATTGACTTTGACTGTGGAACTATGGTGAGTGACAAGAGCCTAACTGAGCTTGGCGAAGAATTATTTGAAGAAGTTATACGCATTGCAAGTGGCAAAAAAATTAAAGCAGAGCTTGCTGGTTTTCACGATTTAGCGATATTTAAACAAGGTGTAACCTTATAAAAAAGGAGATTAAGATGAAAAAACTTAGCTACCAAACACTAACCGACATGAATTACAATGGTTATTTATTAAAGGACGCGCCAGAGAGAGTTTTGCAATTTGGCGAGGGTAATTTCCTACGTTCTTTTGTAGATTATTTTATTGATATATTAAACGAAAAAGCTGATTTTAACAGCAAAGTTGTCGTGTGTCAACCAATTGCACACGGACTAGCAGATATGATAAACGAGCAAGACGGACTGTACACATTATACTTACGTGGCTTTGAGGACGGAAAAAAAGTTAACGAAAAGCGTGTCATTTCTTGCATTAGCAGATGTATAAATCCATATACAGATTACTCTGCATTAATGGATTGTGCAAAAAATCCTGACTTACGTTTCATTGCTTGCAACACGACAGAAGCTGGCATTGCATACGAACCTAGTTGCAAATTGACTGACACTCCACCTAGCAGTTACCCAGCCAAGCTTACTCAGTTTTTGCACAAACGTTTTGAGATTTTTGGTGCTGAAAAAGGCAAAGGTTTTGTTATTTTAGCGTGTGAGTTAATTGATGATAACGGAAAAGAGCTTGAAAAATGTGTTAATAAATACGCTGACTTATGGAATTTATCTTCTGAGTTCAAGAGTTGGCTAAAAGATGAAGTAACATTTTGCTCAACTCTTGTTGATAGAATTGCAACTGGCTACCCTAAAAATGAAGCCGAGCAAATTAATGCAGACAACGGATATGTAGATAACTTGATTGACACTGCTGAGATTTTTGGTTTTTGGGTAATTGAAGCCCCAGAAAGCTTAAAAAACGAACTTCCTTTTCACAAAGCTGGTTTACCCGTTCTTATAACAGACGACCATTCTCCATACAAAACACGCAAGGTTCGTATACTTAACGGCGCACACACATCTTTGGTTCTTGGTGCATACCTTGCAGGGCAAAATATTGTTAGAGATTGCATGGAGGACGACGTTTTAAGTAAGTTTATGGAGAGCACTATTTTTGATGAAATTATACCGACTTTAACTCTGCCAAAAAGTGAGCTTATCGACTTTGCTACCTCTGTAAAAGACAGATTTCAAAATCCTTTTATCGACCATGAACTGCTTGCAATTTCATTAAACTCTACATCAAAATGGAGAGCAAGGGTAATGCCTAGCTTTAAAGAATATGTAAGACTTTATGGCAAGCTTCCAAAAAACATAGTAGTATCTTTTGCATTTTATTGCGAGTTCTACCACGGTTATGAGCTAACTGAAAATTCTTTAAAAGCAAAAGTTTTAAATAAAGAATACGAGATTAAAGATGACATGAGGATACTTGAATTTTTCTATGCTCATAAAGATGACAGCATAGAAGATTACGTGAAAGCTATATGCACCAACACAGATTTTTGGGGCGAAGATTTAACTATGTATGATAATTTTTATGACACAGTAGTGCAGATAATCAAAAACAATAGAACAAACGGAGCATATAACACAATTAAAACATTGATAAATTGAAAGGATATTGTTATGAAAAAATTTTTAGATACTGACTTTTTGCTAAAAACCGATACAGCAAAAAAATTATACCACGATTACGCAAGCACTATGCCTATTATCGATTACCACTGCCATATTAACCCAAAGGAAATTTGGGACGATGTTCAGTTTGAGAATATCACAAGAGTTTGGCTGGGTGGCGACCACTACAAATGGCGTTACATGCGTTCTATGGGTGTTGAGGAGCAGTATATCACAGGTAATGCAAGCGACAAAGATAAGTTTTTGAAGTGGGCAGAAGTTTTGCAAAAAGCTATTGGAAACCCTTTGTACCATTGGAGCCATTTGGAGCTTAAGAGGTATTTTGGCTTTGACGGATATATCACAAAAGATAACGCAGAACAAGTGTGGGAGCTTTGCAACGCTAAGTTGAATACACCGAGCATGAGCGTTAGAAACATCATAAAAAGTTCTAATGTGAAGCTTATTTGCACAACAGATGACCCAGTAGACAGCCTAGAGTATCATCAAAAAATCGCACAAGATGACAGCTTTGACGTTGTAGTTCTTCCAGCGTGGAGACCTGACAAAGCTATGAATATTGAAAAAGTTGATTTTTCTGACTACATAAAAACCCTAGAAACTGTATGCGAAGTAACTATCAATTCTTTTGCTAGCTTGATAAAAGCTATGAGCAAACGTATGGATTATTTTGAGAGAAACGGCTGTAATGTGTCCGACCACGGCATAGATTACGTCACTTACTCTGATTATACAGATGAAGAAATCCAGAGTATTTTAGCTAAGGCTTTGAGTGGAAACACTCTTACTGAAAGCGAAATAGTTAAATATAAAACTGCTTTTATGCTTGAAATGGGCAAGCAGTACTCAAAAAGAAACTGGATAATGCAACTGCATTATGGTTGCAAACGCAATAACAACACTGCTGTGTTTAATAAAATAGGTGCTGACACTGGTTTTGACTGCATTAGCAACTATACACCAGCCGACCAATTAGCAAACTTTTTAGACAAACTTACCCAAAACAGTGGCATACCTAAAACTATCATCTACTCCTTAAACCCTAATGACAATGCAGTGATTGGCACGATTATAGGGTGCTTCCAAGGTGACGGAGTGTGTGGAAAAATTCAACATGGTAGCGCTTGGTGGTTCAACGACCATAAAGAGGGTATGCGTGACCAGTTAATCTCGCTAGCAAACCTTGGTGCACTTTCTACTTTTGTGGGAATGTTAACAGATTCACGTAGCTTTTTATCATACACAAGACACGAATATTTTAGAAGAATTATGTGCGATTTATTCGGAGATTGGGTAGAAAACGGAGAGTACCCAGCTGATTTTGCAACACTTGGCGAAATAGTTAAGGATATATCATATAACAACACGCTCAAATATTTTGATTTTCAAAACAAAGGAGTAAAATAATGTTAAGAGCTTTTAAAACACATATCGTAAGACCACAAACTGAACTAAGCGACCAAACTTGGGAGTTCACACCACTTGAGGGCGAACATATAGGTAAAAAATATCAACTTATGGTACCAGGTTGTTGGGAAAATCATATAGATTTTGCAAACTACAGAGGCAAAGGTGTATACACAAAAACTATAGAGACTACAGATAAAGATAAAGTTCGCCTTGTTTTCAAGGGCGCTTCTCACACTGCAAACGTGTATCTTGACGATAAATTTATCAAAACACACTACAACGCTTACACTCCTTTTGATGTTGTTGTTAAGGATTTAACCGCTGGCAAACATGTGCTAAAAGTAGAGGTTGATAATTCTTTTAATGAAGAGTCAGCACTTCATATTCCAAACGATTACATGACTTATGGTGGTTTAAACCGTGGTGTAGCACTTGAAAGTTTGAACGATTTGTACATAAAGAGAACTCATTTTTCTCCTTATACAAAAGACGGAAAATGGTGTGCTAATGTTAGTGTATTAGTAGAAAATTTAACTAATGCTAATATAACTGCTGACTTATGCATTGTTTTAGATGAAAAAACTTATACTTATAAATCTATGCAAATTAAAGCAGGTGAAACAGTAGATTTCTGTGAAGACTTTGAGTTTGCTGACGTTTTAGGGTGGGATATGGAGTCTCCTAATCTATATTTATTGCAAGCAAAAGTCGCTGTAAACGGCGAGGTTATCGACGATTTAATCGAAAGAGTTGGCTTTAGAGAGATTAAGCTAGACGGCAGATATATTCTTGTAAACGACAAAAAAATCCGTATTAAAGGCTTTAACAGACACGAGGATCACCCTCATTTTGGTTGTGCTTTGCCGTATGCTTCTATGGTGTATGACATTCATCAAATGATTGATATGGGCGCTAACTCGGTTAGAACTTGCCATTATCCTAACGATGAACTTTTCTTAGATTTATGTGATGAATTCGGTTTGCTTGTGTGGGAAGAACACCACGCAAGAGGGCTAGACCTCGAGATGATGAAGCACAAAAACTTTGACAAGCAATGCGCAGATTGTATTGATGAAATGATATACGAGCATTACAATCATCCGTCTATATATATTTGGGGAATTTTGAACGAGTGTGCAAGCGACACAGAATATGGTGCAAACTGTTACAAAACTCAGCTAGAGCAAATTCAACGCTTAGACAAAACCAGACCTAACACTTTTGCAAGCAACAGACATTACAAAGATTTATCTTTTGAATATCCGACTGTAATATCCAACAACATGTACCCTATGTGGTATTTTGATGTACCTGTTGCAGAAATGCTTCAAAAACATATAGATTACGCAAACAAAGTTTTGGGCAAAGACAAGCCATTTATGGTAAGCGAAATTGGCTGTGGTGGTATCTATGGTACTCACAATAGAACTCGTGAAAAATGGACAGAAGAGGGTCAAGCTGACACAATCCGTGCTCAAATCACACCAATTTTAGCTCACCCAGACTGCATTGGCGTTTATATTTGGCAATTCTGTGACGTTAGAGTTTCTACAGAATGGGCAATGAAGCGCCCAAGAACCCTTAACAATAAAGGCATGGTTGACGAGCATAGACGTGAAAAATTAGCATACTACGAAGTTAAAGAAATCTTTAACTCTTACTCAAATTATCACGAATAATTAAGCATTAAATAAACCGAAAAGCATAACAAAATACATGTTACGCTTTTCGGTTTTTATAATCTATTTTTTGTGGGAATTTGCGATAACGTAGGGTCGGATTCCATATCCGACCGATTTAGGGCAATAATTGTGTGTAATTGGTTTGGCATGATTTAATTTAATCATTTTTGCAAATATTACATCTATTATACGGGTGGATATGGAATCCACCCCTACGGTTTTTCATACATGTCAAATGTTTATAATGCATATAGACACTTTAACACACTGTAAATTCAGTCCATTCTACTTTGTTGTACCTCATTACCGATGTAGATTTTTTCATTCCGAGTTTTTCATAAAATGTAATTGCGTTTTGATTTGCTATTAAATAAACAGCTATGTCCGCTTCGCCACCAGCTTTTTCGTGGGCTGTTTGCACAAGTAGTTTTCCGATACCTTGCCTTTCGTAGCTTCTGTCTACACCTAAATCAGTGATATAAAGCCAGTAAGCATAGTCTGTTAAAGCAAATAAAACGCCGACAATTAACTCGTCTTTATTTCTTGCAACAAGACTTAGTTGCACGTTATTTACAAGTTTATCTATTCTTTCGTTAAAACGCTCCTTAGGGTATTGTGAGCCTAAGTCAGTTCTCTTTAAAAAATCTATATACTCATTTGAAGATATACGTTCTTCTCGAATTATAATACTGTCTTTCATCAAAGTTTCCCCCATTATAGTAATGCCAATTGTAGGGCAATGGCTCTGCTCTTGCCCTTCTATTTCAATTATCAAATGTATATGATTTGGCATGATGACATAATTTGAAATTGTTATAGTTGGATAACGTATAAATACCACATCTGTTTCTTCCGTTACAATATTTCCAATTTGTGACAAACGGCAAGAACAGAGCCCTTGCCCTACAACAATATCTCCGAACAAACATTTGCGATTATGGGTACATATCGTCACAAAGTACGCACCATTTTTTGAATAATCATAATCTTTTAATCTAATAGATTTTCGTTTTGGCAACGGCATATCATCACCTCGCAAACTATAACTACCATTTACAAGAATTACACATACAATTTTTATGATATTCTTTAATCGTCAAATTGTAAACTAATTTTTTTCTATTATACATCAATTAAATTTCAAATACAATATAAAACTATAAGTCAAAATTAATCTTGTATATTTTATAAAAAACAGGGAGCATTACTGCTCCCTGAAATATTATTTGCCTCTTGCTACATAAGATGTATGTAAAATGTCATGTGCTTTATGGCTACCAGGTTTACCACCTAGGAACTCGTCATAGCATTTTTGAACAAGTGGGTTTTTATGGCTCTTACGTAAGCCCATAGCTTTATCTTGGTTATATAGAGCAGACGCTCTTAGAGTTTTGATATCATATAGGCTTCTAATTGTAGCACTTTGGATTGGTTGTCCACCACCGTTTACGCAACCGCCTGGGCAACACATAATCTCAATAATGTGATACTCTTTTTCGCCACTCTTAACTTGTTTAAGAACTTTATCAGCATTCTCTAAACCGTTAACAACTGCAACTTTAACCTCAATACCAGCAATGTTGTAAACAGATTCTTTAATACCATCTGTACCACGAACTTTGTAGTAATCGATTTCTGCTAAATCTTCGCCTGTTAGCACGTCAGCAGCTGTTCTTAGAGCAGCTTCCATAACACCACCAGTAGCACCAAAGATAACAGCAGCACCAGTAGATTCTCCCATTGCTGGGTCGAATTTCTCGTCTGGTAGGTTAACAAAGTTGATTTTAGCTCTTTTTATCATTCTAGCAAGTTCTCTTGTTGTGATACTGTAGTCTACGTCTGGCATGCCAGCTGCACTTTGGTCATCACGTTTAATTTCGAACTTTTTAGCGATACAAGGCATAACTGAAACAGAAACGATTTTCGCAGGGTCAATGCCCTCTTTCTCAGCATACCAAGTTTTTAACAATGCACCTGTCATTTGTTGAGGTGATTTACAAGAACTTAGGTTCTCAATCATGTCTGGGTGGTAATGTTCGCAGAACTTAACCCAACCAGGAGAACATGAAGTGATGATTGGAAGTTTGCCACCGTTTTGAACTCTGTGTAAGAACTCTGTAGCTTCTTCCATGATTGTCATATCAGCACCGAAGTCTGTATCGAAAACTTTATCAAAACCAAGTCTTCTTAATGCAGCAGCCATTTTGCCCTCTACATTAGTACCGATTGGTAAACCGAATTCCTCACCAAGACCTGCTCTAACAGATGGAGCTGTTTGAACAACAACATATTTGTCAGGGTCAGCAATTGCTGCGAAAACGTCATCAAAGCTATCTCTCTCTTTTAATGCACCTGTTGGGCAAACGTTGATACATTGACCACAAGCAACACAAGGAGACTCAGCTAAATCTCTCTCAAAAGCACAACCAATGCTTGTGTCGAAACCTCTGTTGTTGCTACCGATAACACCAACATATTGATGTCTACAAGCAGCTACGCAACGACGGCAAAGGATACATTTTGAGTTATCTCTCTCAAGGTAAAGAGTTGAGTTATCTTTGTCACCAGCTGGCATTGCACCACTCCAGTAATTTTCGTCCTCAACACCCATCTCACTGCAAAGCTCTTGAAGCTCACAGTTTTGGTTTCTTGAACAAGAAAGACATTTTTTATCATGAATAGAAAGTAACATTTCTAATGTGTTTTTTCTAGAGCTTTGAACTTTAGGAGTATTAGTGAAAATCTCCATACCCTCAGTAACTGGGTGCACACATGCTGCAACCAAAGTTCTAGCACCTTTAATCTCTACCATACACATACGACATGCACCTATTTCGTTTACGTCTTTTAGGTAGCAAAGTGTTGGTATATCTATATGAGCTTCTCTAGCTGCCTCTAAAACAGTTGAACCTGCTTTAACTTGGCAGTCTAAGCCATTAATTTTAATATTAACCATTATTCTTATCCTCCTCTCTTATCTTTTAACAATAGCGTTGAATTTGCATTTTTCCATACAAGCGCCACATTTCACACATTTGCTTAAATCAATAACGTGTGGTTGTTTAACTGTACCAGCAATAGCACCAACAGGGCATACTCTTGAACATAAAGTACAACCTTTACATGCTTCTTCAACAATAAAGTAATTTGTAAGAGCTTTACATGCACCAGCTGGGCATTTTTTCTCTGTAACGTGAGCAACATACTCATCTTTAAAGTATCTTAGAGTAGATAAAACTGGGTTTGGAGCAGTTTGACCTAGACCACATAGTGAGTTTTCTTTTATGTAGTAGCAAAGCTCTTCCATTTTATCTAAATCTTCTAAAGTACCATTACCGTTAGTAATTTTCTCTAGCATTTCGTATAGACGTTTTGTACCGATACGGCAAGGAGTACATTTACCACAGCTCTCGTCAACTGTAAATTCTAGGAAGAATTTAGCGATGTCAACCATACAGTTTGTATCGTCCATAACAATTAGACCACCAGAACCCATCATAGAGCCGATAGCTAAAAGGTTATCGTAATCGATTGGTGTGTCGATTAAGTGAGCTGGGATACAACCACCTGATGGACCACCTGTTTGAGCAGCTTTAAATTTACGGCCGTCTGGAATACCGCCACCGATTTCTTCAATAACTTCTCTTAATGTAGTACCCATTGGAACTTCAACAAGACCTGTGTTTACAATTTTACCGCCAAGAGCGAAAACTTTTGTACCAGCAGATTTTTCTGTACCAATAGATTTAAACCACTCAGCACCATTAAGTACGATTTGTGGAATGTTAGCATAAGTTTCAACATTGTTAAGTGTTGTAGGTTTGCCAAATAGACCTTTTTCAGCTGGGAAAGGAGGACGACATCTTGGCTCACCACGTTTACCTTCGATAGATGTCATAAGTGATGTTTCTTCACCACATACGAACGCACCAGCACCTAGTCTTAGTTCTAGGTCGAAGTTAAATCCTGTGCTGAAAATATCTTTACCTAGTAAACCATATTCTCTAGCAACTTTTATAGCGTTTTGTAGTCTTGTAACAGCGATTGGGTACTCAGCACGAACATAGATATAACCTTTGTCTGCGCCAATTGCGTAACCAGCAATAGCCATAGCCTCGATAAGTGCATGTGGGTCGCCCTCTAGGATAGATCTATCCATGAACGCACCAGGGTCACCCTCGTCAGCATTACAACATACATATTTTTGGTCATCTTCATAAGAAGAAGCAAATTTCCATTTTAAACCAGTTGGGAAACCTGCGCCACCTCTACCTCTTAAGCCGGAATCTAGCATTAATTGAATTAGTTCAGGTCTTGACATTTCTGTTAAAACTTTACCTAAAGCTGCGTAGCCGTCTAAAGCGATATACTCGTCGATTTCGTCTGGGTTAATAACACCACAGTTTCTTAATGCAATACGCATTTGTTTTGCATAGAAAGTAGTCTCATTTAGAGATTTTGTAGTATTTTCATCTACGATTGTCTCTTTATATAAAAGTCTTTGAACTATACGTCCTTTTAGTAAGTGCTCCTCCACGATTTCTGGAACATCTTCTGGAGTAACCATGCTATAGAAAGCACCTTCTGGGTAAACTATCATAATTGGGCCTAAAGCACATAGACCAAAACATCCTGTTCTAACAACGTTAACTTCTTTGTCTAAACCTTGAGCTTTAATCTCAGACTCTAAACATTCGATAATTTTTTCGCTGTTTGAAGATGTACATCCTGTACCGCCACATACCAATACATTGGAACGAAACATTAATATTCTCTCCCTTCTTATTTTTCAATAGTGCCGATTGTGTATTCTGCAACTACATTATTATTAACTAGGTGGTCATTTACCACTCTACGAGCTTTTTCTTCTGTCATTTTAACATAAGTAGTTTTTGTGCCGTCTGCGTCTACTACCTCAACAACTGGCTCATATTGGCAAATACCAATACAACCTGTTTGTGTTACCATAACATCGCCTAAACCTCTTTTTGCTACTTCTTCAACCATTGTATTTAAAACAGGTCTTGCACCTGCTGCAATACCACATGTTGCCATACCAACTAATACTCTTTTTTGTGCAACGTTTTCACTTCTTAGAGTTACACTTGCTTGAGCTTTATCTCTTATAGCTTTTAGTTCTGCTAAAGATTTCATTAAAACGCCTCCTTATTTTAAGTATCTATCTCTTTTTGATTTTCTTCTAAATATTCTTTTAGCCACACTACCACATCAGGTAAGTCAATCTCTACACCATCTCCAAGAACAGTTTTAATCTCTCTCGTGTCTAGTGAAAAGGATTTTTTCTCCCCGCCTTTAATTTTAGAATATGTATATAAAAATTCAATATCCTTATTTCCCGTAACTAAAGGTAGCACAGTAGCGTTTATATCTCCCAGTGGAGTCATGTCTATATGCGATGTAATAAAATTTGCTTGTAGTCTTGTTCCAACACCAACTTCGGAGCTAATGTTAAAACTACCGCCGGTCATCTCTGCCGCCATTTTAAAAAGTGGCACACCAAGCCCTACTTTTCTGGTTGTTCTGCTTGTAAAAAATGGGTCTACCACATTTTTTACACTTTGTTCATCCATTCCTTTGCCGTTGTCATTTATCGAAATAGATAGCGTTTTATCGTCTATGTTTTCAAAAACATCTATCTCTATCTCACTGGCTTTTGCACTAATGGAATTCTGAACAACGTCCATTACATTCAAAGACAACTCTCTCATTAGTCTTGATATTTAGCTAAAATTGTGTCTACGTCATTTTCAGTTAGACGACCATAAACTTCCTCGTTTATAGTTAGTACTGGTGCCAAACCACATGCACCGATACAACGACATGCAGTTAAAGAGAATTTTCCATCTGCTGTACATTCTTCGGATTTAATACCAAGTCTTTCAGACAATTTGTCGAAAACTTTGTCAGCGCCTTTAACATAGCACGCTGTGCCAAGACATACGCTAATGTGGTATTTTCCGTTAGGTGTTAGTGAGAATTGTGAGTAGAAAGTTGAAACGCCATAAACCTCTTCTAGTGGCACGTCAAGTTCATCAGCTATAGTTTTTTGAACCTCGTAAGGTAAATAACCATAAATCTCTTGTGCGGTTTGTAATGCTGGCATTACTGCGCCTCTTTCGCCTTTTAAGCTCTCTAGCGCTTTAAGCAATTCTTCTCTTTGTTCTTTTGTGTCATTAAACGGTAGACTACTAATACGTTTTTGCATTATTTTTCCTCCTGTTTGTTAGAAATTATGCTCTATTCGAAATTTTACTAACTGATTATAGACAGAAATTTCTATTACAGCTTATTAATTATAACAAATTATTCGATATTTTTTGTTCTTTTTTAGAATTAAATTTTAACAGTAAAATAAATCATTTTTATCGATTATTTTAACGCCAATTTTTATGTTAAAATAAAATCAAAACACACATAAAACTAGTATTTTTGTACTGTTTTTAGATATTTAGCACAAATAATAGTCAAATATTTCTATACATAAGTTAACTATCGCTAACTAAAATATTGCATATTTTTACTATATTTTGTCTAATTTTTGTGCATTAATCGGTATTTTTTATCAATTTATCTTGCATTATTTTTAAATTGCTTTATAATTAATACATATACTTTTTTTATGATGTAAAAAAAATAACGATTAAGCTAAAAAGGATAACAAAATGACATATCAAGAGACACTTAACTATATTTTTTCGGTAAAGCCTTTTTCAAATGTTCCCTCGCTTGAAAGAATACGCTTACTGCTTGATTATTTGGGCAATCCACAGGATAAATTAAAGTTTGTTCACGTGGCTGGAACTAACGGAAAAGGAACATGTTCAACCATAATCAGTCAAATTATGATTGAGAGTAATTTTAATACAGCACTGTTTTCTTCTCCTTTTGTAGAGGATTTTAGAGAGCGTTTCAGGATAAATTCTGAGATGATAAGCAAAGAAGAGCTTGTAAAAATCACAGAGGAAGTCATTCCTTTTGCTGATAAAATAGATAATTTGAACCAGTTTGAGTTTATAACTGCAATTGCTATGAAATGGTTTTGCAAGATGCAGTGCGATGTTGTGGTGTTGGAAGTTGGCTTAGGCGGCAGATTTGACGCGACTAATATTATCGATAACACTTTAGTGTCCGTGATTATGTCCATTTCGCTAGACCATGTGGCAGTTTTGGGTAGTGATATAGCAAAAATTGCATGCGAAAAAGGCGGAATAATCAAGAAAGATATACCCACTGTGCTGTATCCTATTCAAGAAAAATCTACCTTTGATGTGGTTAGCAACATTTGTAATACTATGAACTCTAACTTGCATATTCCAAAATCAGAATATGAACTTATAAGCGAAAATTTACTTGGAAGCACGATACGATATAAAGAAGATGTAATAAGGATACCTTTTTCTGGCGAGCACCAAATTTTTAACACTATTACAGCGTTAAAAGCCGTAGAAACCTTGCAAAACCTAGGATATCGCATATCTAAAGAGGCTGTAATCTCTGGTGTATCAAATGCAAAAATATCTGCAAGAACAGAGCTTGTGCGTGAAAATCCTGTGTTGATTTTAGACGGTGGCCACAACGAGGGCGGTGCTATTGCATTAAAAAAACTGGTGGAAAAACACCTTAAAAATGAAAAAATACATGCTGTTATCGGCATAATGTGTGATAAAGATAGCAAAAGTTATATCGATATTTTATCCCCTCTTTTTTCTAAAATAACATTTATAAATATCGATTGTCCAAGGGCAGAAGACCCCAAAAACCTAAAAATATACGCTGAAACTATCCACGATAACGTGAGTTTTTCGTATAATTTAGAGAAACTTATTGACGAGATTATTGAAGATACCTCACCTAGCATTATTTGTGGGTCTATGTTTTTAGCCGGAGAAGCCAGAACTATATTAAGAAAAAAATTAAATTTATAAGCATGTCAAAGTGCGACAACTTTTTTAAGACTATCTGTATAAAATGTTTACAGATAGTTTTTTTGCGTTAATCGTGAAGAAAAATACATTAAATTGCCAAAAGCGGAACGGAGAAAATATGAGTGTTAAACTGGAATATAAAAACGACATTTTAACTGCTTTTTTAAGTGGAGAAATAGACCACCACAACGCAGTGGAACTTAGGACAAATATTGATAAAACTTTGCAGTCAATCAGACCTCCTGTGTTGAAGCTAGATTTTAAGGACGTGCCTTTTATGGATAGCTCTGGTGTTGGCTTAATTCTTGGTAGAATTCGCCTTGTTAAGCATTGGAACGGCAGAGTAATTCTTACTAATATAACCGAGGATATTTCTAAAATGGCAAAACTTGCTGGAGTATTTGCCTTTACAGGAGGAGAGAGAAGATGAGCGACACAAAGATAAAGCTGATAAATTCTGCTAAGATACAGTTTCCGTCAGTATCAGGAAACGAAAGCTTTGCAAGGGGTGCTATAACTGCGTTTATGATGTCGCTAGACCCAACTGTGTCCGACATTACTGATGTTAAAACTGCTGTGTCAGAGGCTGTAACAAATGCCATTATCCATGCGTATCGTAACAAAACAGGCATAGTTTACATACAGCTAAAAATGTTCAGCGATAACAGGTTGGAGATTAAAGTGAAAGATAAAGGCTGTGGCATTGACGACATTGTAAAAGCTATGGAACCACTGTACTCTACCGGTGGCGACGAACAAGCCGGAATTGGCTTTGCTGTTATGGAAAGCTTTTGCGATAAACTGCGTGTTTCCTCTGCTTTAAACAAAGGCACTACCATTACATTAACAAAGTATTTGAGTGATAAAAATGAGTGACAGCTTAGTTACCGATAACATAGGTCTTGTGCACTTATGCGCTGGCAGATTTAAGGGTAGGGGCGTGGATTACGAAGACTTGTTTCAGATAGGTTGCGTGGGCTTGGTTAAGGCTTCACAAAACTTTGACACAAGCAGAGGTTTGAAATTTTCTACGTATGCTGTGCCTGTAATTATCGGCGAGATAAAAGGCTTTTTGCGAAGCGACGGCATAGTTAAAGTGTCTCGTAGTGTGAGAGAACTTGCCAATAAAGTTCGTGTTGTTATAAACTCTTTCAGCACTAAAGAGGGCTATGTGCCCACTGTGTCTCAAATTGCAGAGATACTTGACACGAGCGAAGAAAACATTGTTAACGCCATGAGTGCGTGTGTGAGTGCGATTTCATTAACTATGGAGAGCGACGGAGCCGTGAACCAGTTAGATATACCTGTTGGCAGCGGAGAGGAAGAACTGACGGATAAATTATCCTTGCATCAAGTGATTTCGTCTCTTAATGAAGACGATAAAAAGTTGATTGATTTAAGGTATTATAAAAACAAGACCCAAACCGAAATAGCAAAGATTTTTGGGTGTTCTCAGGTACAAATTAGCAGACGTGAGAAAAAACTTTTGTTACAGATTAGGGCGTTGTTGTAGGTAAACTATTGTGTTTTTTGAATGTGTAAGTCAAGGGGACGAGCTACCCGTCCCCTGCGTTTTGGTGTTATATTGTTTATCTATAAATATAAATATCTGAAAAAAGCAACAGGCTCAAACCTTGCATTAACTGCATAATTTGAGCCTGTTTTGTTTTGTAATATATAAATCAACCAAAACGACCAGTGATATATTCTTCTGTCTTTTTCTCTTTTGGCATAGAGAATATTTGCTCTGTTTTGCCAGATTCAATAACCTCGCCTAGCAAGAAGAATGATGTGTTATCTGAAATTCTTGTTGCTTGTTGCATGTTGTGTGTAACAATGATTATTGTATATTTCTTTTTAAGCTCTAAAGAAAGCTCCTCGATTTTACCTGTTGAAATTGGGTCTAGTGCTGATGTTGGTTCGTCCATAAGTAAAACTTCTGGTTGTATCGCAAGCGCTCTTGCTATACATAATCTTTGCTGTTGACCACCAGACATTCCTAGTGCTGATTTCTTTAGTCTGTCTTTTGTTTCTTCCCAGATAGAAGCATCTCTTAAGCTTTTTTCTACTATTTCATCTAGTTGGTTTTTGCTTTTAATTCCGTGAACTCTAGGTCCATAAGCTATGTTATCATAGATACTCATAGGGAATGGATTAGGTTTTTGGAAAACCATGCCTACTTTTTTTCTAAGTTGGTTAACATCAATGTCACCATAGATATTCTCGCCGTCTAACAGAAAGTCTCCTGTTACTTTACAACCCTCTACTAGGTCGTTCATTCTGTTTAAGCATTTTAACAATGTAGATTTTCCGCAACCTGATGGACCAATAAAAGCAGAAATCTCGTTATTTGGTATATCTAAATTTACGCTTTTTAGCGCTTGAAAATTGCCATAAAATAAGTCTGCATTTTTAATTTGAAATTTCATATTCATTACCCTTTCGTTAGTTTACCGGCAACTAATGAAGACAGCCAGTTTATCAATACAACTACAATTAACAGCACTGCTGCTGTTGCATAAGCTTGTGGGAAGTGCGCAACGCCTTCTGATGTTAATATATACATGTGAACTGCAAGTGTTCTACCACCGTCGGTAAATATGTTTTCTGCAACACCACTTGTTGTGCCAGATGTAAATATAAGTGCCGCTGTTTCGCCAACAACACGTCCAATAGAAAGAATGATACCTGCTAGTATACCATTTGTAGCTGACGGTAAAACCACTCCCATTATTGTGCGAAGTTTTGCAGTTCCTAATCCGTAACTAGCTTCTCTGTAACTCATAGGAACAGATTTTAAAGCTTCTTCTGTTGACCTTATAATTGTTGGGAGTATCATTATTGAAGCCGTTAAAATACCAGCTATTAAAGACATTCCCATGCCTAAAAACTTAACGAAAAACAATGAACCAAATAATCCATAAACGATAGATGGAATACCTGATAGTGTCTCTGCTGTTACTCTTATGAACTTAACTAATTTGCTACCTGATTTTGCATACTCAACAAGGTATATCGCAGAGCCAATTCCCAAAATCGATGATATTAACAAGGACACAACTACCATTACTAATGTGTTGATAACAGCAGGAACCATTGATAGGTTATCTGATGTATATGTTGGGGAGAAAAGTGAGTCTTCTCCATTTATTAAATATCCAATTTCTCTTACAATTTGTGGTAAGCCTTGAGATAAAATATCCCACATTATAATGACTATAATTAAAAAAGTGATTATTGCACTTAGATAAACCAAACCTTTAAGAATAGCTGAGGCTGGATGTCTTTTTTTCTTTGTCATTGATCATTCCTCCTTTGCAAAAGTGAGAAACTCATGTTGATGATTAAGATAAACACGAATAACACAACACCTGTTGCAACTAGAGCGTCTGCATGTAAATCTGCTGCGTAAGACATCTCCATAACAACGTTAGCTGTAAGTGTTCTAATGCCTTGCAAGATGTTTCCTGTTAGTCTTGGTTGGTTACCAGCTACTAGAATAACTGCCATTGTCTCGCCGATTGCTCTGCCTATACCAAGCACTAAAGAAGCAAAAACACCTGATTTTGCAGCTGGTAAAACCACTTTAAACACTGCTTGTTCATGTGTTGCACCAAGTGCTCTTGCGCCTTCGTAATAGAAAGAAGGAACTGCTCTTAATGCGCTTTCGCTGATATTGATTATTGTTGGAAGTATCATAAATCCTAATAGGAAAGAAGCTGTTAAAATTGAGCTACCATTTGAATAAAACGCTGTTATTCCAGTAGATTTTGCCAAAGCGTTAAAATTATCTCTAACAGCTGGAACTAAAACTGTCATACCAAAAAATCCGTAAATAATAGACGGAATACCAGCCATTAAGTTAACTGCCGGTTTTAAAATTTTGTATAATTTTGCTGGACAATAGTTTGTCATATAAATTGCAGTTAGCACGCCAACTGGCACGCCAAAAAGCACTGCACCACCTGTTATGTAAATACTTCCCACTATCATAGGGAAAATTCCATAAGTATCTGATGACGGTTGCCATTCTGTTCCAAAAATAAACTGAACAAAACCTATCTCTGCAATTGCAGGTATACCTGTAGCAAATAAAAACAGGCATATTGTTATAACACACAGAATAGAAATAGTAGCTACTACTAAGAACATTAGTTCAAATAAGGCTTCTTTACCTTTTTCCTTAATCATACTTCCTCCCAAAATAAAAATTTAGAGACAGTTATCTCACTATCTCTTAGTATATTTGATTATTTATATGTTAATCAATCAAAGACACCAATAAAAACAATTAAATTATATACAAAACTTACAAAGAAAATTATATCTAATCATGCGTTTGGGCGGATTTTCATCCGCCCTTTATCACACATTAAATTTTGTTTTATTAATCAAATTAGCCTAAATCGTCGTATAGTGTAACTTCACCAACATAGATTTGTCTGATTTGCTCTAGAGTAATGTTCTCCATTGGGTTTTCTGGGTGAACGATCATTGCGATACCGTCCATAGCGATTGGTGTACCATCTAGTACTTCTAACTCTGAATCTTTTAGCTCACGGCTAGCCATACCGATATCAAATGTACCGTCTGTTGCACCTGTCATACCACCTGTTGAACCAACGCTCTCTAGGTTGATTGTTGCATTTGCATTTATAGCATTATAAGCTTCAACTAGTTTTTCCATAACTGGAGTAACTGATGTAGAACCACCAACTGTGATTGTACCCTCTGGCATTGTTGACTCAAATGTATCTACTGTTACGTCTACTGGAACATAGCCTTCAGCAGCTACGATGTCTTGACCAGCTTGTGAGAAGATAAAGTTGATTAAGTCTTGAGAAACTGCATCTACTTCTTCTCCTTTTAATGTTGCGATGTTGAAAGGTCTAGCAACTGTGTATGTACCATCTAAGATAGTATCAATGCTTGGCATAACGCCGTCAACTGCAATAGCTTTAACTGAATCATCTAACGCACCTAAGCTTACATAACCCATAGCTTGTGTATCACCAGCAACATAAGTCATAACTGCACCTTGACCACTGTGGATAACTGCGCTTGTTGTTGTGTTATCGCCTTCGCCATCGTCAACGCCTGTGATTTCTACGAAAGCACCACGTGTACCTGAACCGTCTTCACGGCTAACTACTGTGATAAGGCCTGTAGCTGTAGCACCTGTTGTTTCTTCTTCAGAAGCTTCGCTTGACTCTGTGCTTGCATCTTCACTTGATTCTGTTGCACTTGATTCTGTAGTGCTTGACTCAGTAGTGCTTGACTCAGTACCTTCTGTAGTACATCCTACCATCATAACCATCGCTAAAGAAGCTGCGATTATAGCTGTAATAATTTTTTTCATTGGATTATCTCCTTTAAGTTTTTAATTTAATTTCTTTTTCATATCTTACGAGATTTATAATAACCATACTATGTAAAAATGCAAATAGATTTATGTTAAATATAAATTAAAGTTGATAAATTTTTGACTATCTAAAAAATGGCTTAACTAAGCCGTTTTGCTCTTGTTAGCTTATTATCTCACAGTCTCAATTTACATAAATTTTACTTTAATTAAAATGTTGCACAAAATATGCATGTATATTTATATATTTTTATTGTGATTGTTTGTTAAATGTAAAATAACAGATATTTGTGTTAAGTGTTAATTTGACTTTTCAGCTCTCAAGTGTTAACATTAGTGGTATCATTTTATTTAAGAAAGGGTGTATTCATGAAAAAAAGAAAACCAGTAGTAATTTTGTTGTTCGTTTTGTATTCGCTTACTATGCTTTGGCTTCTATTTGGTCAGCGAATTGAATATATTAGTAGTGAACCTTATAATCAACAGCTTATGAATAATTATAATCTAGAACCGTTTTCTACATTTTGGCTTTTTTACGACCTAACACTCAATTTCCAAAACGACCTATCTTTATCTGCGTTTGCTTTTGTAAATTTAGTAGGAAATGTTGTTATGTTCATTCCTCTTGGTATTTTTCCACCATATCTTTGCAAAAAGCTAAATAACTTTTTTGCCTATATATTATTTATTTTTCTTCTTATACTGTCCATTGAGCTTCTTCAGTGGGTTACTTTGCTAGGTAGGTTTGATGTTGACGACATTATATTAAATGTAATTGGTGGTTTGATTGGTTTTGTGTCTTTCTCTATTTTTAAAGCTGTTAGAAAAAACAAGGTAATGTAATATTTTACGAGGCTTAATATGAATAAAATTTTTGTTTATGGAGAAGTTACGGAATATATCAACTACTTTAATGCGTTGGTAGAAAATGGATTTGACCCTGTTTTTAGCACTGAAATAACCGATTGCTATATAGCTGACGGGCTTCTTTTAACAGGTGGTTATGACATGAACCCTAAGTTTTATGGTGAGCAAAACCTCTTTTGCGAGAATGTAGAAACTGAAAAAGATTTGAAAGAGCTACAGTTGGTTAACATATTTGCAAATGCAAACAAACCTATACTTGGTATATGCAAAGGTATTCAACTGCTAAATGTTGCGTTTGGAGGTAGCCTATATCAAGATATTCCGTCCAAAACCTTACATTCACGTTGTGGAGGTGCAGAGGATAAGTTCCACGGTGTTAACTGTATAGACAACTGTTTTTTAAGCAGATTATACGGCAGTTCTTTCACCGTTAACAGTGCTCATCATCAATCAATTAAGCAGCTTGCCGACTGTCTTGTTCCACTTGCTTTTGCTGACGACGGACTTGTTGAGGCTGTGTCTCACGAGACAAAACCTATTATAGGAGTGCAGTGGCACCCAGAACGTATTCCTAATGAATACAAAAATAAATGCACCGCTAAGGGTGCATTGTTGTTCGAGTTCTTTAAAACTCTGTTTTAATTTTATCTACAATAGACTGCGCTATCATGTAATCTTTTTTGGTTGTGATTTTAAAGTTAAGAAAATCACCCTCAACCATTCTCACTTCCTCACCTCTTACAAGCAATATCTTACAAGCGTCTGTAAGTACAGCTTTTTCATCTTCACTTAAAGAGTAATAATGCTTTTTAAGCAAATTAATATTAAAACTTTGAGGAGTTTGAGCTTGATACAAACGGTCTCTACTTGGAATATCGTTCATCACAACTGAATTATCACTTACAATTATGGTGTCTATTACGGGAATACTCGTACCACAGGCACCATATTTTTTTACGGTTTTTATATTTTCTTCAATAATTTTTTTGCTGACAAAAACCCTTACAGCGTCGTGAGTTATAATAATATTATCATCACTTTCGCCATGTTCATTCTCTATACTATTTATAATGTTAAAAATTGTGTCGTTTCTGTCTTTGCCACCACACACTATTTTTATTTTGTCAGAATTTGTCGGAAAATGTTCTTTAATAAGGTTTTCTGTGTACTCAAACCACTCGCTGTGAACTCCAATATATAGCATATCAAACTCGTCTATGCTCATAAAAGTTTCTATACTATATAATAGTATGACTTTTTCGCCAAGTTTAAGAAACTGTTTTGGTATGTCTTCGTTCATTCTAGAGCCTACGCCGCCAGCTACTATCGCACCAAATATCATAGTAATAACCTCTTTAAAAATCTATTTACTTAGCACCAAAAATCTTTTGTTGCCTAATATCTCTGCCAACAAAACCTAGCCTTTTACAGTTACCAATAATTCTAGATACAAATCTATTGTTATATTTTTTCTCCATCTCTGCAATTGTTAGGTTAGTGCTTATGATTGTCGGCAGGTTCTTCATCATGCGTGTGTTGATAACATCATACAAAATACTAAGTGCATACGCAGAGTTCATCTCTGTTCCCAAATCGTCAAGCACCAAAAGCTCGCAGTTGCTTATAAGGTCTGATGTACCTTGATTTTCGCTAAATCTTTCTTTCTCAAAACTCACTGCAAATCCATGCACACTTCCATAAATTACACCATAACCTTTGCCGATAACCTCTTTTGCAATTGCAAGGCTTAAATGCGTTTTACCTAAGCCTGTGTTACCTTGAAAAAGCAAGCTAGGTGAGTTCAAAGTGAAATCGGCCGCATATTTTTTGCAGTACATGAAGATGTTTTCCATAAGCTTTTTGTCGCTTGTAGAGTAGTCGTTAAAATAAGACAAAGAAAAATGAGCAAAATCACTTACGGTTAAAGGTGTTGAGCTGTTAAGCTCGTCATAGCAAACTTGCTTTAATGTAGCCTTAAAGCAATCACACATAAATCCGTTAACAAACGCTGTGTCGTTACATTTTTTGCATGCGTAATTTGGGTTGATGTCCTGTTCTGTCAGGTTATGATAAGTCAAAAGCTCGTGCATTTTTTTCTGTAACTCTAAGTTGATATTCTTCAAAGCAGTTAGCTCATCTTTAACACTTCCACCTTTAATAACAGAAACAGCTGCTCTGCTACCTGTTTGTCTCAACGCTTTTTCTATTTGTATAGCCTCTGGGCACACGGTACAAAAGCTCTCATAATTTTTGCTTGCAGTAATCTCTGCTTCTCTTCTTTTAGCACTTATTATTTCTCTAGCTTTTTGATACACTTTTTCGCTATATATCATTCTTCCACATCCTCTATATCAAACACATTAAGTTTTTCGTAATCACTAATATTATAACTTCTTTTGCTCTCTGGAGTTCTCGCATTGTTCTCGCTATTTCTAACATCACTAACTGTAACGAATTTCTTGCCATGCCAGTTTTCAAGTATTTTTTGCATATATTTGGGTTGAAACTTACCAGTTGACTCCACAGTTTTTTCATACGCAAACATAATCATTTCATCGGTGAACTTCATGTCGCATATAGCAGCCTTTGCAAGTTCGTTTTCTTTTTTTGTAGGGTGTCTAAATGGAATAGACATAAGCCCACACAATCGCTTCCACGCTTTTGCTACTCCGTCCATGTCGGCTATCTTAGCCTCTGCATCTTGCATTGTAGCTACTCCTGCTTCATGCCAGTTTTTTGTTAAGCCTTCCACAAAAACTGTTGAAGTTTTGCCTATGCTTACACAGTAAGACAAAAGCATTATTATAACTTCCACAGGCAATTGGTAATCGTCGTGTGCTACAAGCAATACTGCCGAGAACGACGGCGACAAAGTTTTGCCTAAAAGAGACTCTGCCTCGTGCATGATATGATAAAGCTCAGGTGATTCTTTTAACCTTTTTGCAATGTAAATTCCGTCTGGTCTTAACATTCTTTTTGGTTTTTCTATCTCATTTGTAGAGTTTTGAACAACTGTTACAACAGGAGTTAACTTACCCTCTGTGTCTTTCAAAATTCCAGCATCTGTCCAATATTTTATAGCATTTTCTATATTATAAGGCTGAATTCCAGTGATTTCTGAAATTTTTTTTTCGTCAAAACTTGCGTTAGAATTTCTTAAAAAGAATAACAAAATCTTAAAAGAGTCCCCTGTACACTTGTTTATATGTTCATCTATAATTTGAGATGGCACAGCAAAAACATTGTTCCACACCCCAATATCTAGTAAATATGACATTTTTTTAACTTTTTCCTTTTTCTGTAATATTTGGCTTGTTTACAATAGATTGTACCACATTTTTCGCCATATTGCAAAGACAAAATTGTAACAAATTTTGAAATAAATGATTACACTATTGCAATTTTTTACTTTATGTAGTATAATATTACCTACTTAATTAATTGTCTGACAAACCAGATTTTTTGGAGGTAAAAATGTTAACGAAAACAAATTCAGGAGCAATGAAGTTTGTATCTATCATTTTATGTTTGATGATACTTGTAACTTCTTTCCCGCTTTATAGTGCAAGCGCTGCGAATATAAGCGCAAAAACTACAGATAATGTAAATCTAAGAACAGGAGCAGGTACTAATCACTCTGTTATTCAAGTGGTTACAACGGGAACTAGCCTAACTGTTACAGATGACTCTAACAGTACTTGGTACAAAGTTAGTTTATCTAACGGTACAAGTGGATATATGCATTCTGATTATATTCAACTTGCTTCTTCTACAACAAGTGAAGCAGGCGTAACTACAGATAACGTAAACTTGCGTACAGGAAAAAGTACAAGCACTACAGTTATCAAAGTTGTTCCAACAGGGACTAGCCTAACTATACTTGATAAATCTGATAGCACTTGGTACAAAGTAAAAGTATCTACTGGTGAAGAAGGCTACATGCATTCTAATTACATAAGTGTTGGCAGTTCTGCTACTACAACACCAACTACAGCACCTTCTACAAGTGCCGTTTCTAAAGGAGTTACTACAAATACAGTTAACCTAAGAAGTGGCGGAAGCATAAGCGACAGTTTAATCAGTGTTGTTTCAGCTGGTGTGAGTGTATCTATATTAGACAACTCTGGTACATATTTCAAAGTAGAAGTTGCTACTGGCGAGACAGGCTATATGCACTCTAACTATATAAAAATTACTGAAACAGGTGTAACTGCAACACCAAAACCTAGTGCGACTGCAACACCGGCGCCATCTACTGGTGGAACTGGCTTGGGAGAGACAACAGGCACAGTTAACCTAAGAACATGGAAGAGCACTAGCTATCCTATACTAACAGTTTGTGCACCTGGCACAAAGCTAACTATTTTAAATACATCTGACAAAACTTGGTACGAAGTTAAAGTTCCAACAGGTGAAATTGGCTATATGCATTCTAGTTACATTAAAGTAACACAAGAGGCTACAGCTACTCCAGCCCCTACAGCGTCACCAACTGCAACTCCAAAACCGACAGCTACAC
>CAYJKT010000013.1:0-5153 GCA_964370775.1 uncultured Eubacteriales bacterium | reverse complement strand
CCAAGTTCAACTGGACAAGCATTGGGCGAAACAACAGACACTGTTAACCTAAGAACATGGAAAAGCACTAGCTATCCTATACTAACAATTTGTGCACCTGGCACAAAGCTAACTATTTTAGATAGAAGTGATTCAACTTGGTATCAAGTAAAAGTTCCAACAGGTGAGGTTGGCTATATGCACTCTAGTTACATTAAAATAACACAAGAGTTAACAGCAACACCTACACCAACACCGGTTCCAACTTCTACTCCAACTCCAACACCTATACCACCAAAACCAACAGCTACTCCAGCTCCTGGTTCTACAGTAGCTTATACTACAGATGCAGTTAACTTCCGTACTGGCGCTGGCACTAGCCACTCAATTATTTCTACACTTAAAGCTGGTACTATGGTTACAGTTTTAGATACATCTAACAGCTCTTGGTACAAAGTTCAATTAGCTGACGGAACACAAGGTTATGTACACACAAATTATTTATACATCTCTCCAACAGGTAGCGCAACACCAGCTCCAACAGCAACACCTACTCAATCACCAGATTCTAACACAGGCACTACTGACACTTACTATAAAATAACAGCAGATGCATTAAATGTTAGAGACGCAGCTTCTACTTCTGGTGGAATTATAACACAAGTAGGCTTTGGTAAAATTGTTACTTTAATTGAAAAAACAAGTGATGATTGGTTTAAAATCAAAACAGACTCTGGCATTGTAGGCTATGTAGCTTCGGCTTATCTAACACCTTACACAAGTTCATCAGGTTCTGGCGTTTCACTATCGACTTCAAGTGCTTCTGTTCCACAATATAAATCAATCTACATAAAAGCTAGTGGCGCATCAGGTTATACTTGGACATCAAGTAATGACAGCATAGCAAGTGTAAACAGTGGTTATATTTACGCTAACTCACCTGGTACTGCTACTATCACAGCAAAAGATTCATTCGGTAATTCTACTTCTAGTGTAACTATCACAGTTACGGCACCTGAAAACATAAGATTTGCGTATCCAGAAGAAAACGCAGCTGTTGCAAACGAAGCATTCAACCTTGTAGCAGTTACAGACACAGCAAAAACAGAAGTTCGTTTTGAAGTAAACGGACAAACTCTAACAAGTGGCGTTGTAAGCACAGAAACACAATCTACAGAGGGCTTTGTTGATAACACTATCAATATATTTAAAGCTTCTGTAACATTGCCAGAAGGCTCACACACAGTTAAGGTTTATTCTAAAACAGGTTCTACATACTCTACAACTCCGTACGAGTTCACAGTTATTGTTGGTGCTACAAGTGGTGCAAGCAATGTTCAAAGACAAGTAAGTTCAGAGATGATTTCTCTTTTAGGTTCTTTTGAAGGATTTGTTAAAACAGTTTATTCCGACGACCTAGCAGGTGGTATTCCTACCTTAGGTTATGGATATGTTCTATACGCTAACGAGACATTCTACAACAACTTAACTCCAACAGAGGGTCTAGCAATGCTTGTAGACACCGTTAGCCAAGAAGAGTACACAAAAGATGTTAACTCTATGATAAAGAACAACAACTTTGCAGCTACTCAAGCACAATTTGATGCAATGGTAAGCTTTGCTTATAACGTTGGTACAGCATGGACAACAGATTCAACTGTTAAAGATGTTATGAAAACAGCAGTTAATTATTCATCACTTAACTTAAGCGCTACTTCTCCACAATATGGTACAGTTATTAGAACTTCTAGCGTGTATGCAGATAGCAACAACGGTGCTGTAACGTCTACTTTATCACAAGGTGCTACTGTTACTGTTACAGGATACGTAACACACAGCAATGGCGAAACATGGTACCAAATTAACGAAGGTTGGATTAGAGCAGGTTATGTAAGCTTAACTAACTATGTAAACTCTGTTAAAGACTTAACTTATGTTGACGCTGGTGCATTCAGTTTTAGACTTCTTGAATGGCACGTTGCAGGTGGTGAGTGTCTAGCTGGCTTGTTATATAGAAGACTAGCAGAAGCTAAAATCTTCTTATACGGCAACTATGCAGAGGCTGATAAGAGCAATGCAAATTACAAAATCAATACTTATAACTTCCCTTATCCATCATGCATGGCACAATATCAATAATACTACAATTGTTATGATTGACTAATACAAAGAAAGAGCTAGTAAGAAATTACTGGCTCTTTCTTATATATATCTTAGTCATATATCTAACGATTTTATATTATTATTAATAAATATATGTAGATTTTTTAATTAACATTTGCTAGAATAAAACTATACTATATACATAAAATTTGTTTAGGGGTGGATAACATGAAAAAGAAGCTACTTATTTCAGTAATATCATTAGCAGTGATATTTAGCGCTTGCACTTATAGTGATGATAACAGTTCGCAAATTGTTGATACTACACCACAAACTGCAAGCAGTGAAATTCAAGAATCAAGTATTGAAAGTTCTAGCTATGAAGATATGCTTTTAGACGCTGTAGGCGAAGATTATTTTAATGCTAGGGCAATCATTCGAAGTACTGACGAAGATATTTTGGGAGATACTTGTGCTGTATTTTTAGTTGGCACAAATTCAGAAGACAAATTCACCACGGAAGAAAGGCTTGCTGTTACAGAAACAGGAACCGTTTACTGGCACGACATAGTATCTGATACGTGGTTAGATTACACTAAAAAAGACACCGTCACACAAGCTACAGATATAGACTACAGCCCGTATTCATCTTTGATTTACGCTTATCAAAAAGCTCTAAATCAAACACCAACCACTAGTGGCAGACTATATGCTAACTTGGTTGATTTTAATGGTGACGATATTTGCGAGTTGGTTATAGCTAGAGTATATCATAACGAAATGTCTTACTTCGACACACAAAATATCAGTTATGCAAAAGATTATGAAAAACCAATGGTTCATATATACGCTCTAGACGAAAACGGTGGAGTGAAACACGAGGGAGAATTCTCTTTTGTTCAAACTAACTCTATTAACAACGATTTTTCAATTCTATATCTAATTCAAGACGGACTTACTTACTTAATAACTGATGTTACAGACGATGTTTTGCAGTCAAGAGAGGGCACACAGTACTTTTGGCAGTATAATCCAGAAGATGAACACACTGCGTTTAGCCTAAATGAAACAGTTGATATTAACAGTGACACGCTACCGACTGAGTTTCAAAACCATGTGATATTGTCTATAAATAGCGAGATCATGACAGAAGATATTACTGGAAAAACAGTGCAGTTTTTAGACGCTTACCCAAAAAGTAACAGCGTGGGAACATCTGCTGTATTTAATAATGGAAGCTTTTTTATACTAGAGGACACTCCAAAAACTCCAGAAGAACAAGCAGTTTTTGATTATGAAAAAGCTATTGTTTTAGAAGATTATAGCAAAATAACCGAGCTGAGAGACGACCAAGATTTTGTGAATGATATGAAGTCTACGAGAGATGACGGACTGTTCATACCGGGTAAGATAATAGAAAATGTCGAGCTATTACAGCTTGAAGAACTTCCGAAAAAATCTATTGTGTTTGAACAACAATTATATCAATCGGTAGAAGTATCTACACTAACAAAACCAACAGTGGTTGTAACAGATACTCAGCCAGTGTTAGATGCAGATGTCAGCCCATACCAAGGCCAATATGGTGCACAAGAAAACCAAAATTGTTATGTTTTTGACAATATAAATAATGAGATTTCATTGATAGAGACCTTTTCTGACAGCTATATGGTTGAGTCTCACAATGCCTTTGCAGTGTCTTTTGTTGGTTATTATCAAGATGTAATTGACGCTTATGGATACGAAATACCAGTATTTGATTTAATTCTTACGGAAACTGAACAAGACAGCATAGAATATTTTAGCACAGAATACGGTAATGAATATTATCTTATTCAAAGTTTATGGGGTTCGCCGATTGAAGTGTATGAAAGTTATATAGACGATAACGGAAAAGAAACAAGAGGAACCCTGCTTTATAAAACAGAGGGAGACGTGCTGTATTTGCTGTGCAATGTTAGCGATTTGTACTCTAATGTAGAGATTGTAACATCGCATTATGAGGGTGGAATGTATAACTATCACCCATTTATAAGCCTTTTTGACGGCGAACTACAACACGGAGACTACACCGAAGATTTTAATCTTTTGCCATAAAATAAAGTATAGGAGATGAACTATGTACGCTGTGATAAAAGACCATGTTATTTGGTTTCAAAAAAAAATAAAAGCTGATAGTGTTGACTTATATGCCACACAAAGTGCATTTTTCATCATCATATCTCTGATACCATTTATACTGTTTTGTCTTTCATTATTCAACTATATTAACATAAACGGTGAAACTTTTATCTCTTATCTCATAAACCTTTTACCAACTGAGATAAGAGATACAGTATCTAATATATTAGTCGGCGAGGGTCAGACTTTCGGAATGATTTCTATAACAGCAATAACAACTCTGTGGTCGGCTTCACGTGCTATGTTTGCGCTTATTAAAGGCTTGAACTCTGTGTTTGATATTGACGACACAAGGAGTTATGTAAGAGTTAGAGTAGCTTCGTTTATATACACATTTGCTTTTGTGGTGGTTATAGTCGCAGCTGTTGTTATACTTCTTTTTGGGAATATTATACTAGATTTATTAACTAACAACTTCCCTCAGCTTTTTAATATAGTATCGGTAATTTTCGACAGCAGTTCATTTTGGTCGTTCATTATTTTAGCATTTTACTTCACATTAAGCTACAAGTTAGTTCCAAGAAAGAACAAAATAAGGCTGATAAATTGCTTTTTTGGGGCATGTTTGTCATCTTTAGGGTGGTTAGCTTTTTCATCAGGTTTTTCGTACGCATTGGAAAACTTCTTAGATTACTCTAAGGTTTACGGCAATTTTGCAGCAGTTGTTGTAGTAATGCTATGGCTATATATATGCATGTATATTATGCTTTTTGGTGGAATTTTTGCCTGTTGGTTAACTGAATTTAGTAAAGACAAAAAGGTTTTTGTTAAAGAGACCATGCAATGAATTTATCAATATATAAAAAGGTGCTGTTATAGCTTAGTACCAATAAATAAACATTTGAAATATATATTTTACTGTGGTATAGTTTAATAAAGATTATTTATAT
>CAYJKT010000012.1:0-74471 GCA_964370775.1 uncultured Eubacteriales bacterium | reverse complement strand
GATAATTTTAAGATTAATTTCTTGAAGTTATTACCCTTTGGTACAATATAAGCATATCATAAAGTTTGTTTAAAACAGATTTTACGATATGCTTATTTAATTTATAATAAGAATGTAATGGTCTGACGTATCGCCCTTGGAACTTCGTGTTCGCCCCAAAAACTGTCAGCCACATTCTTGTTATAAAGATTCGATTAAGCAGGTTGTTCCAATTTTTTGTTTTTAAATATAAAAATTTAAGGAGTGTTTATGCATCAAATGAAAAGCAAAGCAAAATTTATTTAGTATTATTAAGTATGATTAAAAACTGTCTGTTTTAACAATATTATTTGTAATATTATTAATGACTGTTACGATTTTTTTACTATTTGCATAAATTTTGAGATTTTTGATTTTAGTTCTAAAATCTCTTTATCATAACCACTTATATGTCCATAACTTCTTGCCATAAAAACACCTCATATATTTCGATTCTAACACAAGAGGTTCTTTTTCTTGTATTACATACTAACAGCGTTGTCCACTACAATTAAAATAGGTAAAGAGTTACATCTTCTACAATCTGTAATAATAATCGCTATTCATACTTTGCTCTTTTGTTATATATTTTCCTTTGATTTTCATTTATATCGAATCGTTCAATATATCCCCACCCATTTTTCCATTTATGTGTTAACCCCCAGCTCATACCCTCAAGTGGATTGTCAAAGCTTTCAGGACTTCGGAACGGACCACTTGCCTCAGGGCCACCTTTTATAACTGATTTTATCTCAAAATTAATGCCATCTTCTGCAAATTGTAGAGTGTTTTTTTCTACACCATCAGTTCTTAAAAACGCTGCCATTCCTCCGTTGTACTTCCATAAGCATGTTTCATGGCCACTGTTTGTTATAGGGTTATACTCACTTTTTACATAAGGACCTAAAACATTATCTGCAATTGCAACTCCCCATTTTGTTTCTCTACCACCCATGTATAGTTCTTCGCCCATAATTTCACCTTTATAATATAAATAAAATTTATCATTAAAACTGAATAGCAATGGGTCGTGTACTTTATGGCTATCAAAACTTCCTTTTGATTTAACATAGAAGCGATTGTCTTCATCTCCGTCCCATTCTCCATCTTGTTCTGCTTGAAGAATTGGCGCCGTTGATTTAATAAAAGGGCCTGTTGGCAAATCGGAATAAGCGATAGCGATATGTTCAAAGCTTCGATTAACGTATGGATGTTTTACAACTTGGTACACCAGATAATATTTCCCAGCATGTACTAGTATTTCAGCAGTAAAGACACTTCTATCATCAAAATCTCCCGCTTTTCCTCTTTCAATAGCTATACCTTTTTCCTCCCATGTTTCCCCATCTTTGCTTGTAGCGTACCAAATTTCTGAATAATCCCAAGGGAAAACTTTGTTGTTTAAATCACCTGAATTAAAACCAGTATGAGGTCCTTGTGATTTTGTGTAGTATACGTAATAAGTATCATCAACTAAAATCACACTGCTTGGATCACGTCTATGGATACCCTCCTCGTAATCTAAATCTCCTTTAACTCTTTTTTCATTGAAATCACAAAACCACTCATTACCTTGGAAGTAATTTCTCTCTATTGCTCTTTTAGTAGCTGCGCTTAATTTTTTACTCATTATATAATCTCCTTATTAATAATATGTATTTTTTAACCTTTTATTGCACCAACCATAATTCCTTTAACGAAATATTTTTGTATAAACGGATAAAGAATTAGCATTGGAATTGTGCTAACTACAATAACAGAGTATTTTAATATCTGTTGCAAGTTCTCAAGATAAATCATATCTTCTGCACTAAATGAGCCTTCTGAGGCTGCTGATATAGAACCGGTAATTAATATACCTCTCAAAACTAATTGTAGCGAAAATAAATCTGGTGTATTTAGATATAACATAGCGTTAAAGTATTGGTTCCAATGCCCAACAGCATAGTATAAAGTAATAACTGCGAGGATTGGTTTTGCTAGTGGTATCGCTATTTTAAATAGATATGTAAAATGTGAAGCTCCGTCAATTCTTGATGCCTCCATTAAATCTTCAGGTATAGATTTTTGAAAATAAGTTCTTGTTATAATCATATTCCATATTGAAATAGCTCCAGGAATTATCATAACTAGGCGATTGTCAATCAAATTCAAGTCTTTAAATAAAATATATGTTGGAATAAGTCCTCCGTTAAACCACATGGTAAAAGCAAAGAAAAAAGTAATCCAGTTGCGTCCGTGCATGTCCTTTCTTGATAAGGGATAAGCTGCTAAGACTGTCATAAATACATTGATTGCAGTTCCACATAATGTGTAAAATATAGTGTTCATAAATCCTGTAACCAAGGAGTTGTTTTCTATTATTTTTTCGTATCCATCAAATGTAATATCTACGGGATACAAGAAAACTTTGCCAGATGACACTGCTGCTCCTGAACTTAAGGAGGATATTAATATATAGTAAAGTGGATAAAACACAAGTATTAGTACTATAGTAGAAGTAATCATATTTAAAAAATGAAAGCCTTTGTCTTGCCTTATTATTTTATAGGTTTTTATTTTTGCTGTTTTTACCATAAACTTGTTCCTCCCAACTTTTGGACTATTTTATTAACTGAAAAAATTAAGACCAAAGATATTAATGATTTGAACAATCCTATAGCAGCGGTATAAGATACATTAGGCAAAGCAGAAGCTATACCCATTTCATAAATATATGTAGCTAGTACTTGTGCTGATCTTGCGTTCATATCGTTTTTCATCAACAATATCTTTTCAAATCCTACATCCAATATTTGACCTAAACTTAATATTAAGGATATTGTAAATTGTGGAATTAGAGTTGGTAAATCGATATACCAAATTCTTTTCCAAACAGAAGCACCATCTATCATTGCGGCTTCTTCTAAGCTTGTATCAATACCAGATAAAATTGCAGTATAAATAATTGCAGAGAATCCTGTGATTTGCCAAATTCCCGACCAAACATATACATCTGCAAAGGCATCTGAACTGCTCATTAAATCCAAAGTATAGTTAATTCCAAACAGAGAGCATATATTACTAATCATTCCTGTTCTGGGTGCAAGCATTTCTGTTATAATACTTACCATAACAACTATGGATATAAAGTGTGGTGCAAACGTTACACTTTGAATGACTTTTGAATACCTCTTAAAAGGCAAATATTTTAACATTACTGCAAGAATAATAGGAAAAGGTGCTCCTGCAATAAGTGCATATATACTGATAGAAAGAGTATTTTTGATTAGTATGCTAAATTGTGGGGAGTTGAAGAACTTCATAAAATGGTCGAAACCTACCCATGTGCTACCCCAAATGCCATCCGAGATAGAATAATTTTTAAATGCGATTTGTGCACCGTACATAGGAATATAGCTAAATATAAAAAAATACAAAACTGGAAGTGTTATTAACACATGTAATTGCCAGTCACTTTTGATGATTGAACGTGCTTTTTGTGTGAAGGATTTTTCTTTCTTTGTTATGTTCGATTGTGTCTTTAGTTTAGCTAGCTTTGTCATATAATCCCCTCCGTTTTAGATTTTGCGTGTTTATTTTTGGCTCAATCCAATTATTTCTCCATTTGGGCCTGTAAAAAAATTGTATTTTATATCTTTGTATTCAGGGTGCTCCATAACATAACCCTCATCTATCAAAGCTTCTACTACTTCAACAATATTGTCTACTACTAAAGTAAAATGGTTATGGTTTGTATTACCAATCTTGTTTATCTCATGCCATTTTTGAGGTGATGTAAGTGATAACTTAACGCTAAATCCATCCTCTAATTCAAAATGCAAGCAAAGCATTTCTGCACATGCTTCTGATTTAAATACTTCTGCATTTACCAGTTTTAACCCAAAGATTTCTCTATATAGTTTAAAGGTTTTTTCTATTTGCATAATATGTATGCAAACGCCTCCCATTCCTGTTGCTTTCATAGTGTTTTCTCCTTTTTTATTTTTCTTGTAATCCAATAATTTCTCCGTTTGGCCCTGTAAAAAAGTTATGTTTTAAATCCTTATAATTACCATGTTCCATTTCATAACCTTCATTAAGTAACTGTTCTACTATAGACAAAATATCTTCTACTATTAAAGTAAAATGATTATGGTTGGTGTTTCCTACAGTCGCTAAAGTGTGCCATTTTTGTGGTGAAGTATATGCTAATCTAATACAAAAACCACTATCCAACTGCATGTGTAATGACAGCATTTCTGCACAAGCATCGGATTTAAAAACTACTGCATTAGTTAATTTGAACCCCAAAATTTCTCTGTATAGTTTTAATGTTCTCTCTAGTTCCAAAATGTGAATGGAAATATGAGATAAACCAATGGTTTTTGCCATGTCATTCACTCCTTTGCTAATTAATTATTATTTTTTCTTCATTAAAACATATAAATTCGTTATGCGAACTAGGTATAGATTTTTTCAAATTAGCAATAATTATATCTCTATTTCGAGAAACAATTTCTATAGGCTCTGTATTTTGATTTATTTTTAACATATTTGTTTGAGGAATATATAAGTCTAGTAAGTTTTGTTCTTCTAAGGAAAGGCATAATATTAATGTATTCCCAAGATGTTCGTTAACAACAACATTTGCATCAATTAATTTATACCCAATAATTTCTCTATAAAGTTTTAGTGTTTTTTCTAATTCATTATAAACTATTATTTTATTTGTGGATTTATCCAATGTTTTCACCTTTACTTTGTTAATGCAGTCACTATACTCAAATTAATAGAGTATAGTGACTGATATATAGTTTTTGATGTTCTAACTCTTAGTTTGCATCATAAGCTGCTTGAACTAATTCAACATAACGTTCTACTCCTAAATCTTGAACATATTCTAAGTATTCATTCCAATCTTCTTCAAAGTTTAAATTACCTGTTATGAAGTCAATTACACTAGCATTGATGTATGTGTCTAGTTCTACTTCTAGTAATGCAATTTCAGCAGCTGCTTCTACATCATAGGATAATGAAGGTAAAATCATCTCTACTGGTTGTAGGTAATCAACATAGTTGTCCATAGTATCTTGATAAAGTTGAGTTTGTAGGTCGTTTTCATCTGCTGACCATAACAAGTCGTGGTCTGGAATATATGTATGTGTAGTTAATTGGTTCCATGAGCGCTCGCCTCTTTCACCAACTTCTGTTAACATTGTATAAGTAGCTTCACCACCAACACGGTTTAACATTCCCTCTTCAGCATCAATATAGTCAACTCCATATACTCCATATACATTACGCATAAAGCCTTCTTCTGTATGTAAAATATCCCATGCTCGCATAACAGCTTCAGGTTCTTGGCATTTATCTGTTATTACAAATACACATTGACCTAATGTAGGATTATTAAACGCATATCGCACTCCATCAGGACCTTCAAGTGGAGAAATAGCTGTATAATCTTGCCATCTGGTATCTCCAACATTAAAGAAAGTTGCTTGATGTCCACTAGTAAATGCTCCGATAACATTGTCGCCTTCTTGGTTAGCAAGTGTCATAACTGAATCTGTTGTTAAAGAATATGTACCACTGTCCATTAAACCTTGTGTGAATAGGCTGTTAAGATACTTTAATCCTTCTTTATATTCATCTGTTGTTCTTGTATAAACTATCTTGCCATTATCAACATACATATCATTTGATTGCCCAGCATTATACATAGTGAAACTATTCAATAAAAATGTATTAGGGTTAGTGTTCCAACCATTTGTAGATCCAATTAAACCTATTTCATCTTTTTCTCCGTTTTGGTTAGGGTCATCATTAATAAACGCATAAAGCATATCTTCATATTCTTGTGTTGTTGTTGGGATTTCCAGGCCTAAGTTATCTAACCAAACAGTATTTACATACATCTTATTTGGTGCAACATTAACTGCATATTCACCAAATATAGGTAAACCATAGATATTGCCATCTGATAAAGTCATTGTATCAGCGATAACTGGGTTGTTATCAAAAGAATTTTGGACATTTGGACCATATTCGGCAATTAGGTCATTAAGTGGAACAATTATTCCTTGTTGTCCATATAATAATTGTTCTGACGCACTAAAATAAGTATCTAACATAACATCTGTGTATGTGTCACTATTTAGCATTGCATTTTGTTTTGTTACTCTATCGCTACTATTAACTGCAATCCATTCTAACGTAATTCCAGTTTTTTCTTGGAACCACAGAGTTTGTTCATTAAGTTCATAAGATTCAATTCCTACACGCAATGGAGCAAATACTGATACAACTAGTTCTTCGCCCTCTTTAACAATCGGATACTCACCGTTTGGCGTAAATATTCCAGAATCTTCTTCGCTTTGAGTATCAGTTTCTACTACTGCTGATGATGAGGAAGGTGAATTTTCAGCATCTTGGTTGTTGCTGTCACCAGCATTTGTAGTTGTGCATGCTGTAAGAAGCATACTTGCGGCCATTAAAAGTGCAGAGGTTTTCAATAAATTGTTTTTTTTCATGTTCTTTCTCCTTTTTTGTTTAGTTTTTGACTTTCTCTTGCTTTTGGTTTGTGAATTTATCTTGTTTGTAGTTTATAATGAAATCATTAATTTAGCAATATGTAATAAGAGATAACCAATAATTTCTATTTTTAATTTAAACATATAAGATTTTATGAGGAAATTTAGATATAAAAAAACATGTAAAAACTGAAAAGATAAGAAAGATTCTTATTTGTTTTTACATGTTTTAAGTATTTTTCTTGTAGATAGTGGGATTTCGCTTGCTTTTTTGTAACTTAATTTTATATCGAGTGCATTTTTCTATATTGTCCAGGGGTCATATTCTCACTCAGCTTAAACTTTCTAATAAAATTAGCTACATCAACATATCCCAGTTCAGAAACGATATCTTTAACTTTCATATCAGTTTCTTTTAAAAGAATTTTTGCTTTTTCCATTCTTAACATAGTTATGTATGCATTAAATTTCATACCGGTTTCCTCGGTAACTACTTTGTTTAAATATGATCCATAAATATTGAATTCATCTGATACGTAGTTAATTGATATTTCATTTTTATTGTAGTTTGCTAAAATGAATTTTATTATGTTTTGTTTGGTTTCAATATATGATGTATTTTTTTCATCTAATACTGACTCACAAAGAGTTGTTACAATTAACACCATGTAGTCTTTATATTCGGCAAGACCTTTAAACTCTGTGCTTTTGTGTCTAATTAATTGTGTGTCTATAGATATGTTTAATTTAGAAGCAAGCTTTAATAGATATCCTACCATTTCAGAAAAGAAATAGTGCATGATTAGCATAGAAGAAATATTGTTTTCAACTTTTTCAAATATTTCATCTAATGCACTTATTGAAGCGTTCAAATTTCCATACCGAATACTTTGAGATAAAATTGTATATTCAATAACAGGGTATTCTTCTTGTAAATAGGTTGAAACATGATCTTCATAAAACACACATTTATCTTTTTGTGTAGTTATTTCTAACGCTGTCTTTGCTTGCAAAAAAGATGTTTTGCAGTTTTCTAAATCATCACAACATAAACCTATTCCGATAGTTACTTTTTGATCTAAATTTTCATTCATTAATTCAAATATCTTTTCACAGTATTGTTTTTGAAAATCTTTAGGAATAGCTTTTTTATCACAGTTAACTAAAACAGCTACCATTGAGTTTTCACTATATAACTCAACTGGATAAGAAGTTACTAAGTCGAAACTTAGATTTACTATCATGTCTTTAGCTTGCTGATAATAATAGAAGTCTTTTTCGAACGATACTACTATGACAAAAAACTCTTCATGCTTAAACCTAATTCCTGCGCATTGAATGTAGTAATTTAGGTCTACACTGCTTTTGTCTGAAAACAAAATGTACTCTATACATCTATCAATTATAATAGGTGAATTTTTTTGTGATTGTATTTTTAAATCACCATATTCATCAAAAATTTTACCTAGAGCAGTATCTGTAAAATTCTTAGGACCGACTATTTTAACCATTTTTTTTATTGGCAAATAATTATAGAAAGCAAAAACTAGCGCTAATAATACTGTAATTAAACAAATGACAAGCAAAACTAACACAAAATGGGTAGTTTGTTGTGTCATGTTTTGATATGCTACATTCTCTATCATTACAAAACAATACGTTAAACCTGTTTCTTCTGACAAATTTTTACTTATTACGTAATCTGTAGCGTCATCACTGTGTTGATGTATACCTGTTCCTTTTATTTCTATAATTTCATCAATTGTAGAGGGATTTTGAATAATTTCTGCATCGTTAATACTATTTAAGTATATTAATTCATCATTTTCATCATAAATCAGAATATTTCCACTTATCTCACCAATAAAGCTCTCAAATATTTCATTAACCTGACTATTTGTGTATGAAAAAGCAATAGCACCTGAGGGTGAATAACTAGGATAAGGAAGTGGATAAAGGAAGTATATCAGTTCAGTTTGACTTTCCTGAGTAATTTCGTTACTAGAAAAAATATATCTGTTCATACAACTGTATATTTTAGGATAAAAATTACGTATTTCCATATCATATATATCGTCCATATTATCTTCATATTGAAAATATTTAACTTTTCCACCACTGGTTAAATAATAAGGATAACTATTACTGTATAAAAATATGCTAGGTGAAGGATAAAGACTTTGTTCTGTAAATTGAATTATATTTTTACTTGTTTCGTAATCTGTGGATTCTTCTAAAATTAGTTGATCAACGTCATATTGAGACCCAATACTTAACGAATTTATAAATAACTCATTCACGACGTAATCGAATTTGTTTTTCACTTGGTCGATAGAATAAATATATTTTTCATCAAGGTTAATTTTATATTGAACAATTTGGCTTGTGTAAAGGTTATAACTTAAAACTAAGAGAGGTAGAGCAAGAAGTATTAAACATGATAAAATATATTTTGAAAAAAAATTACTGCCTTTGTTGCGGTTACGTTTTTTTTGATAATTCACAAATCTTACAACCTTTCTGAAATATCATTATTTTATTGATTTAATTCATTATAGCAAAGGATGTATAACTTTACAAGAAAAAAGACATTTTGTTTATAAATTTTTAAACAACCGTATCAAATCTGACCCAAATTAATTAGACAAGATATGATACGGTTCTTTTTATGCCTAAATCTGTTGAATTTATCGAGGTTTAGGCATATTATTTATTGGACAAGAGAATATGTTTTTTTACTCGTTTGCACAACTTTATTTAGTGAAATATTGAATCTGAACACTAATATTTACTCCTTGCTCATTAAGGCGTGCAAATATTTTTTTAGCTCCATAGATTTGACTACTTTCATCATATACTTGTGTAATGAGGTTGATTAATTCTTCTCTGCGTTTTTGATACCAAGAATCGTCTTTTTATTTCTCGAGATATGATTATAAAATGTGCCATTATCTACATTCATCGCCTCGCATAAAATTATAAAGATTAAATCATCTTTTATTTTCTCAAGGGCATAGAGTTTTTCTCGGAGTGGAGCTTTGGGTGAATATTTTTATGATTGTAACACTCTAATTATCTGAGTTTGACGTATTATTTGAGTTTCAAGTAGGTGTAATTCTTTGCACAAAATAGGTAATTTCTACTCACACACCCCTTGTGGGGTGTGACTTTTTCCAATCTGTCCTGTATATTTATACATGTATTTCTACTCACACACCCTTGTGGGGTGTGACTTATAACTGTTATATCATTTGCCCTTTTGGCTAATTTCTACTCACACACCCCTTGTGGGGTGTGACAAGTTCTAATTTTACACAAAGAGCATGTGGGATTATTTCTACTCACACACCCCTTGTGGGGTGTGACTTTGTGCTGATGTAATTGTCTTATATCTTGCATATTTCTACTCACACACCCCTTGTGGGGTGTGACATGTAGGCTCACCGAACGTTGTAATTAGTTTTTTATTTCTACTCACACACCCCTTGTGGGGTGTGACCAAGTATGGACAGTGCTATAGCTAGAATTAATTTTGATTTCTACTCACACACCCCTTGTGGGGTGTGACGTTCGCACAGCTTTCCATACAATGAACTTTCAAAATTTCTACTCACACACCCCTTGTGGGGTGTGACAGTTTAACCCTTTTTATGACATTGATTTAACAACAATTTCTACTCACACACCCCTTGTGGGGTGTGACCAATCACAAATGAACTTGTCACAGAGATGATAAATTTCTACTCACACACCCCTTGTGGGGTGTGACATTCGCCGTCAAATGCTAAATTGTGGAAATATAATTTCTACTCACACACCCCTTGTGGGGTGTGACGCACCGGATTGTATAAAATTCAATCCGTCAAATGCATTTCTACTCACACACCCCTTGTGGGGTGTGACTCTAAATTAATAGAGTTATGCGTTGATATTTGTAAATTTCTACTCACACACCCCTTGTGGGGTGTGACCTAAAATGTACGACATTGTAAACGAGGTTAATAGTATTTCTACTCACACACCCCTTGTGGGGTGTGACAATAGCCGTCCACAATGGAATTATGTTAAAACACATTTCTACTCACACACCCCTTGTGGGGTGTGACCAGAAATCGAGAGAGCTATTGACGTAAATATCAATTTCTACTCACACACCCCTTGTGGGGTGTGACGCAAAATAATCACCTGTATCAGTTAAAAATGACATATTTCTACTCACACACCCCTTGTGGGGTGTGACTTGTGTTTTTGGATTGCTTCCGAACTTGCCATATAATTTCTACTCACACACCCCTTGTGGGGTGTGACCAGAATGTGTTGCAAAACCATGTGAGATTAAAAATTTCTACTCACACACCCCTTGTGGGGTGTGACATCTTGGACTACCTCTACCTCTACACCATTGAAATTTCTACTCACACACCCCTTGTGGGGTGTGACATCTTGGACTACCTCTACCTCTACACCATTGAAATTTCTACTCACACACCCCTTGTGGGGTGTGACATTGAGAGATTACGTTATTTGTTTCAACTGTTTCATTTCTACTCACACACCCCTTGTGGGGTGTGACCCTAGTATTAGGTGGTCTAATAAAGATGAACAAATTTCTACTCACACACCCCTTGTGGGGTGTGACTACCTCAAATACATATATCCACCAAAACTATCAAGATTTCTACTCACACACCCCTTGTGGGGTGTGACCTTTACTCCACTTGCTACAATTGCGCTTGAAAATTTCTACTCACACACCCCTTGTGGGGTGTGACACAAACTGTTTTGCAGTAGCTACAGCTTGGTTTACATTTCTACTCACACACCCCTTGTGGGGTGTGACAGTGGTGGTGGATTTAAAACATTAACAGATAGCGATTTCTACTCACACACCCCTTGTGGGGTGTGACATGCCTAAAAAACCTAGTATTAGGTGGACTAATAATTTCTACTCACACACCCCTTGTGGGGTGTGACTAATAACCGAACATAAGAAACAAGTTGACGATAATTTCTACTCACACACCCCTTGTGGGGTGTGACATAGGGCAATTTATTGCATGGAATGGTACAGAGTGGATTTCTACTCACACACCCCTTGTGGGGTGTGACAACTAGAAACATGAAAAGCTATCTGATAGATTGTATTTCTACTCACACACCCCTTGTGGGGTGTGACCTATCGTATTTGTTCATTAGTCCGCTACTAACAAACATTTCTACTCACACACCCCTTGTGGGGTGTGACTGTCACACATTTTTTTTACTGCTTTTGCTACACCATATTTCTACTCACACACCCCTTGTGGGGTGTGACTAACTGAATATTTTAGAGTAGACGGAAGCGAAATCATTTCTACTCACACACCCCTTGTGGGGTGTGACAAAATAATCGGTTTTAAAACCATTTACCTGTTGTATTTCTACTCACACACCCCTTGTGGGGTGTGACATATACATTAGCAATACATCTTCTACTTTAGTTATTTCTACTCACACACCCCTTGTGGGGTGTGACTTGAACCTCTAAAGTAGTTACAACAATCGTCAAATTTCTACTCACACACCCCTTGTGGGGTGTGACTCCTCAGCTTCCTCAGCTTCCTCAGCACCATTTATTTCTACTCACACACCCCTTGTGGGGTGTGACTCAAAGAGAACGGTAATCTTTATATTTTTGATATAATTTCTACTCACACACCCCTTGTGGGGTGTGACCAGTTTTTTACTTCAACAGCATTTTGTCTAGTTGATTTCTACTCACACACCCCTTGTGGGGTGTGACATATCGCCGTCACACTCTTCTTTTGAGTCTCTACATTTCTACTCACACACCCCTTGTGGGGTGTGACTGCACCGACATTTTCATAACGTGGGTGGTTTGGTATTTCTACTCACACACCCCTTGTGGGGTGTGACTCGTGATTTTGGTTGTGGTAGTTGTCATTATGCATTTCTACTCACACACCCCTTGTGGGGTGTGACGTTCGCACAGCGTTCCATACAATGAACTTTCAAAATTTCTACTCACACACCCCTTGTGGGGTGTGACTAACATTTGACGTTGTAATTAAAAAATAACTCTAATTTCTACTCACACACCCCTTGTGGGGTGTGACGAGAACCAAATGCGACAAAATTATTATAGTGATAATTTCTACTCACACACCCCTTGTGGGGTGTGACAGTATTTAATCGAAAATAAATTGCCTTACAATAATTTCTACTCACACACCCCTTGTGGGGTGTGACCGCAAAGTATAGTATAACTCACACGGTACACCACTATATATCAGGGGTGGACAATTTATTTTTATTTGCTTTTTAATAAAACATACATATAATGCTAATTAAGCTGGATTTTTATGGGCGAACCTATTAGCTTTTTAAGAACTATTATATATTCGCCTAAATGATTAACACTCCCTCGGGGTTATAAGTTTCTTTTGCACCTATGTGTTCTATTTTACCTTGCCAGTTATTACCTAAATAGTAAAATCTTAGACTATCTCGCTCTTCATCAATTAATTTTAACAGCTTATCTTTCATTTTTAAAAAATTCCCATAATCTAAATTAACCTCAAAAACAGAATTTTGAACCCTTTGTCCGTGATTTACACATACTTTAGAGACTTTTCGTAGCCTGCTTTTTCCTTTTTCATCTGATAAACTAATATCATAACTTACCAAAACCATCATATTAAGTTTTCGCCTTTCTTAGGTACTACAACTTACTTAAAAATACAGGATATTCGTCAGTATCTCCTCTTATGTATTTAGCAAGTAAATTACTCTGTACATACGGTATTAATCCAAATGGAATTTTTTGATTTAGACACGGATGCAAATAGTCTTCTCTCTTTTTTTCTTGCCATTTTGTAAGAACTTTTTTTCTTCCATCATCACTTAAAAATACTGCACCTGTAATCTGTTTCTCAAAGTCATTTAGATTAACTATTTTCAAGTTAATAAGACTTAATACAAATCTTTCTGCTAAACTTCTAGATTCTTCAACTAAATCACATGCAAGCGATGCTCGTCCACTTCTTAAAGTGTGACAGTAGCCTATGTAACTATCAAGCCCTACTGTTTCTAGTGCTGATGCAAATTCAGATGTATAAATAGAGTAAACAAATGATAACATAGCATTCACCTCGTCTAAAGGAGGGCGCTTTGTCCTTGTTTCAAAATAAAAATTACTGTTTTTTATCAGCTTGTTGAAAATACTAAAATAGGTATGGGCTGCATTGCCTTCAATTCCAATAATTTGGTCTATGCTTTGTGCGTTATATACACTGTCAATACTAGATTTAAGTTGCTCTAAGGCAGTTGAAATTTGTGCATCTTCTCTTAAACTTGGTGTGTCATGTAGTGTTCGTTTAATTAGACTTATGTGATTAGCAAATTTAGCACTCATAGTGTTTTGAGCAAGCTCTATTCCGTTTTCTCTAAATTTATCTATTTGCATAACTCTTAAGTTTACATTACCTCTTGTGCCTGCACTAACTTTTGCCAAAAATTTTCCGTTTGGAGTCATAAAGTTTATCGGTATTAAATTCTTTGCACACTTACCCATTAAAGCAGGAGAGCAACCGATGTAGTTAAAGCATACAATGTTTTCGATATTAAGTATAGGTATTCTAAAAACCTCATTACCTCCTACTTTACAAACCACATTTTCACCATCTAAGGCTAAGTAAGCTTCTTCGTTCGTAATGTAAAGTGTGTTTAATAGTTTTCTCATTCGCTCACCTCTTTTGTAATAGCGTAAATGGAATTTTTTACTTTAGCATTTAACTTTACTTTAGGCATACATAAATCTGTAAATGAGCAACCAGAGCATTTTTGTCCTTTATTAATTTTAGGAATAGTGTTATTTTGCATATTTACCTTAATTTCATTAATGACTCTTAATGATTCACCTAAATAACGATCATACTCTTTTTCAAAAGGTAGTTTAACTCGCTTTCTTGTGTCGCTATAATATAACTCTCCTGTTGAATTTGTGTTGAAAATATAGTCTACACATAATTTTTGTAAGAAAACTTGTATAGCATCGTCGAAGTTAAACTCACAATTTTTAGGTTTTGTGGGTTTATGTTCTACTATAATAAAATTTTCATTTTCGCCATTCTTGTATACCTCTATGCAGTCAACTACTCCATAAATATCTAAGTTATCGTTATAGACTGAGATCGAATTTAGGATTTTAACATCTTTTTTGTATTTAACACTATTAGAGTGTACGTTTTGATGAAGTAAATTGGCTTTAATCACAAAGATATTCTCAGCCCAAACATCGCCAATTTTGATGAGACCCCATCTGTGTGGGCAGTATAAATAGTGCTGAATATCTCTAATGTTTATCTCTAGATTTTCGATATTAACTCCACTCCTTTAGGCATTTCTTCATCTATGTTTATCTCATAATCAGTAAAGGATCTTGGGATATCTCCTACTTGCTTTACTGATATTTTGTCAAATAGAATATGAGACGGACAATTGCCTAAAATGTTCTCATGCTTAAACACATATAGTTTTCGCATACACATTTTTCCTCTAGCTGCACTTCTATCTTCTTCAAACATATTAATTATAGATTGCCACAAAAGCTCTAAATCATCCTCGTTAAGACCAGTTACTTTTTGAGCAAGAGATGCTGATATGTAGCCTTCTGCTCTGTAAAGAGCATAAGGAACAACGCTTTTTCTACCCATTTCTGTAGTACCTTTGCTACCGTCTTTTTCATTTGTAACAGCTTGCCTTGTAATTGATATATCCGAAATATAAATAGGAGACAAGCTTTTAGCAAAGTTAATTTGAACAGGACCTCTTACTATACCACATGGGTCATTACCTGTAGACATAACAGCGCCAAAAGTTCTAACATCAAAATAATTTTTGCATATATACTCTTGTGCTTTTTTTACATCGTCTGTATTTTTACCTTTTTGCCCTGTTTTTAGCCCCTCTGCCTCGTAAGCAACTGTAAATTTTGCATTAAGATGTTTATCTGTTTTTATTAAAATATTGTAGCCCTCTTGCCCTTCTTTTACAATGTCTACATAATTTCTAATTTTTCTTTTTAGGCATACATCTGTAATAAATCCGTGTCCTGTTTCAGGGTCAATTCTTGGTGTGTTTCCAGCATCTGGGTCACCGTTTGGGTTTCCGTTTTCAACATCAAAAAGCATTACGAACTGATAAGCATTATTAATAGCCATATTATTTTTCCTCCTTATTATCTTTATTAATTCGTTGATATTTTTGTTGGTAGTAGCCTAAAATAAATTTGCCTTGCTCGGTAAGGTTAAGTATTTCTGGGAATTCTCCACTTAATTTGCTTGTTATCTCGCCTATATCATACTCTCTGTGGCTACCATAAGTAGCTTTAGAGATATGATGCGTAGCTAGTTTTAACAACTTTGGAAAAATTAGTGCTGGTTTAGTGCAAGCAGATGAAAAATACGAGTCTTTAATTGTTTTGTTAAGCCCTCCACCAGAGGCATCGTTTTGTAAATCTTCTAAAACGGCAAAAAGCCTTCCACAAAGATATGCTGGGTTATGGTTTTCTAAATTAAGTGCCATTGTAATTTCCTCCTTTTTTCCACTTAGTCTAAGTTTTCTATTGATACAGGCTTTAATTATAGCCATTCTCGTTGGGTTAATTTTAATAAATTTATTTGTGTCCGTGTCACTGTCTGTTTTAATACGTCTAATAACCGATGAAAGTAGCATTTGTGGATAATCGTAGTCATATAAAATAGAGTGAATCATCTTATCTGCAAGTGTAGGATTTATGTTGTCATTCTTGCTTACAGGGGATATAAGCTCTGATTTTATTCTCCAAAAAGGTATAGGTTTAAAGTCTTTACTAAGTGCTAAATCTACTTGATGCCTTACTATATTATGTAGAAGAGTTCCAAATTTTTGCTTATACACAAATTTTACTGCAATTCTTGAGGAGTTAGGCTTTAAACCTAAAATGTAAAAATCAATATCAGTATCTAAATTCTCTAAATTCTCAAGTCTACCATTTTCAATTACAGCATTTTTTACTTTAGAGAATATGTCTGTTATTGTGCTAGTCATACCTTCTTCGTCAATTTTTTCTTCAAAAGAATCATTGAAAATCCCACCATATATATCATCATAAATGTCTGATGTGCTTTTTGCAAAATGTAATATGGTTATGTCGTCTACTAATATTCTATGTCTACGTTCAGCTAATAAATAATTTAGAGCTTTCGTATATTTTCGCATTGTTTCTTCAGATACAGACGCATTATATGCTTGCTCATTTCCATAAGATGACATTGCGGATTCTTTCATGGCTACCAATTTGCTTCCGGATGCATACAAGCCACGCACTGTATCGTGTACTCTTGCTATTGCGCCAGTCTCTCCACTAACAGAGCAAACCCCAGTTACAACATCGTTTTCTGATAAGTTTTCTTTGTATTCTTTTTGCCACTTAGCTACAACTCTTTCATCGGTGTGAAGCAGTTTACTTAAGTCGCCATTAAAGCAAAAGCCTAGTTTGATGGTGTTATAATCTTTCTTTATTAATTGTAAATGCTCATTTTCACATTCAGCCTCTGGGTCAAAGTTTATTATAAAGTTTCTATAAGCGTTCACAACGTCGCTGTCTATGTCCTCTATAAACTTCAAGTTTTTTTCTTTAAAATCGTTATGAGATTTCTCAGCTTTTTTTGTTCTGTCTTCTGGTGTGTAAATGTCGTTTTCTTTATCATAATTTAGCCCAAAAATATACAGAGGTCGGTGTTCAATTAAGTTAGAACAAATCCCTGGAATTTCTACTCTTTTTGGAACAACCTCGTCTCTTGGTTCAAAAACAGTTTTTTTACCTCTTTGTTCTTTTTTTCTGTAATCAATAATATCACATATATCACCTTTTTCAGAGAGTGAAATTAGGTAGTGTATACCAATTTTAGAAAACTCATCGCTTACAATTTTGGGTGTGCGTGATAAAATATCATAATACTCACTAAGTGCATTAATAAGCATACTCTACCCCCTTAAGTCATTTTTATACTTGCTTACATCTATAATACCCTCAATCATTCTTGGTCTGTAAAAAATTGTGCTAGCTTTATCTGAGAATTTAGGGTTATCATAGTCTTTGTTTATTGGAATTCCACCGTCTTCAAACTTAACTTTATAGCTCATAAAGCCCAAGTCTACATCTCCTAAACTAATTATGTTTTCATGAATATCACTCAAATCGAACTCATCAATAAGCTCAATTTTTTTAACAGGAAATTCACTACAGCCAAGGCAAGGAGTTCGAAAACACTGTCCATTCTCTAATCTTCTTTTAATTATGTTGTAGTGCTTGGCTTCGCTCTCATCTTCTTTTTCGTTTTTTACTCCAGTTAACTCAAAATGAAATTCCACACCATATTTTACATTTTTAAGTAGCATAGTAGCCCTTTGGCTAATTGAGGATTTTGTATAAATACTTATATCCTTGTCTACTCCTTTCATTTTGGAGCGAACATTGTTGTAAGATACTTTGTCGTTAACTTCATTTCTTCTTATGTTAATAAAATTTATTGGATTATACACAATAATTTTATCAACCACATAACGTATAGCCGGCTTCCAATATACACTTTTTAGAATACCCTCTATAGCACCTGGCGTTGGGACATCATAGCTTACACGCTCAACCTTTAATTCAGGACGCGTAAAGCAAGCATAGTCTCCTTCAATTAATACTCTAAATCCCATTTAGACTCTCCTTTCAAATAAAAAAATCTTGTCCTTCAAACTTAATTCCAATTTTACTATTATAGTAATCGATATTTGTAAGAAAAAACACTCCTGTTTCAAAATCGTTTAGTACACCTTGTTTAAGTAAGTTATCAAACTCATGTTTATTTATGTTTACTGTATATTTTTGTATTTTTCTAGAATTTACCTTTTTTGTTATTTCTGCTAACTTCATAATATCTTTACAGAATTCATCTTCTGGTATAACAACAGATATTTGTCCATCATCAATAAGTTTAAAATTCTCAGCATAGCTTTTAAAATTAATTTGTAATGGGTTTTGTCCCTCACGGTAAATAGAGTTTTTGCTTATTTGTTCAGATTTATCCAAAAATAAGCGACTATAATATTCTTTTATACATTCTGGCGAGCTAATATTTTTATAAGTATCAAATAAATTTTTGGTTATGGCTTGCTCGCTACGTAGCTTTTGTGTAGATAACTCAAATACAACAACCTCTCCTAAATCTCTTTTACCCTCGCGGTTACATCTGCCACCAGACTGCAAAATACTGCTAAGACCTGATAACTCTCTGTAAACATTATGAAAATCTAAATCTACTCCAGCTTCTATTAAAGAAGTTGAAACTACAGTTATCTTTCTTTCTTCAGGTATATCTACACTGCTTGGAAATTCTTTTTCGAGTCTGTTTAATCTAGTTTTTATGGTGGTGATAATTTTAGACCTATCTATACCTGTCATGTAGGTAGATAAATGATACTTTTCTCCACTTACTTTATTAAATAGAGCCTGTGCTTCTTTTTTATTGTTAACAATTATAAGTTTAGATGGCGAACTGCAGTCCAAAATTAAGCTTTCTTCATTATCGAAGATTTTGTATGAGTACTTACATTTATTAAATTCATAAAATAAAGATTTATCACTTATTAAATCTTTTATCTCTATATTTACATTAAATTTGTCTATCAAAATCTCCTTAAAATCTGGCATTGTTGCAGTTAAGAATATAGCCTCAGAGTTTAAATATCTCGTTATATTGGCAACCGATATTAAGCATGGCTCTAAAAAATCTATTGGCATCAAATGTGCTTCATCAAAAATTATTATACTGTCTGCCATGTTATGTAGTTTTCTAAGCTTACCTTTTTTATTACTGTAAATAGATTCGAAAAATTGAACAGCCGTGGTTACTATAAAATCAACATTCCAATTTTCTGTAGAGTTTAACGCCCATTTTCTATAATCTTCTAAATAATCCTCACTATCTTCATAAGAAAAGCTCGATTGATGCCTTAATACGTTGAGAGATTTGAAGTTTTTTTCAAAAATATCACATGTTTGGTCAATTATGCTGTTATATGCAATTACGTAAATTATTCTCTTCTTTTTTAGTTCAATAGCTTTTTCGAGTGCTAATTTTAAACTACAAAGAGTTTTTCCACTGCCTGTAGGCATATTTAAAAGAAAAATATTTGCATTAGTTTTTGCATTTTTATATGCTTGATCTTGAAGTTTAGATCTCGCTTTTTGAACATTGGTTACAGCGATAAAGTTATCGAACACTTTATTCAATGTACTTAGTGTCGTGTTAAAGTCAGAACTTAAAACTATTCGTTTCTCGCCTGAGCAAAACTCCTCTGTATCTAGCCAGTCTGCATCAGTTAAACAAGAGAAGCAATATCTAATTATAAAATCTAACTTTTCTGTTGTTTGTTTTTTAGTTTTGCAATCTTTTTTGATAAAATCAAACAATCTTTTCGTACTAATCTCAGTTAGGTTTATGTCTGTTTTATATCTAAAATAATCTTCAGTTTCTCTTTTTAAATTTCCACATAATGTGCTTTGTTGTTCGCTGTCTATTTCTTGTCCACTGTCATGCAAACCACTATGATGACCAGCAATACAGTACTCTATAATTTTAGAAATTACTCTATCTTTATAAATTTTAGAAGCCTCTTTAGCACCACAAGCAGCGTGAGGAATTTTCACATTTTCACCGTTTATTCGTCTTTGAAAAGTTGGTTGATATTTACCTATATCATGTAAAAGTGAGATGTTAAAAATTAGCTCTTTTAGCTCTTCTATACTAAAACTTTCACTAAGATACGCTGTGTTTTCGCTGTGTTCTTTTATGGTTTGTATTTTATCATCTGATTTATGAGCAATATAATCCACGGTAAGTCACCTCATTTTGTATGTGAATATCACGTGTGATGTTAAATTATCAAGGAAGTTTCGAATACCATTTATATATGGTTTCATAAAATGTCACTGCTTTTCTTTGTTTGATATCCGTTAAAAATAAAACCTTCGTGAAATTCGTCTAATGTTTTTGTTTTAGCTATATATTTGTTACCGAATGTATGTATATGTTTATTATACGCTTTTTGGTAGATGGTGTCTATATCAATTTTTATTTTTCAGATGTAGATGGAATTCTTAAATCTGAAACGGATAATCCTAGTATAGGCATACTGCTATGTAAAAAGAAGAATGATATTATTGCTGAATACTCATTAAAAGATATGACAAAACCAATGGGTATTAGCGAATATAAATTAACTGGTGCGTTGCCCAAGAGTCGTGAAGACACTTTACCATCAGCTGAGTTTATCGAGGTTTAGGCATATTGTTTACAGAGATGATAATGCAAACCTCTCCACGGTTGTATGTGCTACAGCATATATGCTCTAGCATTGACAGTTAACTCTAGACTAACACCATGTTAAGAAAACAGGCGATATATACAATAAATATGTGATTGCGTTGTTATATATGGCAGTTGAACCATAAATATAGTTGATTTTATAAACTATATTGACGGAGCATGTTGTGCTGTGATATACTTTTGTCAGTGAAGAAAACATAATAAATAATAATTAAAACGGACAATGACGTCTATCAAAATAGGTCATTATCCGTTTTTTTATTTATATATTACATTAAGTAGACAATGACGTCGATTGCGAGCGAATTGTCTATTTTTTTATTTGGAGATGAAATCTATGACACAAACTGTATTAAAAAGTGATACTGAAATCATGTTAAACGACATTGGAATGGTATATAAATCAGAGGAAAAAGAAGTAACTGCGCTTACAAGTGTAAGCATGGATATACAAAAAGGGGAGTTTATTTCTCTTTTAGGTCCGTCAGGTTGTGGAAAAACTACACTTTTAAGAGTTATGGCAGACCTACTTTCTCCAACATCAGGAGAAATTACAGTAGGTGGAGTAAGCCCTAAAGAAGCAAGGCTAAAACAGCGATACGGCATAGTTTTTCAAAGTGCTGTGCTTTACGACTGGAGAACCGTACTTAAAAATGTAATGCTACCATTGGAAGTAATGCACATACCAAAAGCTGAGAGAAAGCAACGAGCTATGCAGATGTTGGAATTGGTAGGCCTTGCAAAGTTTGCAAACAGTTACCCACCAGAGTTATCAGGTGGTATGCAACAAAGAGTAGGCATTGCAAGAGCATTAGCGATAAAACCAGAAATACTTCTTATGGATGAACCGTTCTCTGCACTTGATGAATTTACAAGAGAGAAACTGCATGATGATTTGCTTAGAATTTGGGGGAAGACAAACAAAACAGTAGTTTTTGTTACACATAATATAGCTGAGTCAGTTTTTTTGTCAGACAGAATATGCGTTTTGTCACCTCACCCAGGCAGATTATCTGCAATAATTGATGTAGACTTACCAAGACCTAGAACGCAAGATATAAAAAATACAAAAGAGTTTACAGACCTTGTGGCAAGAGTTAGAAATAGTTTTGAGGGTGTATGATTTTTTACTTAAATTAAAGAGGTGATGTCAAATGGAAAGGGCAAAAAAGATTTTTACATCAAAAACTTTTGCAACTCTACTTTGGGTAGCTGTGGTTATAATTATTTGGGAGATAGCGGCGTTTAACATAGCGCAGACAAAAAGAACGCCTGAAAATATTCTGCCCAGTTTATTTAAGATAGCAGAGTCAATTTTTAGCACAGACAAAATTAACGGAACACAAACAGCTGTAGAAATGGTACTTGAAAATGCAGGCGCAACACTTTCAAGAGCAGGAATAGGTTTTCTGTTTGGTACTGGTTTAGGTTTTATATTAGCTCTTGTAATGAATTTAAGCAAGATAGCAGACAAAGTAATTTTTCCATACTTAATGCTTATACAAATGATACCTATTTTGGGACTTGCACCAATTATAAATGCGATAACAGGGGATATATCACAAAGCAGAATTATAATAGCTGCGATATTGACATTCTACCCTGTTGCAACAAGTACTTTAGCTGGATTTAAAGCAGTAGAAAAATCAAAACATGAACTTATGTACTCGTATGCTGCAACTAAATTTCAGCTTTACACAAAAACGCTAATACCATCATGTATACCATATTTTTTTACAGGACTAAAAATAGCTGCTCCAATGGCAATCACAGCTTCAATTTTGGTAGATACATTACAAGGTGGAATAGGACTTGGTTGCTTGCTTTCACAATCGTTAAAAGGGGCAATGACACGGTATGTTTTTTGGCAAATAGTTTTCTTTAGTGCTTTTATAGGTATAATGAGTTTTTATTTAATGGGAGTGCTACAAAATATAGTCACAGGTAAAAAACTTAACAGGAGGGCAAAAACAAATGCGAATAACTAAAGAAAAAGTAACAACTGTTTTATGTCCCTTAATATTAGCAGTGATAATATATGTGCTGTGGCAAACAGAAGTGTTACATAAAATTCTAAACACAGACGTATATGTGTTGCCACTGCCAGACAGAATTTTTACAATAATATCAGATAATTTTGACATGATTATGTGGAATGTTGGTTCAACAGTGAGCGTAATTATTCCAGGGCTTTTATTAGGTTCTATACTGGGATATATAATAGCGATGATAGCAACGTTTTTTAGAACTTACGGAGTAGGTGGACTCTCAATAGTATCAGCTTTCAATGCAGTTCCAATTGTAGCACTTGCGCCTGTAATTGCTAACTGGACTAAAGATATAAGCCCTGATGCACCAGTGAGAAGCATGGTTGCAAAAATAATTGTGGTTACAATAATGTGTACAGCTGCAATGAGCGTTAATGCTTATAGAGGTATGAACGAACTGAAGCCATTCTCAGAAGATTTGATGAAATCTTATGCTTGTGGAAAACTTAGAGTTCTATTTAAACTTCGTTTTCCAAACAGCATACCATACATATTTACTGCTTTAAGAGTAAGCGTGCCAGCTAGTGTAATAAGCACATTGGTATCTGAATATTTTGCAGAGTACATCACAGGTGTTGGCAGACAGATACGAGAAAGTATTTTGATTGCACAGTATGCTACAGCATGGAGTTATATAGTGATAGCTTGTTTAATTGGAATTATTATGTATATAGCTTTGTTGATTGTAGAAAGCATTGTTCTTAGAAAATATAGAACATAAATTTTGATAATCTAGTTTGATTATATATAAAAAGAGAGAGGTATTTATTATGAAAAAGGTAAGAACTTTAGCATTTATAATGGCATGTTTAATGGTAGGAAGTACTACAGCTTGCACTGGTGCACCTCCACAAACTGAGTCAGAGGGTTCAACATCTTCACAGACTTCCCAAGCAGAAAGTGACACTGAAAGTTCAGAAGAAAGTTCAAGTGAAGCTAGTGAAGAAAGCGTAGAGTTATCAAACGAGGATATTATTGTAGCAGCTGCTACTGAGGGTAAAGTTGGTAACTGGGGTCTGGGTAATGAGTATGAAATCATGGCTTTACTTTCTAAATATGGTCAACCGACTACATATTTATCACAAAACTTTGACATGGACGGATTTGATGATGATTCCATAACACTGGCTTCTGCAATGACATATAACGAATTAGGGCTTGTTATGAATGATTATGAAGGTGGTTATGCTTACGGCGATACCGTTGGATATATCGACATGAATGACGAAGGCGTTGCAATGCTTGAAGATAATATCTTTACAACAAATGCATTTGCAGAGGAAAACCCTAACACGGTTGCAGCGTTTGTTAGTGCTTCTTTAAAAGGTTGGCAATATGCTTGTGAAAACCCAGAGGAAGCTGCCCAAATAGTATACGAAGCAGGCTCATCTGTTTCATCTGAACACCAAGCTTACATGGCAGAGGAAGTATCAAAACTTGTTACAACAGATACTAAAGGAAACACTGTTTCAGATTATGGTGTAATGGACGAAGAAGCTATGCAACAAACACTTGACTTAGCAAAAGAGTATATAACTCTAGCAGACCAAACAGCAGCAGATACATTGTCTGCTATGACATTAGATGATATAAGAGATTCTTCTTACTTAGAGATGGAGGAGATTGGAACACCTGAGAAAACAGATGTGTCTATCCAACTTAAATGGCTACCACAAAGCCAATTTATGGGATATTACGTAGCAGCAGCTAAAGGTTATTATGAAGAAGTAGGGCTTAACGTAACAATTATCCCAGGTGGTGGCGACATAGGCGAAACAACAGCTGTAAATAACGGTACAGTAGACTTTGGTGTAACATGGGTGTCTAATCTAATTGCTGCAAATGCAGGTGGCATGGACTTAGTTCAAGTGGCTCAAGTTTACCAACGTTCAGGAATAGTTCTAGTGTATAAAAAATAATTAATTTAACTGTTTTGTGGGCAATTAATTTTGCCCACAAAGCAAAATTTAGAGGTGTGTATATATGGATATGATAATTAAAAACGGAACAATTTGCAATGCACATGAAACTTTTAAGGCTGATATTGGAATTAAGAGTGGCAAAATTATAGAGATAGCAGAAAATATCAACACAAAAGACTGCAAAAATATTATAGATGCAAGTGGAAAACTTGTTCTGCCAGGTGCTATTGATGCACATACACATCTTGAAATGCCTTTTGGTGGAACTGTGTCATCTGACGATTATTTTACAGGAACAAGAGCGGCGGCGTGTGGTGGAACAACTACAGTTTTCGATTTTGTTTTGCAAGATTTTGACGAAAACATGGTAGATGCAATCAAAAGACGTGATAAATTATGTGCCGGCAATGCAGTGGTAGACTACTCTTTTCACGTGGCAGTAAAAGATATTTCTAATGGTCTTTTAGAGTCTATAAAAGATGCAGTAGATTTTGGTGTTCCGTCATTTAAGGTATTTATGGTATACGACTTTGGTGTGAGTGACGGCGTGTTTTACAAAGTGCTTGAAAAAAGCAAAGAATATGGTGCATTGATTGCTGTTCATGCAGAGAACAAAGAGATTATAAACACTTTGACACAGGATTACTTAAAAGCTGGTAAAACTTCTGCTTGGTATCATTATAAATCAAGACCAGAGTTTGTAGAGGCAGAGGCTGACCACAGGGCGATAACTCTTGCTAAGGCTACTGGTTCATCTTTATACATAGTTCACCTTGCGTGTAAAGACGGAGTGAACGAGGTTATAGAAGCTAAAAAAAGTGGGCTTCAAATATACGCAGAAACATGCCCTCAATATCTTGAATTTACATCTGATGTATATAAAAGAGAAGACGGAATAAACTTTGTTTGTTCACCTCCAATTAAAGGAGAAGAAAGTAAAAATGCACTTTGGTCGGCAATTAACAGTGGAGATATAGATACAGTTGCAACTGACCACTGTCCGTTTCAATCTTTTGAGAAGAAATGGGGAGAAAACGACTTCACTAAAATACCTAATGGTTGCGCTGGCATAGAAAACATGTATCCGTATATGTTGAGTGCAGCAAACATTGGTAAGATTACTTTTGAAAAAGCAGTGGAGCTTTGCAGTGCTAACCCAGCTAAAATTTTTGGATGTACAGACAAAGGTTCTATAACAGTTGGAAAAGATGCTGATATAGTGATTTATGATAAAGATATTGATTTTACAATTAAAAATGAACTTATGCACTCTAATTGTGACCATACAATTTGGGAGGGTGTAAAGCTTAAAGGCTACCCTATTAAGACATTTTCTAGAGGTAATTTGGTATATGATAATGGTGAGTTTACTGGTGAAAGAGGGCATGGCAAATTCATAAAATGTTCTCTTAAATAAATTTTTAAGCGAGGATTAAATATGAGCACATATACACATCTAATAACAACAGCAGAAGTATCAAAATGTCTTTTATGCTATGATGCAAAATGTAGCAAGGCATGTAACAAAGGCAAAGACCCTGCAAAAGCAATATTTTCACTAAAGTTCAAAAATAAATCAGTAGCATCAGAGGAGATTAACAGTAATACATGTGGGAATTGCGAAGCACCTTGTGAAAAAGCATGTGTACATTTTGATAAACCGATAAGAATAAAAGAGATTGGCGAAAGTCTAGAAAAATCAAGCACGTTAAGAGCTGATTTAAGCATAGATTTTTGTGGCTTAAAGTGTGAAAATCCATTTTTTCTTTCATCATCTGTTGTGGCTAGTGGATATGAAATGTGTGCAAAAGCTCTTAACATGGGTTGGGCTGGAATTGTGTATAAAACCATTGGCTTTTATGAACCTAAGGAGGTTTCTCCTCGTTTTGGTGCAACTAAGGACTCTAACAGAAGCTTTGTGGGATTTAAAAACTTAGAACAAATATCTGACAAAAAGTTAGAAGATGACTTAGACGTGTTGAGAAGATTAAAAAAAGATTTTCCAAGCAAAATAATTGTGTCATCAATTATGGGGCAAAACGAAAACGAGTGGACAGAACTTGCGAGACTTTCAGAAGAAGCAGGGTGTGATATTATAGAATGTAATTTCTCATGTCCACACATGTCGGAAGAGGGTCTAGGCTCTGATGTTGGGCAAAACCCTGAACTTGTTAAGCTATATACAAAAGCCACTAAAAAAGGAACAACATTACCGATAATGGCAAAAATGACACCAAACATCGGTAATATGGAAATTCCTGCTGTAGCAGCAGTCGAAGCTGGTGCAGTGGCACTGGCAGCTATAAACACAATAAAGAGCATTAGTGATGTTAAATATGATAATTTAGTAAGTGCCCCTAATGTAAACGGTAAATCTTCCGTATCAGGTTATTCTGGTCGTTCAGTAAAACCGATAGCACTTAGATTTATAGCAGATATGGCTAATTGCAGTGAACTTAAAAACATACCAATTAGTGGTATGGGCGGAATAGAAAATTATAAAGATGCAGTAGATTTTATAAGCCTAGGTAGTTCTAATATTCAAATTACAACAGCAGTTATGGAATATGGGTACAGAATTATAGACGATTTAATTTCAGGGCTTTCAAATTATCTTGCAGATAATAAAATAGACAAATTAAGCGATTTAGTAGGCAAAGCTTTAACTAATATATGCAGTGCAGAGTTGCTTGACAGAAACACAAGAGTATATCCAATTTTTGATAAAAGCAAATGTACGGATTGCAAAAGATGTTATATATCTTGCTTTGATGCTGGTCATCAAGCTATTGATATAGTGGACGATAAAATTAAGTTTATCTCTAAAAAATGTGTGGGTTGTCATTTGTGTAGGTTGGTTTGTCCTGCAAATGCAATTTCAGAGAGTAAAAGAGTGAAGTGTGGTGATAGATAAATGGCTATTAGCTTGAATAAACTTTTTGCTACAGCTGAAAGAAAGTACAGCTTGAAATTAGTTGCTGGCAAAAACGGTTTAGAAAACCCAGTAAGGTGGGTTCACATGGTAGAAGATGCAGAAGTGCCTGATTTTTTGCATGGAAATGAGCTAGTGTTTACGACAGGTATTGCACATCAAGACGAAAAATATCTTCTGGACTTTGTGAAAAAATTAAAAGAAAATAACTCCAGTGGGCTTGTGGTTAACTTCGGCCCATACATAAAACAAATTCCTCCACAAGTCATAGTGTATTGCGAACAAAATGATTTTCCGTTGTTTTCACTACCTTGGGAGATAAGATTGATAGATTTAACCTATGAATTTTGCAGAATAATTATTAGTGATGAAAAAGTAGAGCAAAGTCTTGCAGAAGCTTTCAAAAACTTAATTGTTAATCCAGAAAATCAAGATGGATACACTGTAGCATTTAGAAAAGCTGGTTTTAGTGAAAAATCTACGTACAAAATTTTAGCTATAAAGTTTTTAGTGAACGGAGAAAACATAAGCAAAAAACTGCTAAATGAAATAAGATTGCCACTTTTAAAAGCAACAAGGTTAAATAATTTGCCAAGAGGATTTTTTGTTTGGGACAAAACCTTGATAATTATTTACCAAAATACGACAGATGAAGAAGTGTCAAAAGTTAAAATATTAATAGAAAACATTATAATAAATATAAGGGATGCTGAAATGTATATTGGTGTATCAGAAAATGTGGACGGATATGCAGACTTATATGAAATGTATAGCCAAAGTATATCTGCACTTAAAGTAGCAAGATTAACGCCACAAAGCATGATGTATTATAAAGATATAGGAATATACAAGATATTGTTTGATGTAAAAAACGAAGACTTACTTCATGATTACCTAAACTCTGTTATAGGGAAATTAATAGAGTACGACAAAGCTAATGATAGCGACTTGTGCAAGATTTTGAAAGAGTACATAGAAAACGATGGCAGTGTGCAAAGGGTCGCAGAAATTAACTTAATTCATAGAAATACAATTAATTATAAAATTAAGAAAATTAAAGAAGTTTTGGGCACTGATTTAAGCATAAAAGCAAACGCAGATATAGCACTTGCGTTTTCGATAACAAAAATAATTAAGTAACAGGAGAAATGAAAATGGATAAAAATACAGTTAAACTAAATCACACTAATTACAATATGCAATCTTGGTCTAAACAAAAAGGTATAGACCCAATTGTGGTAGAAAAAGCCGAAGGCATTTATATGTGGGATACAGACGGCAAAAGGTATACGGATATGTCGTCTCAGCTAGTAAATCTTAATGTAGGACACGGCAACAAAGAGATTGTAGAGGCGATTAAAGAACAAGCTGACAAATACTGTTTTATAGGGCCATCTTACGGTAGTGAAGTAAGAGGAGAGCTTGCAAAAACAATCGTAGAGCTTATGCCTGATAACATGGGCAAAGTGTTTTTCACAAATGGTGGTGCAGATGCAAACGAAAACGCTGTTAAAATGGCAAGAATGTTCACAGGTAAGCACAAGATTTTTTCAAGATACAGAAGCTATCATGGCTCTACTTATGGTGCAGGAAATTTAACAGGAGAACCTAGAGGATACACCTTGCAACCGTCAATGTCTGGTTTTGTAAAATTTGTTGACCCTTATGTTTACAGAGAGATTATTGCGTTTAAATCAGAGGAGGAAGCAGGAAATTACTATGTTACAAAATTAAGAGAGCAAGTGATTTATGAAGGTCCTCAAAATGTAGCTGCTATAGTTATGGAGACGATTACAGGATCTAACGGCATTATTATTCCACCAAAAGGTTACATGGAGGGAGTAAGGGCGATATGTGATGAGTTTGGTATTGTTATGATTGTTGACGAAGTTATGACAGGATTTGGTAGAACAGGTAAAATGTTTGGCTTTGAAAACTTTAATGTAAAGCCTGATATGGTGGTGTTTGCAAAGGGTGTTACTTCTGGGTACACACAGTTAGGTGGTGTGTGTGTTAGCAAAGAGATTGCAAACTATTTTGACGAAAACTTCCTTTCTTGTGGTCTTACATACAGTGGTCATCCTCTGGCTTGTTCAGCAGGAATTGCATGCATAAAATATTACAAAGAAAACAATATTTTAGCAAACGTAAATCAAGTAGGCGCAGTTTTAGGCGAAGAACTAGAGAAGTTAAAAGAAGCTCATGCATGTGTTGGAGATGTGAGATACATTGGTTTATTTAGTGTAGTGGAGCTAGTGAAAGATAAAACAACAAAAGAAGCTCTTGTGCCGTATGGTAAAGACCCAGACGGTGTAATGCCAAAAATAAATGGTATGCTGAAATCAAGAGGCTTTATGACTTATACGCATGAAAACATGATACTTATTTGTCCTCCACTTGTAATAACAAAAGAGCAAATTATAGAGGAGTTAAAGAAAGTGGACGAAGTATTATTTGAAGTTGATAAAATGATTTAATGGAGTGATATGATGAAAAAGCATTATGATGAAATTAAAGAATGTAAATTATCTGATGTGTTTTTAACAGAACATTTTAGGCTAGTGAACTATGAAGATAGAGACGTGCCTCATGGGATAAGCGAACTAACTGTTATGCTGGATTTAAAAAAAGATGTTAGCAAAAAACTATCTTATAAAATTCCGTGGGGTGGCGAGTTATATGGGTTTGTTAGAAATAAAAGAGAAATCTATAAAAACATCGGTAATGATACAGTAACAAAGCTAACCATAAGTGACTGGGGCACTCATTGTATTATTGTGTTTGAAGACGATAAAGGAAAAGAAGGACCTGTGTTTAGTGTTAGTAAAGAAGAAATTGTAGAGTTGCTCGAAAAATGCATGAGACCTAATAAATAGTAAAGGAGCAGAGGTATGTTTTTGTGTAATCTCGAAAGAATGAAAGATAAGATAGACACTTTTAAAAAATTTGGAGACAATGGTAAAGGTGGAATAACAAGGTATGCATTGTCTAAAGAAGATATTATGGCTAGGGAAGAATTTGTCACCAGAATGAAATCTATTGGTGCAAAAATAGAGATAGATGACATGGCAAATATCTATGCAACTATAGACGGAAGCAATAAAAATGCAAAAAGGATTGTCATGGGTTCTCACAGTGACTCTGTGAAAAATGGTGGTAACTATGACGGAATTTTGGGCGTTATAAGTGCTATGGAAGTTTTAGAGACAGTTGTTTTAGAAAACATAGAGCACAAGCACCCGTTAACTGCTATGATATGGACAAACGAAGAAGGCTCACTATATCCACCAGCGATGATGTCATCAGGCGTGATATGTTATGATTATTTACCAGAGGATATTAAACCTAAGTTTAAAATGAGTGACATGTATATGTCGAAAAGTGTGATTGATAAAGACAAAACCTTTGGTCAAACGCTTGAAAACTCTTGTTATAAAGGAGTAGCAGATAACAGGTTATCAAAAGAAAAATATTTATATATGTTCGAGACTCACATAGAACAAGGGCCAATACTAGAAGACAACGGAAAAGATATTGGGATAGTTGATTGTGTGCTTGGAATGTTTAACTATAGACTAAAATTTTATGGTCAAACAACACACGCAGGCACTTTTCCTATGCCAAAAAGACAAGATGCATTTTTTGCAGCATGTAAAGCATTAACTTATTTGCATGAAGAAATTGACAAGCTAGGCTATAATGATTTGGTGTATACAACTGGCGAGGTTGTTTGTGGGCCTAACATTCACACTTGCGTGCCAGATTACTTTGAATTTTCATTAGATTCAAGACATGAAGATGAAAAAGTTCTTAGCAAAGTTTTAAATATAGTAAAAAGTTGCGAGGAGAAAACATGGTCAGGTTGTAGATGTGAAGTTGAAAAAGCATGGAACAGAGATACTGTGTATTGGGATGAAAAGTTAGTGTCTTATGTTAAAAAATCAGCCAAAGAGCTAGGAGTATCACACCAAATGATACATTCAGGAGCTGGACACGACGCACAATTTGTTTCATACATGATACCAACAACCATGATTTTTGTGCAGTCAAAAGGTGGTTTATCACATTGTCAGGATGAATATTCCACACCAGAACACTGCACTATGGGTGCATCTGTTATGTTGAATGCAGTGTTAAAAGCAGATATGGAGGAAAATTGAAAAATGTCTAAAGAATTCAAGATACCTAAGGTGATCTACGGAGAAAATGCACTGGCTAATTCTGCCGTGAAGTTGCAGAACTTTGGTAAAAAAGCATTTATAGTAACAGGAAAACATGTGGTTAAAATAGATTTTTTTAAACTGCTTACAGATACATTAACAGGCGTTGGGATAGAATACGAGATATTCTCTGACATAACAGGAGAACCTACCGACAAAATGATTAATGAGGGTCTAAAAAAATATAAAGAAAATGGCTGTGACTTTTTTATAGGAATTGGTGGAGGAAGCCCACTGGACTCTATTAAAGCAATAGCAGTTTTATCAGTGCTTGGTGGGAAAATATCCGATTACATGGGGAAAATGATAGAAGCGAAACTTCCACCGATGATTGCAATTCCAACAACAGCTGGCACAGGGTCAGAAGTGACGAAATTCACCATAATAACAGACTTAGAAAAAGACGTTAAAATGCTGTTAAAAGGTGATGATTTAATACCTAACTTAGCGATTTTAGACTTGAATGCTACTTTAAGTTGTCCAAAGTCTGTGACAGCAGCCACTGGTTTAGATGCACTAACTCATGCTGTTGAAGCTTATACATCAAGACTTTCACAACCACTAACAGATACAGTAGCGTTATCTGCTGTAAAAAAAATATTTAAGTACTTACCTATAGCATACACTGACGGTCAAAATGTAAAAGCGAGAGAAGAAATGGCGATTGCATCACTAGAGGCTGGTATTGCTATCAACAATGCTTCGGTTACGATAGTACATGGCATGAGCAGGCCTATAGGAGCGCTATTTCATGTAACACATGGAGTATCAAATGCAATGCTTTTACCAGCTTGCATGGAGTTTGCGATTGATGGAGCTTATGGTAAATTTGCAGAACTTGGCAGAGCTATTGGGATTAATGAAAATGATAACGAAGCTTGTGCAAAAGCGTTTGTAAAAAAGCTTGTTGAAATATGCAAGATATGTGAAGTACCAACGCTTGAGGAATACGGAGTAAATAAAGAAGAGTTTTATTCTAAAATAGACAAAATGGCTGACGATGCACTGATAAGTGGTAGTCCGTCAAACACTATTAAAGAAGTTAACAAAGAAAATATTATTAGCTTGTATAAATCTGTTTTTAAATGAAATTTTTATAATAAAAATCGCAAGCCTATAACTTTACAGCATTAAGAATAAATTCAGGGTGATAATTTTAAGATTAGTTTCTTAGAGTTATCACCCTTGTCGTTTAGCTAGTCATAATTTTTACCTCATTAAAAAATGTCACTAATTACTAATGACAAATTCAGAGATGTTTTAGTTGAAATTACTTGCATTTAGTACTACAATATAGACACAGAGATAAAACGAAACAAAGATACAAAAAAATTTAAGGAGTAGATTTTATGTTTTTTAAAAAGAAAGCACAAGTAGAGAAAAAAGAATTACTAGACAAACAAAATATAAAAGTTAATTGCACAAACACAGATAAGATTGAAGTTATCAAAACTGTTGGTCAAATGTTAGTAGACAGTGGCTATGTAAATCAAGCTTATGTTGACGGCATGTTAGAAAGAGAAAAATCATTCTCTACTTTCATGGGTGCAGGTTTAGCAATTCCACACGGAGTTGAACAAGCAAAAAAAGAAGTTATATCTTCTGGTATTGCAGTTATGGTTTTTCCAAACGGAATAGTTTGGGACGAAGAAAAAGCGAATATCGTAGTAGGAATAGCAAGTGCTGGCGAAGAGCATTTAGAAATTCTTGGTGCATTATCCGAAAAAATTATGGACGAAGACTCAGCACAAAAGCTATTTACAGGAGATGTAGACACAGTTTATAACATTCTTACAAATAAAGCTTAAGGGGAATTGATATGATAGTTACAGTAACTATGAATCCGGCAATCGACAAGACAATTGAGATAGAAAACTTTGAAGTTGGCGGGCTTAACAGAATAATAAGTTCTGTGTATGATGCAGGTGGCAAAGGCGTTAATGTTTCAAAAACAATCAACGCTTTAGGTGGTAAAACAATTGCAACAGGGTTTGTTGGTGGAAACGCAGGACAAATCATCATAAACACACTAAATTCACTAGCAATCGAAAACGACTTTGTTTCTATAAGTGGCGAGACAAGAACTAACACAAAAGTCTTTGCTAAGAACGCTCCTGTTACAGAACTTAATGAACAAGGTGCAGAAGTAAGTGCTGATAACATCAATGAGTTATTAGAAAAAATTGAGGGTTATGCTAGTGCTGACACAATTTTTGTACTAGCTGGTAGTATCCCAAAGGGAGTACCAAAAGATATATACAAAACTATAACCGAAAAAGTAAAAAAGAGTGGTAGTAAAGTTTTATTGGATGCAGATGGAGAATTATTTAGAAAATCACTTCCAGCTATTCCAAGTTTAATTAAACCTAACAAAGAAGAACTAACTGAATATGCTAATATTTTGGGTGAAGTAACAAAAGAAAAGCTAATAGATGCTGCAAAAGAATTTTTAGATGCTGGTATCGAAACAGTTGTTGTATCAATGGGTAAATATGGTTCTCTGTTTTTAAAAGACGGAAAAAGATATTTTTGCGAACCTGTTGATGTAAAAGTTAGCTCTACTGTAGGCGCAGGAGATGCAATGGTTGCAGGGCTTGCGTATTCTATGGAATGCAAACTTGGTGTAGAGGACACTCTAAAATTAAGTGTTGCAACATCTGCCGGTGCAGTTACAACAGTTGGAACAAAGCCTCCAACCAAAGAGCTTGTAGATGAATTAATCGAAAAAGTAACAATACATAACATATAGATTAAAACTTGAAAGGAAATATGAATATGAAAACTAAAGCAGTTAGAATGTATGGAGCAAAAGATTTAAGACTTGAGGAATTCGAATTACCACAAATAAAAGACGATGAAATATTAGTTAAAGTTATGAGTGACAGTATATGTATGTCTACTTACAAACTAGCAGAGCAAGGTGCAAACCACAAAAGAGCACCTAAAAATATCGCTACTAACCCAATCATCATAGGCCATGAGTTCTCCGGTTACATTGTTGAAGTTGGCGAAAAATGGAAAGACCAATTTAAAGCTGGTCAAAAATTCACACAACAACCAGCACTTAACTACAAAGGTAGTCTTGCTTCACCTGGTTACTCTTATGAGTTTTTCGGTGGTGCTTGCACATATTGCATAATTCCTCAGGAAGTTATGGAGTTAGGTTGCTTAATGGTATACGAGGGCGAGAGTTTCTTCGAAGCATCTCTTGGTGAACCAATGAGCTGTATCATCGGCGGATACCACGGAAACTACCACACAAACAAACGTAACCATGACCTAACAACTGGTACAAAAGCAGATGGCGATATAATCATTCTAGGTGGTTGCGGACCTATGGGACTTGGTGCTATCAGCTATGGTATTCAACTAGAAAACAAACCAAAAAGAATTGTTGTAACTGATATTGACGATGCTAAAATTGCTAGAGCAAGAGAAGTTATATCTGAAGAAAAAGCTAAAGAAATGGGCGTTGAGTTAATTTATGTTAACACTGCAAAACTTAACGACGAAGTAGAAGACCTAAGAGCTATCACAGGTGGCAAAGGTTATGACGATGTATTTGTATATATTCCAAACAGAAGAGTTGCAGAACTTGGCGACAAACTTCTAGGATTTGACGGTTGCTTGAACTTCTTTGCAGGTCCTTCTGACAGCAACTTTATGGCTGAAATGAACTTATATAACGTTCACTACATCAGTGCACATATCATTGGTACAACAGGTGGTAACAACGACGACTTAATCGAGGCCAACGAACTTGCAGCAGCTGGCAAAATTGAACCAGCAGTTATGGTTACACATATCGGTGGTATCGACTGCATCGCTCAAGCTACACTTGACTTGCCTACTATCCCAGGTGGTAAAAAACTTACATACACACAATTCGACATGCCTTTAACAGCTATCGAAGATTTCGGTAAATTAGGCGAAACAGATGAATTGTATGCAAAACTAGATAAAATTTGCAAAGCAAACAGAGGTTTGTGGAGCGCAGAAGCAGAAAAAGTACTTTTTGAGCACTACGGTGTTTGATATATTGAAAGGTTGGAATAATTATGGTATCTAAAAAAATATTAATTCAAAATGCATCTGGTCTACACGCAAGACCTGCAAGCATTTTAGCAAAAGAAGCATCACAATGCAAATGCGACGTTACAATTAACGTTGGCACAAAAATAGTAGCTGTTAAAAGTGTTTTAAACATTATGGCTGCTGTTATTAAAAAAGGAACAGAAATTGAACTAGTGTGCGAAGGTGAAGACGAAGTTGCAAGCCTAGAAAAACTTTCTGCTTTGATTGAAGAAGGATTTGGCGAGTTATAATATTAATGTACTCGAAATGATAATTTAACTAATCTAGCTGTGTATTAGATGATTGTATCAATAATACACAGCTATTTTTATGCATAAAAACTAACAATAAACAATAAACTTATGGACAACAAAATTGATATTATAACTATGTCACTAATCATTAATGCCAAATTCAAATGTCTTTGTGTTGAATGTTATAGTTATATCGTATATAATATATATATAGCAAACGGAAAATAAATATCAGATAGGAGAATTGAATGGAAAAGTTATTTGTAGAAAAAACATCTTCTAGAGGGGTTGTGGTTGCACCTATATATAAATATGTAGAACCAAACTTAAGCCCTGACACAAGAGTTATTTTAGAAAATGAGATAAATAACGAAGTTGAAAAGTTTGAAAAAGCTAAAGATGCTGTTACAGCAGAGCTTGAAAAACTAGCTGAAGGCAACGCGGTGTTTTTTGCACACACAGAGATTGCTAACGACTATACTTTGATAGAGGGAATTGTATCAAAAATTAAATCTCAGCTTAGAAACGCTGAGATGGCAGTGGACGAAACAATCACAGAAATCGCTACTATGTTCTCAATGGTTGATGACCCTTACATGAAAGAGCGTAGCGCCGATGTTAAAGATGTTGGTAAAAGATATATGAGTGCTTTAAAAGGTGTAAGCTTGCCTGATTTAGGCGAGGTTGACACAGAAGTTGTGGTAGTTGCTAAAGACTTATATCCATCTGATACAGTTAAGATTAACACTAAATACATAAAAGGTATTGTCACAGAAGAAGGCGGAGTTACAAGCCACGTTTTCATAATTGCTAAAAGCATGGATATTCCAATTATTGTTGGAGTTCACGAAGTTTTAGATAAATCAAATGATAAAGAAATTTTATGCATGGATGCAAAATCTGGCGAAATTGTTATTAACCCAGACAAAGAAACAGAAGATATTTTTATCGCTAGAAAAAAAGAGTTCTATGAAAACAAAGCAAGAATTGAAGCTTTAAGAACAAAATCTGTTTATGGTAAAGACGGCAAACATATCAGTTTATGTGCTAATGTTGGTGGACTTGCTGATATTAGAAACGCTATACCGTATAACACTGATGGTGTTGGATTATTTAGAAGTGAATTCCTATACATGGAAAACATTCGCTTCCCAAGTGAAGAAGAGCAGTTCAAAGTATATAAAGAAGCTGCAAAACTTTCTCCTAAAGAGCTTACTATACGTACTCTTGATATCGGTGGAGACAAAGAGTTATCTTACTTTGAATTTGACAAAGAAGAAAATCCATTCTTAGGATACAGAGCTGTTAGAATTTGTCTTGACATGGTGGACATGTTTAAAGAGCAGTTAAGAGCGATTTTAAGAGCTAGTGTATATGGAAATGTGAGAATTATGATTCCTATGATAATTTCTATAGAAGAAATTCTTGCTGCTAAAAAAATAATTGAAGAGTGTAAAACTGAGTTAGACGAAAAAGGCATAGAGTACAACCGTGATATCGAAATCGGAATGATGATGGAAACTCCATCAAGCGTACTTTTAGCAAAAGACTTTGCTAAAGAAGTAGACTTCTTCAGCATCGGCACTAACGATTTAACTCAATACTTGTTAGCAGTAGATAGAGGAAACAAAAAAATCGCAGACTTATATAGCTATTTTCATCCTGCAGTTGTTTCTGCAATCAAACAAATTATTGACGCAGGACATGAAGAAGGTATTAAAGTTGGTATGTGTGGCGAAATGGCTGGAGACTTAAAAGCTGTTTCTATGCTACTTGAAATGGGTTTAGATGAATTCAGCATGTCAGCTTCAAGCATAGATTATGTTAGAGAACAACTATTAAAAGAAACAGAAAATAATTGATTGGGGAGAAATTATTATGAAACAAAAAGTTCAAGTCTTTGGTAGATTTCTAAGCGGCATGGTTATGCCTAACATCGGCGCATTTATTGCGTGGGGATTAATCACAGCGTTATTTATTGAAACAGGTTGGATACCTAACGACACATTTGTGGCATTGGTTGACCCAATGGCTAAAATGTTACTTCCACTTTTAATCGCATACACTGGTGGTACAAAGGTTCACGAGCAACGTGGTGGTGTTATCGGTGCAATCGCTACAATGGGTGTTATCGTAGGTGCTCCTACAACTCCAATGTTCATAGGCGCTATGATAGTTGGTCCTTTAGCAGCTTTCATTTTAAAACAATTCGACAAACTAGTACATAACAAAATTAAAGCTGGCTTTGAAATGCTAGTTAACAATTTCTCATTAGGTATTATCGGATTTTTATTAGCACTAGGTGCTATGGTTGGTATTACTCCATTAGTTTTAGGCTTTACATCAGTACTAGAAGCAGGCGTTGCATTCTTCGTAGAGCACGGACTTCTACCTCTAGCTAGCTTATTTATCGAACCTGCTAAAATCTTGTTCCTAAACAACGCAATCAACCACGGTGTATTGTCACCAATCGGTATTAAAGAAGTTGAAGAGTTCGGCAAATCAATATTCTTCTTGCTAGAAAGCAACCCAGGCCCAGGTCTTGGTATCCTTATCGCGTACATGATAGCTGGTAAAGGAAGTGCAAGAAACACAGCTCCTGGTGCAGCAATTATCCACTTCTTCGGTGGTATCCACGAGATATATTTTCCTTATGTTCTTATGAACCCTCTACTATTAATATCAGCTGTAGCTGGTGGTGCAAGTGGTATATTTGTATTCTCATTAATGGACGTAGGTTTAACAGCAGCAGCTTCTCCTGGTAGTATCTTAGCTATCTTGTTCATGGCAGAGAGAACATCATATCTAGGTATCATCTTAGGTGTGTTAGTGTCAACAGCAGTTTCACTAGTTATTTCTCTACCACTACTAAAATTCATGAACAAAGGCATGAGCCTAGAAGAAGCACAAGCACAAAAAGACAACATGAAAAATAGTTCTAAAGGTATAGAAAGTGCTCCTATCGTAGTTGATGGAGAGATTAAAAAAATTGCTTTCGCTTGTGATGCAGGTATGGGTTCAAGCGCAATGGGTGCAACTGTTTTAAGAAAAAAATTAGCAGCAGTAGGCAGAACAGATATTGAAGTTATCCACACATCAGTATCATCAATACCAGCTGACGTACAAATTGTTGTTACTCACCAAACACTAAAAGAAAGAGCAGCAAACAGCAACCCTAATGCAAAACTTGTTTTAATCACTAATTTCATGGCAGCACCTCAATATGATGAATTAGTTGAAACACTAAAAAAATAATATAAAATAAGTATAATACAAGGTAGGAAACTATCTTGTATTATACGCATTTATATAGTACAATTAAAAGATATAATACCTACGAAATATCTTATTTTGAAAGGGTGCGATAAAATGAATTTTAGTGCAAGGGGTAAAAAAATATTGCTTTTAATGCTTGAACAAAATGCCCCAGTCTCAATAGTAAAATTATCAGAAAAAATCGGAGTTAGCAAAAGGACAGTACAAAGAGAGCTTGAGTATTTTCCTGCTGATTTACAACCGTACAAATTGGAGTTTGCATCAAAAACTGGAGTTGGAGTTTGGATAGTAGGGGAAGATGAAGACAAAAACTTATTATTAAGTGAACTTAACAGCGATAACAGCGTTGATGACACAGATAAAGAGTACAGAAGAAAAAGAATAGTATTTGAGATACTAAAAGATAAAGGTGTAAAAAAACTGTTTTGGTATAGCACAAAATTTAAGGTTAGTGAGGCTACGATTAGCGCAGATATAGAATTCTTAGAGCCGTGGTTTAATTCTCACGATTTAAAAGTGGTTAAAAAACCAGGAAGTGGTATATCGGTTAAAGGCAGTGAAGTTAATTACAGAAAAGCTATAAAAGATTTTATAAGTGAAAATATTGGTACAGACTTCATTTTAGATATATATGAGAATGGTTCAAAAAGCAGTGACATTATTGAGAATTTTCAAAAAACAGGCTTTATGGATATTTTAGGCGAAGATACTATAAGGAAAGTGACAGATTGCATAAATAAAACAGACAGCTTATATGTAAAAATGTTAACCGAAAATTCTTACATAGGCTTAATAATGCATATAAGTATTGCAGTTAAAAGAATACTTAATAAAGAAACCATAGATGACAGAGGCTCTACCTCTAGTGCTACACCAAATGACGAAGAATATGAAGTAGCAGAAAACATTGCAAAAGAGCTACAAAAAGAGTTTGATATTGAAATACCACAGTTTGAAATTTCATACATATACCTACATATCAAGGCATCAAAACATGAAAAAGTGAATGTGAAAGCAGATAACGATTATGAAAATATCAGCATTATTGCAGACAAAATGATTTATGCATTTGATGAAAAAATAGCATATTTATTAAAGCAAGATGAAGACTTTTTGCATAGCCTGTTAGCTCATTTGTCACCAACGATAATTAGACTGGCGAATAGAATGGATATACATAATCCTATGCTTAATGATGTTATTGCACAGTTCGGTGACGTGTATAAAAAATGTGAAAATTCTGCAAAAGTGCTAGGGAAATATATAAATAGAACAGTACCACCTTCTGAGATTGGGTTTTTGACAGTTCACTTTGCGGCAGCACTTGTGAGAATAGATACTAATAGGCAAAAGACAAAAGTGGTTAATGTTGGAATTGTTTGCTCTAGTGGTATAGGTGTATCTAGGCTTATGATGTCTAAGTTAAATAAGACATTCAAAGACAGAGCATTGCTTACAGCTTATGGTAAAAATGACATTACCAGTGAAGTTATTCAAAAAGAAGACTTCTTAATCTCTAGCTTATCTTTAAAAATAGATGATATAGAAATCGTAGAAGTAAGTCCATTGCTTAGCGAAAAGAATATGGAGAAAATTCTTCAAGTGATTAATAAATATGAAGTTTGTACAGAAGAAAAAACGCTTGATAAAGCAAGTTTAGAATTTGAAGCAATTTCTATTATGGCTAATCAAATTAAGATTATAGAAAAAAGTATTGGCATTTTTAGAATAGATAAAAACTTAAATTTTAAAAAAGCTTTAAAACTGATTACAACCACAGTATGCAAGCCAGATGAAGACCCAGTTGCCATACAAAAAGATATTTTAGAGAGAGAAAAAATATCTAGCCAGATTTTCCCAGAACTAAACTTTGCACTTTTACATGCAAAAAGCAGTGGTGTGAAAAATCCGTCGTTTAGCATCTTTACAACAGACGATTTATCTAACTTTAATTCGCCTGACTTTAGAGGTATACAAATCATATTTGCTATGCTAGTACCAAAAGATGAAAACGAAAAAATCAACAGTGGAATTATGGGAAGCATTAGTAGTAGTATGGTAGAGAATGATACAATTTTAGATAGTATTGTTGCAGGTGACGACAATGCGACACAAAAAAATATATCGCAGGTGTTAAAGTCTTATTTTTCTAATTACATAAGCTAAATTATTAACTATTTTCTGATATCACCACACCGTGGTCTAACTCGATAACGGTGTCACACAACACGGCTATATCCTCTTTGTTATGGCTTGCAAGCAATATAGTTTTTCCCTCAGATTTTAGTTTCAGAAAAAGTTCTCGCATCTCTAAAACACCTTGGTTATCTAAGCCGTTCATTGGTTCGTCTAATATCAAAATATTTGGGTCTTCCATTATAGCCTGTGCTATGCCTAGCCGTTGTCGCATACCCAAAGAATATTTACCAACATGTTTTTTAGAATTAGCGTCTAAACCGACAGTAGAAAGAGTAAGTTTTACTTTTTCGCTGTCGATTTTTTTGTTGATACTAGCGAGATATAGCAAGTTTTTATAACCACTTTTATTATCTAAAAACCCAGGGGTTTCAATAATAATACCTATGTCTTGTGGTTTTGATTGCTTAACTATACTGCCATTTATCATAATTTCACCAGTTGTAGGTTTCATAAATCCGCATATACATTTCATCAATACGCTTTTTCCAGAGCCATTTCGTCCGATAATTCCATGAATTTTACCCGACTCAAAACACATCGAGATATTATCCAAAGCTAATGTTTCTTTAAATTTTTTTGATACATTTTTTACTTCTATACTCATAAATGCCTCCTATTAATATCTGCTAAATCTCTTTTAATAAGCGTAATATAACTTCCAACCACAAATATAACCACTCCTATAAGCATAAACGTAAACACATAAAATAAAGAAGGTTTCTCAGGATTGAATACATCAAGGTTTGCTAAACTTAGCCACGAAAAAGGTGATACATAATCTATAACATTTCCATAAGCTAGTGGTGCAAAATGAACAGCAAAATAGGACATAGCAGCAAAGACTCCTGAAACAATAATACCTGATGTAGGGGCTACTACTTGGTTGAAAAATCTAATCAATGAACCCATAAAAAAACATAGTACTATCATAAGTGACACAGAAAGCAAAGTCATTTGTATTGGAGCGAATTTGTCCATTACTACTTCGCTTGTTAAAAAACCTATGTACGCACCAGTTTCTGTTCTTATATCATTTCTACCTTCAGCAAAATAATATATTAACGGACCCCATTCGTTAGAAAAATCTGCATTTGGCAAATAAAATATAAAGGTGAAAATAAATCTTAAAACGGTATATATTATAGATACCACTAAAATATATAAAGTCTCACCTAACGAAACAACTGTTCGTCCGGCTCTCATAATTATGTACTGAGAGAATTTATCTATATCTGGTAGGTTTGCAAAAAGGAAAATAATAAGAGCATTGTTTATCAACATAGAAGTAGATATAGTTGTAATAAACGGGAAAATATAAGCACTCATTTTTGCATTGTAATATTCTGTAGCTATATTAATTCCTCTAAATTCATAAAAGTTAAACAATACCATTAAGGCTACAATAAGAATAAATTTATAAGAACCTAACAGCTTAGTTAGATTGATCTTAAAACAGAATAAAATCATTTGTATATTATGCATTTCTCATTTTCCTTTCCATATTGATAACGGAACCTATACTCATCAAAGTACACAATATTATAACCACAGCTAGTTTAGATAAAATTTGTTCAGTTGCAGTGTCAGCAGGTGCTATACCTTCTATCCAAAACACAGGGTTTAATATCCAAGGCATGTTAATATTAGTTGGCGATGTAACCATCATGAGATAATACATAATCAAAGGTGAAGCAATGGCTATGTATCTATTTGTGATAAAAGTAGATACCCAAACTCCAGTTACTGCGATTAAACTACCTGAAAGCGATATATGAGTAGCAAATAAAAGATACCCACCAAGGAGATTTCCACTAGACGCTAATATGCTATATGCGTCATCACTTGCTATAACCTTAGACACTGGTGTGACAAAGCTGTATATAAATATGAAAAATAAAGTAGCTAGAAAAACAACTAAAAAACCACTTATCAATCCAGAAGCTATCTTTGATAAAGTATAGCTTTTAGTGCCACTTCTTATCACGTAAGATTTATACGCATTAGACTCCCATTCATCAGCAAGTGTAGTAGCATAAGGTATGACTGGTAAAATGCAAAGAACTATGTTAACTGTGCCTGTTCCTTGAAAAGCATGTGATAAGCAAAACCACAACCCAAGGTCTTGTGATAAAAATGGATAAATTACTGATGTCATAAGAAGGAAAGCTATTAAAGAGCAAAATAACAGCTTTAAACCGAATAATCTAAGTATATCGAGCTTTAGTAAGTTTAAAAAATTCATTAATCTTCTATCCAATCTGTCTTAATTATCTCTCCTGTCACAGCATTAACTACATTAGTAAAATAATTTGTGCTAAAAGGAGTATCTTCACTATCAGTTGGTGTGCTTGTAGAGAATATATACGCAGGTACGGCTATCATGTTTTCATTTTTATCTTGTAATTTTATGTAATTTAGTTCCATGTTGTAAATCGTTGTATTATCAGTGTGCAAGCTTTTATTATAGTCTTTGATAAAGACATCTAAAGCTTCAGAAGAACTTATTATTTCTTCTTCGCCTAGTGAATTACCAATATCAAAACACAAACTTAGTCGCATATCAACTAAGCCGTCTTTTGAGTACATAGCAAAAAGAGTTGATTGATCAGTGCTGTTATCCGACCAAACATATTGGCTAACAGGTATAGAATCTATCATTTGTCTGCCTAAAAAGATATATGCTTCATGGTTTTTATCATAAACAGTATCATTTATAACACTATATTCAGGGTCGTTGTATTCAATAAGATACTCGTTATTCTCTTGTTCATTTTCAGTCATAGTCTCACTATCCATAGAGAAACTGTACCAAATTTCTACATCTCCTACACCAAGATTATCTATAAGAGACAAGAATTCTTGTTCGGTATCAGCGTAAGTATCGAACCATAAGTCGGATTTTTGCTGATATTTTATTGTTCTATCATATAGCAATAAAGCATCACGAGAGATGCTGTTATTACCATAATCAATATTTGCACTATATACATTAGCCAGGTCTGAGGATAGATTACCATTACCATAACTAAATCCACCTTTATTCACTGTTTCAGATGTAAAATCCATCAAATATTCATTGTTCTCACAATAAGTAGCGATAACATCTTTATATTCAATTACTTCAACTATTTCATTTTTCAACAAATGTTGGTTTAACAAATCTTGTTCTATATCTATGTATGACAGCTCATAACTATTTAGTAAATCAGGTGTTTCAAAATCTGTTTCACATTCAATTAATAACGTTTCAGGTAATGAGTGCTGTTGTTCGGTAGATGCACAAGAAGCTAAGGAAAGACTGATAAGCGTTGCTAGTATGGCAGTTTTTACATTTTTCATTCTTACATCTCTTTTCATCGTTATTTTAGTTTAATTATAAACCTATTAAATAGAAATATCAAGTTGTTTTTGTGTAATTAACTAAAACATATATTGTAGAAGTCTCACCCGTCTATTATATCAAAGAAATAATATCTACGAGTAACCTAACCAGCATAAATGTTAGTGAATTATTGAACAATATAAAAAAAGTGCTTATTTTTTGTAATTATTTGCTGTATATTAGTACTTTTATTGACATAATTCAGATAAAAAGGTATTATTAACACGTTCTTTACAAAGGTGAAAACTATAATGTAGTTTTAAAAGGGAAATCGGTGAAAATCCGATACAATACCTGTTGCCGTAAAAGCTGTTATATCAGTTTAAATATGCCACTGAATTTTATTTGGGAAGGCTAAACTGTGGGCTTAAGTCGGAAAACCTGCCAGTGTAAATTATCGAACCACTTCACAGGATAATGAAGGTTTCGGTTGAATGTGAATTGTCATGCTATGTTGACTAGATTAAACATTTAACTTACCTCAGTTTCTTAATGAAGTTGGGGTAATTTTTATATTTATTTAGGAGAAGAAAATGAAAAAGTTATTAGCATTAGTTATGACAGCAGTACTAGCAGTATCTATGCTTGCTTGTACTACAGAAGCAGAAGTAGACACTTCAAGCGAGGACGCTAGTTCTGTAAGCCAAACAGAAGAAAGCTCAGAAGAAGAAAGCTCAGAAGATACAGAGAGTTCAGCGACTGAAAGCTCAGAAGCTGTAGAGTCTGCAAGCACAGAGCTAACAGACAGAGCAGGAAACACTATTGAAGTAAAAGAAGAATACACAAAAATCGTGTCTTATGCACCGTCTCTAACAGAGATTTTAGTAGACTTAGGCTATGCAGATAAAATTATAGCTATTACATCTGTTGATATGACAGAGGGTTTACCAGAGGATGTTTTGGTGTTCGACATGATGAACCCAGATATCGAGGCTATCACAGCATCACAACCTGACTTAGTTATAACAACAGAACTTACAGCTGCTGGTCAAAGCAGTCCATTTGATGAAGTTGAGTCTGCTGGTGCAACAGTAGCTAATGTGCCAACGGCTACAAGCATTGAGGGAATTTATGCTGATATAGAGTTCTTAGGTGAGCTTCTAAAAGCTGAGGATAAAGCAGATATTTTGGTTTCAGATATGCAAACAGCTATTGCTGAGTATCAAGCACTTTCAGCTGATATTACAGAGAAAAAAACAGTTTACTTTGAGATTTCACCAGCTCCATATATGTATAGCACAGGTTCAGGCTCTTACTTAAATGAGATGATTGAGATTATCGGCGGCGAAAATGTTCTGGCTGGTACAGAGGGTTGGTTATCTGTAACTGACGAGATGATTTTGACATCAAACCCTAGCGTTATCTTCACGAACGTTAATTATGCTGACGCACCAATTGATGAAATCAAAGCTAGAAGTGGTTGGGATGCAGTTGATGCAGTTGCTAATGATGCAGTTTATTATGTAGATAACATGTCTACATCACTTCCAAATCATAACATCGTTAAAGGCTTAGACGAAATGGCTAAAGCATTATATCCTGAGGTTTACGGAGAATAAATCTTAAACACTAAAGTATTAAAGATATTGTAGGGATAATCTCCCTACAATATTGTTGTATTAAAAAGAAAATTAAAGGGTTGAATATGTCAATACGTATAAAAGTAATCACTTCCATTATATTATCCGTTTTGGTAATATTACTGGGAATTGGAATAGGCTCTACCTTTATATCTCCGTTGGAGGTAGGTAGCGTGCTGTTAAATAAATTGTTTGGTGTAGATTTATTATCTAGCGTGACAGAAACAGATGTCAGCATAGTTTGGAACTTGCGTACAGTTAGAACACTAATGGCATTTGTTGTGGGTGCTTCTCTAGCTGTGTCTGGTAGCACAATGCAGTCAGTAATGCAAAATCCACTAGCTTCGTCATATACTTTGGGAGTATCTGCCGGTGCTTCACTTGCGGCGGGTCTTATCATAGTTACAGGTTCATCTTTTTTTGGAATATTAACAATCCCTGCTTTTGGAATTGTGGCAGGTATAGCAACGGTTATACTAACAGTTTTAATGGCGTCTAAATTTGATAGAAACATGCAAAACTACACAATAGTTCTTGTGGGAATGGTGTTTTCGCTTTTCTTAAACGCACTTATCACCATGCTTAATGCAAGTTTTAGAGAAAACATGCAACAGCTTTTGTTTTGGCAAATGGGCAGTTTTTCTGGAAAAGCACCAATAGAACTAGGTGTGGTTGTGGTTTTATCAGTTATAGGAATTTTTGCACTTATATTAAAATCAAGAGAGCTAGACATGATGACATTCGGCGAAAATCAAGCGTTTTCTATGGGTGTAGATGTAAAAAAATCAAAATGGGTTATACTAATAATATCAGCTGCATTAACAGGCTCTGCAATTTCTTTTGTTGGAATTATAGGCTTTGTTGATTTGATAGCTCCTCATGTAGTTAGAAGAATTTTTGGATCTCGTCACAGTATGGTACTGCCAATGTCTGCTTTGTTTGGCGGAATTTTCATGGTGTGTGCTGATATTCTAGCACGTGTTGTGCTAAGTCCTATTGAACTTCCAGTCGGTGCTGTCACTGCTTTAACTGGTGCTCCATTCTTTATGTATATTTTCTTTAATAGAAAGAAAGGAGCTAAAAATGCTTGAGGTAAGTAATTTATCAACAGGATATGAGGACAATCCCATAATAAATGACATAAGCTTTTCTATTAAAGAGGGCGAAAATCTATGTGTTATAGGCTCTAATGGGTGTGGCAAAACCACATTGCTTAAAGCGATTAGTGGTCTGCTTGACTATAAAGGTAGTATCAAACTTTTTAACAAAGAGATTAAACACACAAAACCAAAAGAGCTTGGCAAAAACCTAGCTATTTTATCACAAAGTTCAAATGTGTACTTCTCTTTTAGCGTTTTCGAGACTGTTATGCTTGGTAGGTATGTTATGCTACCCAAAAATGTTTTTGCAAAGCCTGATAAATCTCACGAAGATTATGTTATGCATTGCCTAGAGTTGGTAGGCGTTGCAGATTTAAAAGATAGGGAGATTTCTACATTATCTGGTGGGCAAATGCAAAAAGTACTTTTGGCTAGAGCACTAGCACAAGAGCCTAAAATTATCTTGCTAGATGAGCCGTCTAACCATTTAGATATTAAAAGCCAAATGGAGTTATTTGCGTTTTTACAGGACTGGACTGCCGACAAAAAACACTCTGTTATCGGCGTTTTGCATGATGTTTCACTTGCAGTTAACTATTTTCATAAAGGTCTTTTTATGAAAGACGGAAACATAATTTTTAATGGAGATATTAAAGAAGCTACAAAAAATGATTATTATTCAACATACAATTTTGATGTTGTTGAATACTTAAATAAATTAAACAAACCATTGGAGGACATGATAAATGTATAGAAGTAAATATGAAGCATATTCTTTTTTAACAGAGGACCCAAGCAAAACAATTGCATGTGATTTTGAGATTATGACAGACGAAGTTGTTAGCAAAATTGGGCATTTAGCAGCTTATATTGATGACGAAAAGTTAAATGATGAACTAAAATTTATAGCTGAAATTGTGTATCACCTTAACCCAACTTTAAGAACTTTTATGAGTGTTAGCTTAGAGGAATTTGACAAAGTTTTGGCTTCTTACGAGAGATTAAAGACAGAAACAAAGGGTAGATGTGAGATGTTTGTGCTTCCTTTTGGCTCTAAAAGAGCAACTCTTGCACATGTTATAAGAAACAATTTTAAAGGGTTGTCAAGACTTGCGTATGCACAAGAGAGAATGGGCAACACAGTGCCTGAATTGTTGCATGACTTTATGGGATTGCTTTCCAATTACTTCTTCTATTTATCTTTATATTTAAACATGAAAGACGGTTTTGAGGAAATACCGTTTGAGTCAAGAAATTATAAGTTGCCTAAAAAATCATAATAAACGTTGTAATTTGCATTTTAGTATGATAAAATGATGAAAAATGACGGAGGTACTTACGTATGAAAATTATCGATTTAACACACGGTATTGATGAACAGTTTCCGATATATCCAACCGACCCAGGGCTTGAGTTTGTTAACCACTGCACTTATAGTGATTATGGTTACAATGTGAACAAGATTAGCTTGGGAATTCACACAGGTACACATGTTGACGCACCGTCTCACAGGCTTGCAAATGGCTTAACTGTAGATAAAACTCCACTCAGTAGCTACGTGTGCAAGGTGTTAGTTATCGACTTAACTGACATGGAGATTAAAAAAGAGATTGAGATAGAAAATCTTAGTAAGTACGAAGAAAAAATAAGAGCAATAGGTGCTTTGGTTATTCGCACAGACTGGGGAAAAAACATAGCTAGTGATGACTATTTCACAGGCTATGGTGGAGTATCTAAAGAGTGTGCAAAATGGCTTGTGTCGTTAGGGGTACGCACTATCGGTGTGGAGACTCCGTCGATTAACAGTGCGAACCACGCAGTAGTGCATGATGTCTTTTTTGAAAGTGGTGCCGTGATTATAGAAAATCTCGTGAACTTATGCGATATAAAATCCGAGACAGTTTTTTTATCGGCTGCACCCCTAAAACTAAACGGATTAGAAGGCTCGCCAGTTAGGGCGTATGCTATTGAAGAATAAGAGGTTATTATGAAATTTGTTATGTCATATAGCTGTGGAAAAGACAGCACACTTTGTTTACATAAAATGCTTGAGCAAGGACACGAATTAGTTGCTATTTTAACTACATTAAATAAGGACGTTAAAAGGTCATGGTTTCATGGTGTAAATTCTGATATGCTAAAGCAAATTAGTAAATCTTTTGGAACAAAACTAATCTTTTGCCCATGTGAACCCTCTACATATAATGAAGATTTCGAAAAAGGTTTGCTTCAAGCTAAAGAAATGGGCGCTGAGGTTTGTTGTTTTGGCGACATTGATATAGTCGACCATTTTGAGTGGGGAAAAAGTCGTTGCGAAAATGCTGGCGTTGGATATTTGTACCCTTTATGGCAAGAAGACAGAAGAAAAATAACAAATGAAGTGATAGATTTAGGCTATAAAGCGTGTATCAAATGTGTAAATCCTAAGAAGCTTGATAACTCATTTTTAGGCAAAGATTTAACACACGAATTGGTAGACGAGATTGTAGCTTGTGGAAGTGACGCTTGTGGAGAGTACGGCGAATATCACACATTAGTATATGACGGACCGATTTTTAAACAGAAAATAAATATAGAATTTGGCAAAACATTAAGTGGTCAATACGCAAATTATATTGATATTAAGCTTAAAAAATAACTTATAAAAATAAAAGTCTAGTTTTAACCATAAAGGTTAGAGCTAGATTTTTGTTTAAATACATGAAGTTCAAGCTTGAATGATAAGTTGATTTTGTGAATAGTGTATGATACAATAAGAAAAAAGGAGTTTTTACGATGTATATTTATTTAGTATTGGTTTTAGGTGTGTTAGCGATTATATTCGCAGTGCTGAATATAATTTGGTATGTAAAAGGTAGAAATCCAAAGATATTTCGTTACATAAGTTTGTCGTTTACACTCTTAGCAGTGTTAGCAGGTTTAAGCGAAGCAAATTCATACATAGCTATGGAAGATATATCTGCACTCTATGATGTTGTGCTGACATTAACTAGTGCGTTGTGGATATGTGTAATCGGTTCGATATGTGTGAACAGTGTAACTCTTATAGAGAGAAAAAATCATAAAAAATGCAAGCAATGACAAAAGGATGTCGCATTAACAGATTTATCCGTCAAAACGAACAAATCAACGTAGGGACAGGATTGCATGCCAGTCCGAAAATTATGAATTTTTCACCTGTTTTGGGGAGGGCGTGAAAGCCTTCCCTAGCTTTTTGTTCGTTTTCTCACCATAAAGCGACAGCTCTATTTATTTGCCCAGAAAATGGATAATAGCCATTCATAGATTTATACATATTTTTGTTGAAACTTGCTTTTTCTTTATGGTATAATATTTATACCAAAACTCACCAACTTCGTAAAACTTTCGCGAATGTGTGGTGGTTGAAATATGGCTCGGTGGAGCGAATTTATATTTGACGAAGGAGTGTTATACATGAAAATTGATACATCAACAGAATCTTGGGGAAATACTGAGATGAGCAAAGAATGGATTAAACAGGCACAAACAAATCCGCACAGAAATCACTTTATTATGCCGTTCACTTTAGAAAAGCTTGGTGACGTTTCAGGTAAAGCCATATTAGATTTAGGATGTGGCGAGGGAGGATATTCAAGAGAATTATGCCGTAGCGGTGCTCTGGTTACAGGAGTAGACTGCGGAAAAACTGCAATTGATTATTGTATAGAAAAAGCAAATGAAGAGCAACTTGAAATAATGTATTTTCAAATGAACAGTAGCGATTTAAGTGATTTTAAAGATAATTCATTTGATATTGTGCTATCGTCTATGATGCTCATGGATTGCGAAGATTTTGAGGGAACAATAAAAGAAATAGTAAGGGTATTAAAACATGACGGAAAGCTGTTTGCAAGTGTATGTCACCCGTGTTTTCATTCAAGTGGCGGTATTGGACGTCAAAAAAAGGGAATTGACAAAGAAGTAGTTGTAACTAATTATTATCACCCATCTGAATGGATAGCACCACTGTACAGTGGAACGGTAGAAGTTGTATGGAGGCACCGAACTATAGAGGACTACGTTAAAATGTTTATAAAATGCGGATTAACAATTACTGACTTACATGAACCAGTTCCCACTGATGAACAAGCAAAAGTAGGTGATGATATTGCTTGGATGAAAAAAATACCTATCTTTATGTTCTGGGAACTTAAAAAATAGGTTAATATTATTATGTACTATATCATGTAAATTATTTGAAAAGTCCTTCACCATTCACCTTTAGTCATTAGCCAATCTCCCAAAGGGAGGTTATGAGCAAACCCTTATCACAAACCATTTCGCTCCTACTAAAGATAATCTAACTAATAAATCACAAGGCTATATCTCGCTTAAATGCTTGATATAGCCTTGTTTTCATATAATCGTCTTTATGCATGTATCTCCCAAAGTATAATAGTGGTTTATAGTATTTTTCCACCTAAGGTGTTTTTAATATGGCTAAGTGCGAAGTCATGTGCTTTTTCATCAAAAGAAGCGACTGCGTTTTTAGGCACTGTGATATTATAACCTAAATTATACGCATCAATCGCTGTGTGTAACACGCAAATATCTGTGCAAACACCAACAAGGCACAGTTCGTCTACTTTTCTTTCCCTAAGTTTCATGTCTAGCGAAGTGCCAGCAAAAGCAGAAAAATGACTTTTATTCAAACAAAGCAGTTTGGTTTTATCATGTTTTTCTATAGCTGTTTTTACATCGCCAAACAGTTCTCTACCTTTTTCTGTGTAACAGTGTTTTGGGAAGTTTTCACGTTCTGCGTGATACTCCTCGTTTTCATCATGGAAATCATTTGCTACAACGATAAAATCATTTTTAAACTCTTTTATCAGATTTATTATGTTTTTCTCAATAATTTGTGCGGGTTTTTTGCAAGACAACTTTCCGTTATCGTGGACAAAATCAAAAATGTAGTCAATAATAATTAAAGCTTTCATAATTTATCCCCTCGATTATTTTGTTTTCATAAAATTATAGTTAAAAATAACATAAATACATTTAATTGTCAAGAATTTGATGTAGAGACAAAAATAATAAAATAAAAATAGGCTAAAACTATTGAAAAATAAGCAAAAATTGGGTAAAATAGAGGTATGAACGTATTTCGACTAATTTTGCAGTGATATTATATTAATATAGAAAAGCTGTTTAGGCGAAAGTTTTAATAAGCAAAAGATATGTAGGCATGAAAAAGCGTGTCTATATAAATGAAATTAGATAGACTTAGGAGAGATAACAATGAGTAAAAAAGTAGCTATAGTTATGGGTAGCGACAGCGATTACCCAGTGCTAGAACCAGCAGTTAAAAGATTAAAAGGTTGGGATATACCTGTTGAGGTTAGAGTAATGTCTGCCCACAGAACACCTGACATGGCAGCAGAATTTTCTACAAATGCTAGAGCAAACGGCTTTGGTGTTATTATTGCAGCAGCTGGTATGGCGGCTCACTTAGGTGGAGTTTTAGCAGCTCACACTACACTTCCAGTTATAGGAATACCTGTTAAATCAGGCGCATTAGACGGTATGGACGCACTGTTAGCAACTGTTCAAATGCCTCCTGGAATACCTGTTGCAACTGTTGGAATAAACGGTGCAGACAACGCTGCTATTTTAGCATTACAAATGCTTGCATTAAGTGATGATAGACTAGCAAAAATTATGGACTCTCTAAAAGAAGATATGGTAAACGGCGTAATTAAGAAAAACGCAGCATTACAAGAAAAAGTTAACGCTTTATAATTTTGGGGGAAAAGATGAACAAAACTATACTTAGAAAATACGCAAAACTTGCTGTTAAAATGGGTGTGAACATCAAAAAAGGACAAGGCTGTATTATTTCTGTTGCAGTAGACCAACACGAATTTGCACTTATGGTTCAAGATGAAGCATATAAAGCAGGTGCAAAATGGGTTAGAATAGAGTGGACTTGCCTTGCTAGTGCAAAACTAAAATATAGACACGAGAGTGCAACTACTCTTTCAAAAGTTGCTAAATGGGAAGAAGAAAAAGCTCAGTATGATGTTGACAATCTACCAGCGTTTATCAGAATTGAATCTGATGACCCAGATGGTTTAAAAGGCGTTAATGCTGAGAAAATGCAAAAAGTTAACATTGCTAGAATGGGCGTGTTGAAAAAATACAGAGATGCTAAAGAAGATAAATTCCAATGGTCTATCATTGCTGTTCCGTCAGTAAAATGGGCTAAAAAAGTGTTCCCTGGTGTGCGTGGTAGCGTTGCAGTGGAAAAACTTTGGGAAGCAATTTTGGATACAGTTAGAGTATCTAAAGACAACGACCCAGTGGCTGAGTGGGATGCTCACAACAACAATCTTCAAGATAAATGCAAAAAACTTACTGAACTAGAGCTTGATTACCTACACTATACAAATGGTGTTGGAACAGACTTTAAAGTATGGTTAATAGAGAACACACGTTGGATGGGCGGCGGAGAATACTTGCTTGATGGCGAGACTTTCTATAACCCTAACATGCCTACAGAAGAAGTGTTTATTTCTCCAATGAAAGGTAAAGCAGAGGGTACAGTTGTTTCAACAAAACCTCTTTCTTATCAAGGCAGATTAATCAACAACTTCTCAATCACTTTCGAAAACGGCAAAGCTGTTTCTTGGAAAGCAGAAGAAGGCGCTGATGTGCTAGATAAAATGATTACAACTGATGAAGGTGCTGCTATGCTTGGCGAAGTTGCGTTAATTCCTCACAACTCACCAATTTCTAACTCAAACATTTTGTATTACAACACATTGTTTGATGAAAACGCTAGTTGTCACTTGGCGATTGGTAGAGGTTTTGGTGCTAACTTAATCGGTTATGAGAACATGAGCCTTGAAGAGCAAAAAGAAAAAGGCATTAACGATAGCTTAATTCACGTTGATTTTATGATAGGTTCTGCTGATATGAGCATTGTGGGTTACAAAAAAGACGGAACTGCTGTTCAAATTTTTAAAGACGGAAACTGGGCTATATAAAATAAATTAAAAAGGATAAATATAATGAATATAACTTATGGTGAAAGCTACAAAGAAGCTGGCGTAGACGTTGAAGCAGGTTATAAATCTGTTGAACTTATGAAAGAGCATATTAAGAAAACACACACAGCTGGCGTAGTATCTGACATTGGTGGTTTTGGTGGCTTGTTTGCCCCAAATCTAACTGGTATGAGCGAACCTGTTTTGGTTTCTGGTACAGACGGTGTTGGTACAAAAATTATCATTGCTGATTTAATGAAAAAATACGACACTATTGGTATCGACTGTGTTGCTATGTGCGTTAATGATGTTATTTGCTGTGGTGCAAAACCTATGTTCTTTTTGGACTACATTGCTTGTGGCAAAAATATTCCAGAAAAAATTGCAAACATTGTAAAAGGTGTGGCTGAGGGCTGTGTGCAATCAGAATGTGCATTAATCGGTGGCGAGACTGCTGAACACCCTGGTGTTATGCCTGATGACGATTTCGACCTAGCTGGTTTTACAGTAGGTATCGTGGACAAAGCTAAAATCATTGACGGCAAAAGCTTGTCTACAGGTGATGTTTTAGTAGGTATTGCATCTTCTGGTGTACATTCAAACGGTTTTTCTCTTGTTAGAAAAGTGTTTAATGTAAACGAAGAAAATCTAAAAAGATATTACGAAGAACTAGGTTGTTCTTTGGGAGAAGCTCTTTTAGTTCCAACAAAATTATATGTAAAATCTGTTTTATCTGCTATAGAAAAAGCTGATGTTAAAGCTATTTCTCATGTAACAGGTGGTGGATTTTATGAGAATATCCCTCGTATGTTAAAAGAGGGAACAACTGCAAAAATTAAATTAGACAGCATTAAAAAACCACCTATTTTTGATTTAATTCAAAAAACAGGTAACATACCTCAAACAGATATGTACGGTACATTTAACATGGGTGTTGGTATTGTTATGGCAGTTAGCAAAGAGACAGCTGAAAGTGCAGTTAAAGCAATTGAAGAAGCAGGAGAAACAGCGTTTATTATCGGTGAAATCATCGAGGGAAATGAGGGGGTAGTTTTGTGCTAAATATTGCAGTATTAGTATCAGGGGGAGGCACAAACCTACAAGCAATCATAGACTCTCAAAGAAAAGGTGATATTCGAGGTGGATTAATAAGCCTTGTACTATCTAGCAAAAGCGACGCTTATGCTTTAGAGAGAGCAAAAACTGCTGGAATTGAGACAGCTGTTTTAGAGAGAAAAAACTATTCTTCAACAGAAGAATATAGCAGTGAATTAGTTAAGATTTTAAAAGAAAAACAAATCGACTTAGTTGTTTTAGCTGGCTTTATGACTATTATTTCTGATGTAGTCACAAAAGAATTTCACAACAAAATAATAAATGTTCATCCGTCATTAATACCTGCTTTTTGTGGCAAAGGTTACTATGGTTTACATGTGCACGAAGCAGCACTTGAAAGAGGCGTTAAGCTTACTGGTGCAACAGTACATTTTGTAAACGAAGAATGTGACGGAGGCCCTATTATACTGCAAAAAGCTGTTAGTATAATGGAGGACGACACTGCTGAAACTCTGCAACAAAGAGTAATGTTTAAAGCAGAATGGGAGCTATTACCTAAAGCGATTTCTCTATTTTGCGAGGGCAAGTTAGAGGTAGTAGACGGCAAAGTTTTAATAAAAGATTAGGAGACACTTATGCGTACTTTAGATATTAATGAGCAACTAAAAAATAATTCATACCCTGGTAGAGGAATAGTTATTGGTGCGACAGAAAACAAAGCAGTAGTAGCATATTTTATTATGGGTAGAAGCACAAACAGCCGTAACAGAGTTTTTGTGGAAGAGGGAAGAGGGATTAGAACAGAAGCGTTTGACCCTAAATTACTTTCAGACCCAAGCCTTGTTATTTATGCACCTGTTAAAGTTTTAGAAAACAAGTTGATTGTTACAAACGGCGACCAAACAGACACAGTTTATGACATGATGCAAGACGGAGTTTGTTTTGAAGATGCACTAAGAACAAGAACTTACGAGCCAGATGCACCTAACTTTACTCCTAGAATTTCTGGTGTTGTTGAGTTTGATGACGGAAGTTTTACATATAAACTTTCTATCTTAAAAAGCAGTGAGGGTAACCCAGATTTCCACGAGAAACAATTTTTTGATTACTCTGCTCAAAGTGGCATAGGTCATTTTATCCACACTTACAAATGTGACGGAGACCCTAGAATACCATCTTTTGAGGGCGAGCCTGAGAGAGTTGAGATTAAAGGTGATATAGACAGCTTCACAGCTGACCTTTGGAAAAACCTAAATGAGGACAACAAAGTATCTCTATTTGTTAGATTTATCGACATGCAAACTGGCGAGGAAGAGACAAGAATACTTAACAAAAATCAATAATAAAGATAATTTTGCTTACGTGTTGCACGTGGTAATATAGTAATAAGGGAGAATTTTCAATGAAGGAATTAATGCTTAAATATGGTTGTAATCCTAACCAAAAACCATCTAAAATTTATACAAACGATGGCAGAGAACTACCTATCACAGTTTTAAACGGAACACCTGGTTATATCAATTTTATGGACGCTTTAAACAGCTGGCAATTAGTTAAAGAGCTTAAAAAAGCTACAGGTCTACCTGCGGCGGCTTCTTTCAAACATGTTAGCCCAGCAGGTGCTGCACTTGGAATTGAAATGAGCGACACATTAAAGAAAATCTACTTTGTAGACGACTTAGAGCTAACACCAATCGCTACAGCTTATGCGCGTGCTAGAGGAGCAGACAGAATGTCTTCTTACGGCGACTGGGCAGCACTTTCTGACGTTTGCGACAAAGAGACTGCTTTGCTACTTGCTAGAGAAGTAAGTGACGGTGTTATCGCTCCGGGGTACACAGACGAAGCTTTGGAAATCCTTAAAACAAAAAGAAAAGGTAGCTATAACGTGGTTCAAATTGATGAAAACTATGTTCCAGTAGCTATCGAGCACAAAGATATTTTTGGTATTACATTTGAGCAAGGCAGAAACGAACTTGTTATTGATAACGATTTATTTAAAGAGATACCAACTAAAAACAAAGATATATCAGAAGAAGCAAAAAGAGATATGATTGTTAGCTTAATCACTTTAAAATACACACAATCTAATTCAGTTTGCTATGTAAAAGACGGTCAAGCTATCGGTATCGGTGCTGGTCAACAAAGCCGTATCCACTGCACAAGACTTGCTGGTGCAAAAGCTGATAACTGGTATTTAAGACAATGCCCAAAAGTGCTTAACCTTCCTTTTAAAGCAGATATTAGAAGAGCAGACAGAGATAACACAATCGACGTTTATATCTCAGAAGATTACATGGACGTTTTAGTTGACGGTACATGGGAGAACTTCTTCACAGAGAAACCAGCAGTTTTCACTTTAGAGGAGAAAAAAGCTTGGCTTGCAACTATGTGCGATGTTACTTTGGGTAGCGATGCGTTCTTCCCATTCGGCGACAATATCGAAAGAGCGAAAAAAAGTGGTGTGAAATATATCGCACAACCAGGTGGTTCTATTCGTGATGATAATGTTATTGACACATGCGACAAATACGACATGGCAATGGCATTCACAGGCATTAGACTTTTCCACCATTAATAGACTATCGGTATATAGATAATTTCGGAGGTAAAAATGAAAATACTTGTTATTGGTAGTGGTGGACGTGAACACACCATAATCAAAAAACTTTTGTTAAGCCCTAAAGTTTCAAAACTATATTGTGCACCCGGTAACGGAGGTATCTCTCTTGATGCTGAGTGTGTGAATATCACAACAAATGAAGAAGTAGTAGAGTTTGCAAAAAGCAATGCGATAGACTTAGTTTTTGTAGCACCTGATGATCCACTTGCTGGTGGAATGGTTGATGCTTGCGAGAAAGCTGGAGTTAGAGCATTCGGCCCAAGAGCAAACGCTGCTGAGATAGAGAGCAGTAAGGTTTTCTCTAAAGATTTAATGAAAAAATATGACATTCCGACTGCTGGTTACGAAGTTTTTGAAAACGCAGACAAAGCTATCGAATACCTAGAGAAATCAAACACACTGCCAGTTGTTATAAAAGCTGACGGTTTGGCACTTGGTAAAGGTGTTATTATTGCAGAGACAATGGCTGATGCAAAAGACGCTGTTAAGTCTATTATGGAAGACAAAATGTTTGGTGACAGTGGAAACAACATTGTTGTTGAAGAATTTTTAACAGGACCAGAGGTAAGCGTTTTAGCGTTTACAGACTCTAAAACTATGCTTCCAATGCCTAGCTCTAAGGACCATAAAAGAGCATTAGACGGCAACAAAGGCTTGAACACTGGTGGTATGGGCACTATTAGTCCTAACCCATTTTACACTGACGACATTGCTAAAATGTGTATGGACGAAATTTTTGTGCCTACAATGGAAGCTATGAACAAAGAGGGTAGACCTTTTAAAGGTTGCTTGTACTTTGGCTTGATGTTAACACCAAATGGCCCTAAAGTTATTGAGTATAACGCACGTTTTGGTGACCCAGAGGCTCAAGTTGTGCTACCAAAATTGACAACAGATTTTGTTGATGTTATTGATGCAGTTATCGACGAAAGACTTGCTGATATTAATATCGAATGGGCAGACACTGCAACAGCATGTGTAATCATGGCAAGTGGTGGATATCCTCAATCTTATCCAAAAGGTATAGAAATTAAGGGATTAGATGAAAAAGGTGGACTAGACGGCTTAACTGTTTATCATGCAGGAACTGCGGTAAAAGACGGAAAACTTGTGACAAACGGTGGTAGAGTGCTAGGCGTTACAGCAGAGGGAAAAACTCTTGAAGAAGCTTTAGATAAAGCGTATTCTAACATAGATAAAATTACCTTTGAGGGCGCACACTACAGAACAGATATAGGTAAATAAATAACTAAAAGCGATGTGGGACCTATGTTCCACATCGCTTGTTATATATGAATAAATGCGTTATATTTTTTTAGCTACAACAACTAATCTACCCTCAGTAACTGAGTATTCGCAAGTTGAAAGAGTGATAAGTTCATCACCATACTCAGCAGTAACGCCTGTGTCATAAAGCTCTAGCTCTTTAACTTTATCAATATAAGAATTAAAATCTTCTTCAGTACCTGAACCTGTGAATTTATAATACTCAAAAATGCTGTCGTCTAATAAGTTAGCAGTGGTGATGAAAACAGAAACTATCTCGTACTCTTGTTTTTCGTATATAGTATCAAAGTTAACAGTTTTATGTTCTTCCCAAAAACTTTCGTCTTTATAATCAATTAAAGTAGCAAACATTGAACCATCTTTCATATTATGAGAATGTAAAACAAGGTTATCAGATGTTTCTAAGTCACAATCTTCTTGAACATAAGGGCAACCATAGTCAGAATACTCCTTATTGAAATTGTGCTCTAAATAGTAATTAGGGTTATCTATACTCTGCATTACTGGGTAATTAATTGGTGTATTTTTTATCTCTATCCAACCGATTAAGTCATTGTTTTGTTCGTATAAAGATTCGTATTCTAAAAGAATTCCGTCAGCATTTGTAGTAGGTTTTACATCTTCACCACTAGTTTCATCCAAAGCGTCTTTATCTACAACAGTAGCTAGATAGTCATAAGTGCTTTTTTGTTCGGCTGATTCCATAAAATATGTAGCTATGTTATATGCACATACAACAATTACGCCTATTAGTACAACGATTATCACGTTGATTACATTCTTTTTCATGTTAAAACTCCTTAATTTAAGCTTTATTCTATAATACCACATTTGTATAATAAAAATCAATGTTAATATAATACAAAATAACGGATATATAATAACGATAGGTTGAATTATCGATATGTGTGTGCTATACTACTATATAGTATATTAGAAAATTAGAGGGATAAAAGTGAGAGAGATTTTTAGCTTAGGTGCAAGGCTTTTGCAATGTGCTGACATGGTGCCAGAGGGTACGAGGCTTGTAGACATTGGCACTGACCACGGCTATTTGCCGATTTGGCTATTAAAACAAAATAAAATAAGCAGTGCGATTGCAGCTGATATTAACGATAAACCTTTGATGAGTGCAAAAAGCAATGCTTTAAAATATAATGTAGAGATTACTACGATTTTAAGTGCTGGATTTAACGAGATTAAACAAGATGATTTTGACACTGCTGTTATTGCTGGAATGGGTGGCGAGCTTATTGTAAGCATAATTGATGAAGCTAGGTACTTAAGTGATTGCAATAAAACTTTAGTGTTACAGCCTATGTCAAACCCACACAAACTGCGGGAATATCTTTTAACAAATAGCTATGATATTGTTGAAGAAAAAGCAGTTTTTGATAAAGGCAAAGTGTACTCTGTTATGCTAGTGACTTGCAAAAAAGCAGAGCAAGATTTTTGCATGTATATGGGGAAAATTGTGCCAAAATCAGATAATAGCAAATTGTATGCAGAGAAAACCATAAGAAGCTTGAAGAACAAAATTCACGGAGCTTGTGGAGAAGAAAAAGTAATGCTTGAAGAAAAAGTCAATGAAATTGAGAGGAAATATCTATGAAAAAGCTAAGCGAAATATATAATATAATAGATGAAGTAGCGCCTTTTTCCTCAGCTTTGGGCTTTGATAACGCTGGTATTAATGTCGGTGATAAAAACAGAGAGATAACAAAAGTTTTGATATGTCTTGATATAACAAAAACGGTGATTGATGAAGCTGTGAAAATAGGTGCAGAGCTTATTATATCTCACCACCCTGTTATTTTTGACCCAGTAAAAAACATAAACAGCAACTCTGTGCTGTATTATTTAATACAAAAAGATATATGTGCTATCGGCTTGCACACAAACTTTGACTTGTGCGACACCATTGGAGTAAACATTGCACTTGGCGAAACTGTAGGGCTTAAAAACATAACACGTGTAGATGATTATTACACAGCGACTATAGATGAAACTACACCAAAAGACTTTGCATTGCACGTAAAAAAATCCCTTAACGCAACAGTTGGATATAACGAAACGGGTAGAAACATTACAAAAATTGCAATGTGCAGTGGTTCTGGTGGCAGTTTAGTGTATGAAGTAGAAGATGCCGACGCTGTTTTGTGTGGAGAAGCTAAACACAGCGATTATATTGAAGCTGTGAACAGAAATATATGCCTTGTTACAGCTGGGCATTATCAAACAGAAAAAGTGTATGACACTTATTTGCAGAAGTATTTGAAAGAAAAAATAGAAGATGTAGAGTTTTTTGTATCTAAAGATGAAAAGCCTGCATGTAATTATATATAGAAAAGGTGATTTGATGGCACTTGACGGTGCGTTTTTACATCATTTAAAAAATGAATTAGAAGAAAAACTGATTGGTGGCAGGGTGGATAAAATTCATCAGCCAACAAGAGACGAATTTGTTATAGCGATTAGAACAAGAAAAGAAAATTGTAAGCTGTTGATGTCTGCAAGACCTGACACAGCTAGAATTCACTTAACAAAAATTAGTTTAGAAAACCCAAAACAACCTCCAATGCTTTGCATGTTGTTAAGAAAAAAACTATCTAGCGCAAAACTTTTGGAGATTAACCAAGTTGGATTAGAGCGTTCTTTAAGCTTTGTGTTTGAGAGCGTGAACGAGCTAGGTGACATTGTTAGGCTAACTTTAGTTATTGAGATTATGGGCAAGCACAGCAACATAATTTTGGTCGATGAAGAGGGAAAAATTGTTGATGCTCTAAAAAGAGTAGATGCAGAGATGAGCTCAGAACGCTTGATTTTTCCAGGATTATTATATAGACAACCACCAAAACAAGACAAATTTAACATTTTAGAGACTGACACAGCAACTTTAGTTAAAGAGATAAAGTCGAAAAATGCAATGCTTAACAAAGCTTTAATGGCGACAGTGCAAGGTATTTCACCGATTGTGTCAAGAGAGATAGAGCATATTTGTTCTCGTGGAAATGGTGTTAGCACTATGGATATGACGAACTATGATGATGATAGACTGGTTAGAACTATCGACTATTTAAGAGATGTCATAAGCAAAACTGAGGGTAGACCTTATATTGTAGAGTCTAACAAGCCTATGGATTTTTCTTTTTTAGAAATAAAACAATATGGCGAGAGCATGAGAGTCCGTGAAGAAGCTAGTTTTTCAGAACTTTTAGACAGATATTACGAAGAACGAGACCGAACCGAACGCATGAGAGTTAAGAGTGCAGACATTTTGAAGATACTTAGCAATCGCTCCCAAAGGCTAGAGCGAAAAATGAATTTGCAAAAAATGGAACTTTTAAACTGCGACAAAAAAGAAGAAATCAGAATAAAAGCTGACTTAGTTAATTCTTCTTTGCACTTAATTAAAGCTGGCAACATTGTTTTAAGAACAATAAACTATTATGACCCTGATATGAAAGAGATAGAAATTAAGCTTAATCCAGCAATATCAGGTGCTGCGAATGCACAAAAGCTATATAAAGATTACGCAAAAGCTAAGACAGCAGAAGTTAAGCTGAAAGAACAAATTGAAATTGCTGAGAAAGAAATTGACTATGTTGATACAATTTTCTATTCATTGACAGAGGCAAAAAACGAAGAAGAACTCAGCGAGATTAGAACAGAGCTTGAAGAGCAAGGCTATGTTAGAGCTAAAAAGAAAGCAGGATTTAACAAAAAAACTAAGTTGCTACAACCGATTGAGTTTATGACTTCTGAGGGGTACAAAGTTTTGGTTGGTAGAAATAACAAGCAAAACGATAAACTTACGCTAAAAGATGCAAATAGAAATGATATTTGGTTTCACACAAAAGATATACCAGGCTCACACACAGTGTTAGTGCTTGAGGGCAATGAACCTACAAACAAAGCGATAGAAGAAGCTGCTGAAATTGCTGCAATGCATAGCAAAGCGAAGTCGTCTTCGCTTGTGCCAGTTGATTACACAAAGGTTAGGTATGTGTCAAAACCGACAGGCTCAAAACCGGGAATGGTTATATATGTGAACCAAAAAACAGCTTATATTAGATTAAACAACTAATAACCTTTGGAGGGTTTAAAATGCCAGAGTCAAAAAAACTTTCAGGACACAGAGCAAGAATGAGAGAAATGCTGAATGAAAAAGGAGCAGGGGCGTTGTCGGATATAGACATGCTTGAAATGCTCTTATTCCACTGCATTGCAAGGTCAGATACCAGAAAAACAGCCGAAGCTTTAATCAAAAAATTCGGTAGCTTTTCGTCTGTTCTTGTAGCGCCTAAAGACCAACTGCTTAAAGTTGAGGGAATAGGCGAGAGCTCTGCGATTTTTTTGACACAAATGCCAGATTTTGCAAGGTATTTTATTGTTGATATTGAGCGTGTAAAAAAGAGAGTGTTCAACACGGAAACAGCGTATGAACAGATGAGACACAAGTTTACAGGACTTTTAAAAGAATGTGTAGCTGTTATGTTACTTAACAGCAGAGGTCAGGTTATTTTTAATGATATTTTGTGGCATGGCTCAGTTGCGCAAGTTCCTGTTTATGTTAGAGAACTTGTGGCACTTTGCTTGCATTACGAGGCCGACACTATCATTATGGCACACAATCACCCAAGTGGAAACCCAGCGCCGTCTAAGGGTGACATTAGTGCGACAAAAGAGTTGCAAATTGCGCTTGATGGCGTATATGTAGGGCTTGAAGACCACTTGATTATCACAGATACAGATTACACATCACTTGCCAAAAGTGGCTGGTTGTCAGATATTGCGACAGCTACAGATATGTATAGAAAAAATATATTACTTGCGGCAAAACAAGCAGAAGAAAGCTTGCTTTTGGATGAATAGACACGGAGATATAATGAAAAAACAAACAAGAATTTTAATGATTGCTGCTGTAATGTTAATTGTTATAGCAGTACGATTATTTTACCCAGAGATACTAACACAGCTTAATGGTGGATTGCCGTCGGTGATGGTAGAGGAGTTAGATGGAATTGAGTACACAGGTGATTTAGTAGTGGAAGTTAATGGAAACGAACCATTTTTCACAGAAGAAGAACTAGCAATTGATGTAGTTTTTGAAAGCTATGAAGAACTCGATATGCTTGATAGAGCAGGTACAGCTTTTGCGTTGGCAGATGAAACATTGTTGCCGACAGAAGAACGAGAGAGCATAAGCCATGTGTATCCAACTGGGTGGGAGCAAAATGAGTATGATTTTGTAGACGGCGGATATTTGTATAATCGTTCTCATTTAATTGCTTTTAGCATAGCAGGCGAGCAAGACAATGAGCTTAACCTGATAACAGGTACACGAAGCATGAATCAAGTTGGAATGTTGCAGTATGAAATGGAAGTGCTTGACTATATTAAAGAAACAGGCGAGCCTGTACTGTATAGAGTTACACCAATATACAGTGGAACTAACCTATTAGCAAGTGGTGTGTTGATGGAAGCATACTCTACGACTGACGGAGGTGAAAATGTAAATTTTTGCATTTTTGTGTTTAATGCCGAAGACGGAGTAGAGATAGATTATGCTACTGGAGAGAATGTTGCATAAAAAAATCAGAAAGAAATTAATTCATTTGTGAACAATATGAGTTAATTTCTTTTATTATGCACTTTTGGAATTTTTACAATGATGTTAAAAAGTTTTTGTATAACTTGCTTTTTTAAGGTTAACAAAATATATTTGTCAGTTTTTATTTGTTAAAAATGTCATTAATAAGTTAAATAGTTAATCAATATTTTGTAACAAAATTGTTTATAAAGTATAAATATAGTCTTGAAATCATCTTTTACTTAGTGTATTATATATATAACGTACAAACTTATTTGAAGTTTGTACGTTTAAGTAATAAGTGAAGTTATTTTGTTATGATTAGCCGATAGGTATTTACAAGGCTCACATATTACTTTTTTGGGGATGAGATAAATCGTCCGAGACGCTGAATGTGTCTCAAGAAAAGAAAGAGTAATAGGCTCTTTCTTTTTTTGTGCATAAAAATACATTTTAGATATAATGATAAATATGAATTATTGACTAATTCAATGTAATAGTATATAATTTAACTAATATAAAAAATTAAGGAGGTGGCTCTCGCACGATAAATTTATCTGTGTGAAAGTCACTTTTTTTATTAAACAATGCAACCAAACAAAAATTTTGGTGTTATATAGTGTAAGAGGTGAATGTTATGGAAGATTTTGCAATAGTTGATTTGTTTATAAGCCGAAATGAGAGTGCTATAGACATGACAAAAGAGAAGTACGGTAAAAGTTTAAGAAAAATATCCTACAACATAATAAACAATATATCAGATGTAGAAGAATGTGAGAGCGATACATATTTATCAGCATGGAACACGATACCACCAAAAACTCCAAAAGATTATCTATTTGCGTTCTTGGCTAAAATTGTGCGTAACCTGTCCTTGAATAAGTACAGGAGTAACCACACTCAAAAGCGTAATTCTCTTGTGGTGGAGCTTACAACAGAAATGCAAGATTGTATACCTAACCCTAATGATGAGATGTGCAAGCTAGAAGACAGCGAGTTAATAAGCCACATAAACACATTTTTAGAGAGTCTTGGCAAAGAAGAAATGTGCGTGTTTGTTAGAAGATACTGGTTCTCTGACTCGGTTAAAGAGATAGCTAAAAGATATAGCATGAGCGAGAGCAAGGTTAAATCTATGACTTTTAGGACACGAAATAAACTAAGAGATTATTTTATTAAGGAGGGGATAGAGCTATGAATGGTGAAGAATTATATGAGAAAATAACGGATATTGATGATAAACATGTTATGACGGCTGAGAGTTACAGAAGAAGCAAGGTGAAAAATATTAAAGTATTAACTGCTGTTGCAAGTCTTGTTCTGATTGTGAGCATTGCATTATATAGCATTTTGCCTCTGATTGGTGGAATGACTAGCGATAGTTCTTTAACAGAAGGTGCTGGTGAAGAAACAGTTACCGAAGAAGCAGAGACAGAAGGCGCAACACAGTTTATGTCGTATTCAGGGCCGATTTTTCCACTAAACAGCAGTAATTCAGATAGCGTGAATGCGACACGTAACATAGAATTTGACTTTATAGGTAACGAGTATAACAACATTAATACTGTTCAAGTTAATGAGACCTACACTTTGACTAATACATCAAACGAAGATAAAACGGTGACACTGACGTATCCGTTTGTGTCCAGCTTTAAGGACACGCCAGAGAAAGTTCCGACTATAACTATAGACGGAGAAAGTGCCGATATAAGCATGAATTTTCACCTAAACAGTGGTGGCGTTTATGGAGAAGAATACGATAGCTTTGATGATTACAAAACCGAGCTAGAGAACGTAAATAATGTTCCATTAACAAACGAACTTAGCGAAAATGTAACTGTGTATGAACTGACAGATTATAGCGTTCAAAACGATAGTGAGTATAACCCTAAAATCAGTTTTAGTTACGATATTGACAGAGAAAATACTAGAGTTTTATCCTTTGGATTTAATGGTGGTAGCTATGATGAAAATTACGAAGAACATGGGTTCTCTGTGCTTGAAAATAATAATGAGAGCAGATATATTATTGTAATTGGCGAAGATATTGAAGATTATAATTTAGAGGGAACTATACAAAACGAAATAGCAGAAACTGAGTGCGAGGTTAATATATATACCACCACATTAGAGGAAGCGTTGAGAACTGTTATAGAAGACGGAACTAGTCAGTACGAGATAGATTTTTCTGAATATGTTTCTACAGATTTAGTGCTGAGTGCATTGAGCGATTTGTTGTTTAATTCTTTAAACGAAGAAGAAGCGTATATGTTGAATTCACTTGATGATAGCTTGCATTATATACTAGGTGAAAACAACATTATGTACGCAGATTTTCAAGTGACTATCCCAGCGAATAGTAGCGTAAGCGCCTATATTAACAACACAAAAGAAGCTAACTTCAACTACTACGGTGGTAGTGGAGGTAGCGACATGTTTGGGTATGATTTAGCAACTAAATTAGGGTCTAATCTTAACTTTACAGAGCAAACTGCAAGCATTGTAAACTATGATAACATTGAAATTGTCAACCAAAACTTTGGCTTTGATTTAGACACTGGAGTAACGGAAGTAAGCTTAGATATGAGCATAGAAAAATATTTTATGGAGATAAAAGAAAAGGAGTAACTAGTTATGAAAAAGGGAATTAGCTTATTATTAAGTATAGCTTTAATGCTATCACTTACATCTTGTGTAAGAAGCATAGAGATATTATCATCAACAAAAAGAGATGTCGATTTATCACCGATTGAGATAACAGAAGATAGCGATAAAACAGCTGAGATAACTCAGTTTTCGCTGAATACATTTAACCATATTTTTGATAAAAACAGCAACGTTTTAATTTCTCCACTGTCCATAGCAACTGCACTTGCAATGGTTACAAATGGCGCAGAAAATGAGACTTTAAGCCAAATAGAAGATGTTTTAGGTAGTGACATTGACACTCTAAATGACTTTTTACATGCGTATAATGCATATTTACCAAGTGATGATAAATACACTATGTACACAGCGAATTCTATTTGGATAAAAGATGACGAAAGCCTGTTTGTAGAAGATGATTTTTTGTTTGAGAACAAAGAATACTATAATGCAGAAGTTTTTAAAACTATGTTCGACCAAAAAGCGATAGATGAAATCAATGAATGGGTGTACGTGAATACGGACAAACAAATAGAGGAAATGCTAAAAAATGTACCTACTAATGATGTGGTAATGTATTTGATAAATGCGTTGTCATTTGATGCAGAATGGCAAAACATTTATGAAGATGTTCAAGTTAGAAAAAATGGTTTTACAGATATAACAGGCGAGACAACAGAAATTGATTTTTTATATAGCGAGGAACATTCTTACATAGAAATGGATAACGCTGTAGGTTTTAAAAAGTATTATGCTGATAGAAAGTATTCTTTTGTAGCTCTCTTACCAGATGAAAACATAAACATAGACGAATTCATGAGCAGTTTAAATGGCGAAGAATTGATAAAAGCGACAAAAAGTGCTCAAGCAACTCCAGTCAACGCCAGAATACCAAAATTCACTTTTGAGTATGATATACATCTTAACGAAACACTAATTGATTTAGGAATGACAGATGCATTTGACTCTGCGAAAGCTGATTTTTACGGTATAGGCACTAGTAACGGCAACGGGTTATACATTAGTGATGTTATTCACAAGACAAAAATTGCAGTAGATGAAAAAGGTACAAAAGCAGGTGCAGTTACAGTTGTAGCAATGGCAGAGGGTTCGAGCGAGACAATGGTTGTACCAAAAGAAGTGTATTTAGAGAGACCATTTTTCTTTATGATAGTAGACGAAGAATTTAACTTACCATTGTTTATGGGCGTGCATCAATTTGCGACTGAATAAAGGGGAGAACACTATGAGAATTATTATAAGTCTTACAATGACTATTTTTTTAATGATTACATTAGTATCTTGTGGTGAACCCAAAAACACTATTTATGAAGATACTTATACTCTTTACGAAGATATGGGATTTGAAATAACTGACCCTGAGGGTGCAACGGATATAGTGGCTGAAATACAAGAAGATACAATACTGCAACTAGAGTTTGTTTATGAAGAAGCCGAGTATGTTTTGAGAATATCGGAAGATGTATCAGACGAAGATTTGCATGGATATGACATGGAAGATTTTGAGCAATATGTTACAGGCTCGGAAAGTGACGGAATTGATTTTGCACATTCTATAAGCGTATTCACGTTAAGAGACGATAAAGGTAAAGTAGCAACAAGCACGGTTAATGTGATGAACGAAGACACTCTGTATCTATCGCTTTTCACCACAGAAAATAACGAAGAAATAGAAAGTGTAATCTCTGTGTTTAGTCAACAATTTACAGAGGATATGAAATCGAAATAGCAAAACTGGCTAAGAGCTTATCTTAGCCAGTTTTTATTAAAGGTACGATTATCTAGTTTGTTTACTTGCTAAAATCTCATTAATTCTTTCTTGCATAGCGTTAGCAATCTCTTGGAAATTGTCAGCAATGTCATCAGTTTGACCGATATCGTAATACATATTGTAAAGTTGTTGGTCTAGCGAATTGCCTAGCTCGTGTCCTACTTGCATAGATCTCCAAGGACCTTCACTTGGTTCTAAGTATGCCCATTTACCTTGTCTTAAAATGTGAGCTTTGTTTACGCTCTCAAACATGTAATCGTCTCTACCAGTGTCAGTTTTACCAAGTAATGCGTCTAGCATATCAAAGCTGTCAACACACTCGCCTTCCCCTAAGTTTACACCAAGCATTTTAGCAAAAGAACCAGCTAAGTCTACTTGAGAAACTAACGCGCCTGAATCTCTTTTATCTGTATGATTTTTCCATGATAGAATAAACGGAATTCTAGCACCACCGTCAAACTTACTGTATTTACCACCTCTTAGAGGGCCTGCTGGTCTGTGTGTGCCTTTTAGAGAAATCGCTCTATCGTTGTATCCGTCATCAAGAACAGGGCCGTTATCGCTAGAGAATATGATGATTGTGTCTTCTAAAATACCTTTGCTTTCAAGATGTTTTGTAAGCTCGCCAACGCACCAGTCTAGCTCTAAAATAACATCACCACGGCTACCAAGTTTTGACTTGCCAGCGAATTTCTCGTTAGGTAGTCTAGGCACGTGTGGTTGGTGAAGCGAATAGAACGCAAAGAATGGGTCTTCGCTGTTGTCTATAAAATTAGTTAGCTCGCCTAAGAAAGTCTCTGCAAGGTCTTCATCTTTCCAAATAGCTGCCTTGCCACCTCTCATATAGCCAATTCTACCAACGCCGTTAATCAAGCTTTGGTTATGACCATGAGATGAAGTAAGTCTTAGTTTTTCAGGATTTTTGCTGTATGTATCAATGTCATCATAAGGGCACTCAGGTCCATAATGAACTTCGATAGGGTCGTTTTTGTCAAGATTTTGAACTAGTCCGTTTTTTACATAAACGCAAGGTACTCTGTCGTTTGTGCCTGGGAAAACAAAAGAAAAATCAAAACCTAAATCGTTAGGGCAGTGATTAATTTGATCGTTCCAATTTATGTTTCCGTCGCCCATGCCTAAATGCCATTTACCAATAACAGCAGTTTTGTAACCAGCTGATTTAAACACTTTTGGAAGTGTCATTTGGTCTTTACCGATAATGCAACCAGCGTCTCCCGGTAAAATTTTTGTGTATTGATTTCTAAATGGGTATTCACCTGTTAGCAAGCTGTATCTTGCTGGAGTACACACAGCAGAAGTTGAATAAGCGTTGTAAAATCTAACTCCGTTTTCACATAAATTATCTACATTTGGTGTCTCTACTCCATTTGCACCATAACAAGATAAATCTCCGTATCCTAAGTCATCTGCATAAATAACTATAACATTTGGTTTATTTGCGTTTTTCATTGGGCGTACCACCTTTCTTATATTAATCGTAATTATATAATATAATTACACAAAAAGCAACAAAATATATTAAATAAAATTAAAAAGTTTACTTTAATTTTTAGAATAATATCACAATTTTATCTTCAAGATTGTAATAATATATTATATATAATAAAATAGGGCAAAAAAATACAAAAAAAGTCTAAAAAATAACAAGCAATAAGTTAATCGTTTTATTATAATACAATCATAACATTTTAAAGGAGAATTACTATGTCAAAACAATTAATACTAGATACACTACAACACAAAGCAACTGAAAGAGCACCGTGGATTCCGTTTGCAGGTATTCATGCTGGCACATTAACAGGTGTAAATGCTACTACTCTTTTAACAGATGCTGACGAATTATATAAAGCGCTGATGGAAGTTAACAAGTTGTATAAACCAGACGGACAACCTATCATGTTCGATTTACAAATTGAAGCAGAGATTTTGGGTTGTGAGCTAGTATGGTTTGACGATAATCTACCTTCTGTTAAAACTCATCCTTTAGAAGAAACAATGAACGTACCTTGCAAATGCACAGTGCCAAAAAGCACAGACGGCAGAATTCCAATGGTTATTGACGTTATGAAAAGAATGAAAGCTTCTGTTGGTGACACAACGGCTCTATATGGCTTAATATGTGGACCTTTCACTTTAGCTAGCCATTTAAGAGGTAACGACCTTTTCATGGATATGTATGACGATGAAGAATATGTAGAAGAATTGCTAGACTACTGCAAAGAAGTTGTAAACGCTGTTGCTAGTTACTATATTGAGGCTGGTATGGACGTTATTGCTGTGGTTGACCCTCTTGTATCACAAATTTCTGCGTCTCACTTTGAGGAATTTTTAACAAAACCATACTCAGAAGTTTTTAAATTCATTAAAGATAACGGTGCTTATTCTTCTTTCTTTGTATGTGGTGATGCTACAAGAAATATCGAGGTAATGTGCCAAACTAACCCAGACAGTATCTCTGTTGATGAAAACGTTGATTTAGTTGCTGCAAAACAAATCACAGACCAATACAATGTTGTTATCGGTGGTAATATTCCTCTAACTACAGTAATGCTTCACGGAACACAAGAAGACAACATGAAATATGTTGTTGAGTTGTTAGATAAAGTTGAGAACAAGAAAAATCTTATCATCTCACCTGGTTGTGACATGCCGTTCAACATACCAGTTGAAAACGGAATTGCTGTTGCACAAGCAGTTATCAACACAGATAGCGCTAGAAAAATCCTAGAAAGCTATGTTGCTACTTCTGCATTTGATATTGATGTTGAGCTACCAGATTACGAAAATCTTGCTAAACCTTTGGTGGAGGTATTCACACTAGACAGTCAACAATGTGCAGCTTGTACATATATGATGGGTGCTGCAAACGCTGTTAAAGATGTATTTGGCGATAAAATTGATATGGTAGAATATAAATTTACAGAGAAAGAAAACATTGCTCGTTGTGTTAAAATGGGAGTCAAAAACCTACCAGCTATTTACATTAACGGACAACTTAAATTCTCATCAATCATTCCGTCACAAGAGGAATTCACAAAAGTTATTGAGGAAGTTCTATGACAGATTTCTACCTAATAACAGGTTTTTTAGGTGCTGGCAAAACAACTTTTTTAAAGAATTTCATGCTGTTGTTCAAGGGTAAAAATCTTAGGCTTATTATTAATGAGTACGGCAAAGAGGGCGTAGACGGAAAACTTCTTGAAGAAATCGGTGCTACTTTAAAAGAGATAAGTGGGGGCTCGATTTTCTGTAGCTGTAGAGCAGATATGTTTGAGGAAGCACTTAATGACGGACTAGAAACACAGCCTGAGATACTTATAGTAGAGGCATCTGGTTTGAGTGACCCCACAAGTATTAGAGCAGTTACCCAGCAGTTCGAGAAGCAAAACAAACTTAATTATAAAGGTTGCATTTGCTTGATAGACAGCGTGAGGTTTAAGAAAGTTTTAAGCACAGCTAGAGTTTGCTCAAAACAATTGGCTGTTGCAGATTTAGCTTTGCTTAATAAGATAGATTTAGCGACCACCGAACAGCAAGAGGAAACCAAAGGTTTGATTTTGGAGCGTTACCCAGAGCTTAAAATAATATCTACAAGTATGGGCAAAGTAGACATTAGCATTTTAGATGACCTGCATCCGTACATTAGAGAAGAAGTAGGAAGTACAGCTATGGATATTACTTTGCAGCGTGCAAGCATTGATATAAGCGAAGATATGACACTTAACGAAGTAGAAAAGTTTATTAAAATGTTTTGTGAAGAAACAAGTAGAATTAAAGGCTTTATCCACACCAAAAGTGACGGATATTTGCTTGTTGATTGTGTAGGTTCTTATGTTAAAGTAGAGCCTTGGAATGGTAAAAAACCTGATGAGCTTGTGATTAACGTACTTGCAACTGCTGGAATGGATATGAGAAAAACCATTAACTATGCGTTAAAATGGTACGAGACCAAAGCTTCTGTAAAATTTGGATAATCAAGTTAATTTTGGTGTTAATTTAAAAGTACTGTGATTATAATAAACATAATATAGAATAATAGAGAGGTTACCTAAGATGGTAGCCTCTCTATTTTAATGTGAAAGAATTCATTTTATAAATAATATGGTGTAAATATCTAAAACAAACGTAGGGGCGAGCTGTACTCGTACGTTAGAACTAATGTACGAATTGTAATAATTTTCGATTTAATATTTTCGATTTAATATAGCTAAAAAATATATAAATTAACCATATATATTAAGTTTACAGAAACCTATGCTTTCAGACGAACACAGCTCGCCCCTACCTAAACCATAGGTTTTTGTGTGAATTTACTTTAATGCAAATATGTATCTCGGCAAGAGCAGAGCCCTTGCCCTACAATCAATGTAAAATGGTAAAATACGGGTTGCTATTTATACAGGCTCTATAATAAAAGTTGGGGTGGTAAAAAAGAGCCTACAAAAAATAAAAAAAGTAGAGCATAAAATACCAAAATACGTTAAAATGGGATTGATGAAGAAA
>CAYJKT010000011.1:0-79827 GCA_964370775.1 uncultured Eubacteriales bacterium | reverse complement strand
ATTTAACTGCCTGTTCTAAGTTAGGCACAGACAAACCTATATGTGAAAATGCTCTAGGATAATTCATTAAAATTACCTCCTTATTGTTATATTTATATTATAACCAAATTCAGAGGTTAATACAATAACGTACTTTTTTGTACCTATGTATCTTCAAGCGTTATTTCATTTAGACTAGCATATTCTTTTGAAAAATCACAAAAGCCCTCTACAAGTGGTATTAATCCCTTGTAGTTTGTCGAGAGTGAATACACTACATTCAGTGGTTTTTCACACACTACAGTCCTTATAAGTATATTGTTTTGTTCTAGTTCTTTTAATTGTGTTACTAGCATTTTGTGTGTTATATCTGGAATACCCTTTTGTAATAACGAAAAACGATTATCTCCATGTAAAATATGCCATAAAATTCTCATTTTCCATTTTCCACCTAATAAATCCATTGATAAAAGCAATGCGCAAGTATATTGTTTTTTAATTTTCATATCATAACCTTATTATATCAATAATATTTTATTACATTTACTACATAATCTAACTCAAACTCATGTTTTGCTATTAATATTATGAGAATAAACGATTTCATCTTATATTATTCTTATAATCCTAATACTTGTTTTTTCTTAATACTAAATTCCTCTTGAGTAATTATGCCTGAATCAAGCATTTTTTTATATTCATTTAGCTTTTGTAGGTCTAGAAGTTCTTGTTCTTGGGCTTTTCTATTTTCATTCTCTGTTTGTTTTGCTTTTTCTTCTTCAACTAGTTTAAGTTTTTCTAAGTCTAATTGTTTCATAATATCAGCTTTTGTCTTTCCGCATCCACAAGAGCCTACATATGAAACGTGACTAGTTCCGCAACTGCATTTCCAACCACTGCCTGTTTTTGCAGTCTGCGACGCATTAGAATTGTATGGACTTGCCGAATACTGATTAGCATCAGGTTTTGACAAAGCCACAATCAAAGCTATAATCCCAAAGAAAAATCCCCACCAAAACCAGTTCTCATTATAGCCACGATTTATAAGAACCATATTGGTTGCAAATCCGAACACTACTCCTATCACTACCCATGAAATCAACATAATTAACATATTTTTTCCTCCTTGTACAAATAAAACTTTGTTTATATTATACTATATAAAACAAAAAAATGCAACCATTAATTGACTGCATTTTAGCTTAAATTTTATTATTTTTTACGTATAACAAGAATTAACGAATCATTAGTTTCATATTCAGAATAAGAAATTATTTTCTCTATTTCTAAATCTTTTGGAATAATCTCCTTTAATATTAATTCGTTATAATATACAAATCTTAATTCTCCATCAAATTCAAATTCTTCTTTATATTTGCCAGCCCATAGTGTAGCAAAAATTATTCCATTATTTTTTAAATGACTAAACTGATTTACTAGTGATATAATAAAATCTTTTTTTGTTAAATGTTGTAGAACTTTATTTGAATAAATGCAGTCGAAATTACGATTGATACCTACATCTATTGCATCTAAAACTGTCACTTCTATATCACTTTTACTCTTAAAGTCCTCAATAAAAAAAATTGAATTATCACTGCCAACAACATTATAAGTTTGTGATAACGAGATTAAATCAACCCCAGTTCCCATGCCTAGCTCCAGAACACTTGAGCCATTAGGCAAAATTTTATTCACCTGATTTATCACAAAACTATTATCATAGTCCGCCATCATCTTAGTATATAAATCTACATTTTTTCTATTTTTAAAATATTTCATAAACACCTCACTACTAACTTAGTATTACCAGTAAATTAGTTTATTAAACTAATTTACATGTTTCAAACACATTTATCAACAAAAAACTGAACCCAAATAAATCGAGTTCAGTGTCGCATTTTGATTCGTTAAAAAAATTATAGAAAAATCGACAACTCCTTATAGGAACTGTCGATTTTTGCTGGCGGAGAAGAAGGGATTTGAACCCTTGCGCCAGTTACCCAACCTACTCCCTTAGCAGGGGAGCCCCTTCACCACTTGGGTACTTCTCCAACTTTCCTTTTTATTAAAAAAGAATAAAAAAATGGCGGAGAGGAAGAGATTCGAACTCTTGGTCCCTTTCGAGATCACTAGTTTTCAAGACTAGCTCCTTAAACCGCTCGGACACCTCTCCGTATTAATATTAAGTTATTAAATATAGTCTTTGCTTGACTACAAGAGATATTATATCACAAGAAATAACAGTTGTCAAGCTTTTTTTTATAAAACAAAACATTTTTTTGCTTAAACTTATAAGATTATTTCTGTGCAGATATCCCTATTAAAAAGTCATTCTTGTAATGAATAGATTTTCAAACCCGTGGGAAGTTAGCAAAAAAACTAGCTTTAAGGACGGAAAACACAAACGTGCCTCTTAGGAAAATTTAGCCATGTTGGGGCGGATATTATCCAGACGTGTTGATTACGTTTTTTGATTAAAATTAATTTGTTAAAACGCACAAACTGATGTAGGGAACGGTCTTGACCGTTCCGATGAAATTTAGTTAAAACTCCGAGTTTTCGGGACGGAAAACCCGTGCCCTACATTAAATTATATGTATTAAAAAATTTTTGCAAGGCGGATAATATCCGCCCCTACAAAATTTGTGCGTTTGCATTTTCCTAATTATCACATTGTCATAAATGCCAACAAAAAATAAATTATTGAGTACACAATGTTTGTTACTATTGAATCTTTTACCGTATATGTAGCAGCTACGCTTGCCTTAATTGAATTTAATATCATTCCAACTATAACAGAAACAAAAATCATTCCTGCCCATATACAAGCATATAATAAAAATCCGTTCGAAAAACTTGCAGTCGGAATTCCCTCTGGTGAAATTGCATTAGATGAACACAGCAACCAACTTATAACAAGAAACAGTGTTGCGCTCCAATAACAATGTCTTATATAGGCAGCTTGATCGTAAAAATCTGGAAATACTATCCTAGCTGTTGGCGAAATACTCTTTCTTGATTTTGCTATTATTAATAAAATATATGACATTACAAGTATAAACAAGGCAAAAATATTACCTACATGAAAAAAAATCTCTAACAAATTATACATTACCATAATTAATTACCTCCTGAAATAAATTTAGCAGTTTCTTCTGCCAACCCGAAAACATTATCTATAGGATTATAATGATCTAACATAGTTTCAAGCTCACGGCTTAAGTTATCTATAAACCTAGGAGCTAAAAGGTCTTCACCCTCTTCTGTTTGATATGTTAATGCTATATATGAATTAACTACCTTTTCTTTAAACTCATCTTGAACCTTTATAAAATCTGTATTGTCCCAGTTAAACGCACAAACCACTACCGCCAATATAACCGCAACAAAAATTAAAGAACGCATTACTATGCTGGCTACTTGAGCCGTCATTATGTAAATTTTTGAGAACTTAATCTCATTTTTTTCTTTCTTTTTGCGTATTCTCTCTCTCTCTTCTATGGATTTAGTATATTTTGAAGATGAGCCTGCTCTTGCGCCATCATTTTTCGCATCTTGTTTGCTTATTTCTCCCTCTCGTTTTTTACGCAGTTGCTCCATTTTATACTTTTGCTCTGCTAAGGCTTCTTCATCTTTCTTATTTTGAATTGCCTTTTGCTTGGCTTGTTCTGACATGGGACTTCCGCACGATACACAAATCCTTTTTTGGGGATAGGGGTTAGTTTCGTCACATTCTTCGCATTTCCAATACATCTGCATAACTAATCACCTGCTTTCTTACACGAATTTATCTTCTTACAAGACTTTTAAATTTTACATAAAGTAATTTAGTGAGTTTGTCAATATCAGCTTGTTCTGTTAACTCTCTGCTTTTTTTTGCAAATTCAACTACTCTGATAAGATCTTCTGCCGATTTATCGGTAAACCTTGTTAAGTTATCAGGCACGGCAGCTAGTATTTGATCTAGCTTAGAAAAATCAAGCTCAACCACATAATTTTTGTCTACCTTCAAGCCGTTTAATGCGTCTGTCAACGCTTTTGAATATTTATCTATCGTTTTTTGATCTGCTGACTCTCTACCCTCTTCTATTTTGTCAAGCACCTTTTGCAGTTTTTTAACAGTTCTATCCTTAAATCTTTCTAAGTTTTTTGGAACATTTTCAAGCGCTTGATCTAATAAAGTAAAGTTAATTGTTTGCATTATAACTTTTGCTCGCTCTTCTATGTTGCCTTTTGAAATTATCACAGCATGAACTTCTTCCATAGTAGGGCGATCTTCTGGGAGTGAACTTAACATTTTTTCTATTAATTCTTTAAGCCAATCTGGCAAAGATTTGTGTAGCCCGTACTGCTCACCTGCCGCAATTGCCTCATACACAAACTTATCACTATTTTGACACCTAGGCATTTCACCACACCAATATTGATGAAAAATAATTCCGCTTGCAAAAACATCTGAGGAACAAGTAAGCCTTTGTTTGTACTTCACATTTCCTCTTTTATAAGCTGCAAGTTCGGGACTTTGATAGGCATCTGTAACCACTGTAAGTTCTGGAGATAGTGGTTTCTTTGAAAAATAGGAATCATCAAAGTCTATAATTTTTGCTACAGGGTTACCCGACGCACTTCTTCCTATTAATATGTTTTCTGGCTTTAAATCGCCATGAATTATATTTTTGCTGTGTATTCTCTTAAGTGATGACGAATAGGTGTTAAGTAGCATTACTTTATCATTGTAGTCATATTCTTTTATTTTGTCAAGTGAATCTGTTTGAATTTCTATCCAGTGAGTAACTTGATAAAAGCTTTGTTTGTGTCTAAACACTTCTCTAGGTGAAATAATATTTCCCATTCCGTTTCCAAGGTCGTCAAGTGCAGCTATAAGCTTTTTTTTAGCGGCTAACCACTCTTCACACTCATGTTTTTTAAAATCAAAAATATCTTCACTTGCAGTCTCTAGCGGATATTTGGGTTGCATAAACTTTTTTAAGAAAAACGCCTTTCCGTCTGCCGTGGCATAATACCATATGCCATTTGCAGAGGTATGTGCCTTTAATTTATCATATTGATAACCGTTTACTATGTCCATTTCTCGATTACCCTTTCCTTAACTTCTATGTTTTTGCTATATAGTATCCATTATATAATTCATATAACGGCTTATATTCTTTCCATAAATCATATTTTCTAACCTCATATTTTTCAATTTGATAAGTTAGTTCATCTCTTTTTTTCTCGTGTTCCTGTATTATATCTAAATAATCTTTGCAAGCAAACTGATTAGATACCCCTTTTGTCTGTAAAAACCTTCTAATTTCAGGCCAATTTTCCTCTAAGTATCTCTCGAAATTACTCAGTCTATCTTCTTTTGACAAGGCAAAATATTCTTCCATTCTTGTTTGTAGACTAACATACTTATCGTACTCTTTACAGATATCTTTATACTTGTTGTCTTTTGGGTCTGTCTTTACAAAGCCTTTTGATAAAGCCTGCTTAAACTTGGATTCTATATCTTTATTTTTTTCACGAAAATGCAATCTAAGCGCATCTTCTGTTTCTTGCAACTGTGTTTTGATATCTACTAAGTCAGAAAATTTTTCTTCAAATTTCAAAAAAGATTGAGATTGCTCTTCAATATTTTGTATGTTTTCGGGGTTTTTCTTACCTAACTGTTGCATGCTAAACATGCTATGTTGCAAGTTTTTAGAGTAGTCTATTTTCACTTGTTCATATTCTGTAACAAGTTCGCTATACTTTTGAGCTAACTTATTTCTTTGAGAATTAAGGTTGAAAAACTTTGAGAAACTAAAACCCAATAAATCATTTACATATTCTCTAAACATGAGTTCTTCATACATTTTTCTAAGCTTATCATACCCTACACTGATTTCAGTGTTTCTAACCAATCCTTTTTCTTTAAATACATTTACTTGCTTTATATAGTTTCTATAAACATCTAAAGTAGCTAGCGCATACCTTAGTTCTATAATTATTTCTTCATCGTCATATATATTTTCTGTTATGTCGGTATCAATTTGATAAACCCTTGTAACTAAAGATTTTAGCTCTTTATAAACTGGTACATCTAGTTCAGCTATACACGAGTCTAGCTCTTGGAATTTATGTGTGTTCTCTGCTTTTCGCTTCACTACTTTTTTGTCGTACAATAAATATTTATTTCTGTACTGGTCTTGAACAAACAACGCCCTTCTATTAAGCATCATCTGCATTTCAGAGCATTTTTTTTCATCTACTATTATAACTCCAGCCATGCTACAGTCGTCTTGTTGCCCATAGTTTGTAAGCACATTACCTAAAGTCTCTTCAAACCTTGTTACATCTTTTCTAGTAAGTACTTCTGTTTTTAAAACAGCATATTCTACCCTGTATTCAAGATCCATAGGAGTACTTAAATAATCGAAACAACCATCAGTACAAGTAAACAATATGCAGTCACTAGGAAGATCATCATAATAGCAATAATTTAGATGAAAATCACCGTCTTGCCTTATATTGTTTGACATAAGCGCCGATTTTTCATAGGCATCTGTGTCGTATGGTGTATCATCTACTGTTAATTGTTGCAATCCCCTAGTTTCTGTCAGTAAAAAAGCCCTTGAGTCTCCTGCCCAAATGACTAATGCTTCTGTCCTATTCTCAAATTTTGCATATACTATCGCTGTAAGAGTTGTAGGTAACATTTGAATAGACTTACCAATAATTAAATTGACCAGTCCATTTTCTTCTACAAATTTGTCTAGCTTATTTGTTATATGCTCTTTTAAACTAATTATGTATTTTTCAGGCTTGCCCATATGAATACATATCTCTTCATAGTTTTCGTGCAAAAAATTTTGACAAGTACTTGAAACTACTCTTGATCCTAGATATGCACTGCTTTTTTTCTCATCGCCCAATTGATATTTATTTTGACCTGCACCGCCCAGACCGTCACAGACAATAAGAATTTTATCATCAGCAAAGGCAGGCGCATCTTCATCATGCCCACTAAGAGGTTTATTAATGACAAAATTCATCTCAAAATTTTCTCCTTATCTCATACTACCGCTAATTGTGTTAATTATAGTCTCACGTCCTACCTCTGTTCCACCCTTAGCCGCCGATATTGGAATTACCGCAGCATAGTCTATATCCTCTGCAATTTTATCCCACGGATATGAATTTACAGGAGCAAAAACAATTAATCTCTCTGCATTTCTATCCATAACATATTCTCCACCAAATGTTCCATATGAGCCTTGGCCGCACCACGCCTCATATAAATCATTATAACTTTTCAGCATATCTGCCGGGTAATATTGATTACTACTTTTTTTAGACTTTTCAAAAGGATGCGCCGAGGCATCTGTAAACACAACAACAACATTTCGTGCCTTTTCAGTGTTTGGATTATTAACCCTTACCCACTCAGATTTCATTGCAAGTGCTATTGCCTCTAATGCGTTTTCAGGTTCGTCTCCGCCCCCTACCGCTTCTAATGCTGCCACAAAATTACGAAACTCAGCTTTATCATTTGGAAGTGTAAAAAAATCGGACTGTTGCATTGCATATTCTCCATCGCAATAATAGTCTCTAAAAGCAATAACTCTAACTCTTAACTGTGTAACAATTCTGTTTCTTGAGTTTCTCATCTCTTCTATTAAATCATCATATAAATCTAACGTTAAGTTTTTAACTGTATTTATGATAGGAGCCATACTAGCAGTAACATCTATGCAGAATACTATATCAACAAATGTTGTAACTCCTCCCAATGCTTCTTGTATTATTGCCTGTGGTTTGCCTGTGGTTATAAAATCATCTATTTCATCAAGATCAATATTTTCTATGTCATCTAGTTCTAAACTGCCTAATTCTTTTTCGATATCGCTCATGTTAACGACCTTTCTATTAGCATTATTAAAATTAATTCCTATTATATTATACACTTTATATTTATATTTTTCAATATGATTTTTCATAAATTCTTAATATGTAGTCAATTATTGTAAATAAAATTTTTATAATATGCTTTTTTTTTTAATTTTTATGTGATATAATTACTGTGAAAGTTAAAATTTCAACTTAAGGAGATATATATGAAAAAAAATTTATTCAAAATACTACTTCTAACAATATCTAGTGTGTGCATTTTAACAGCATGCGGAAGTACAGACTCAGACCCATCCGCAGATGGAAGTTCTCAAGGTTCTGAAAGTTCAGAAAATGTACTTGCTACGGCTACTTTTCCTGAAAACACTATAGTAAACTCTGTTTATATAGGTGAAAAAACGCTGGACGAAGCCATAACAACCATCGAAACTAGCCTTGATTCTGTATACAATAAGCTTTCAATCAAGCTAAATTTTGGCGATGAGACAAAAACTATTAATGCTAGCGACTTAAATTTTACTAATAATATTGAAGAAACACTCACAACAGCTTTAGAAACAGGCAATTATGCGAATTTAGAATTTGATTATAATCCAGATGAAGAATCTGTTATGAATACTATTCAAGAAATTGCAGATAACTATATAGTAGAAGCTCAAGATGCCTCTGTTGACTATTTTGACTTTGATACAAGAACTTTTGTGTTTAAAGAGGGACAAGCAGGGCAAAGTATAGATGTAGAGCAAACTACAGATAAAGTTTTAAGCTATCTTAATCAGCAAAAAAGTGGTGATATTTCTGTTGTAATTACAGAAAAACAGCCTGAAACAACAATTGAAGACATTGAAAATTCTTATGGTCAGCTCTCAACTTACGACACATACTCTACAAACACAGAAAACGGCACACATAACATGAGACTTGCACTTGAAAAAACAAACGGCACTACTTTGCAACCAGGCGAAGAATTTTCGTTTAACGGAATTGTGGGTAATACGTCTTATGCGTCAAGTGGTTTCTTGCCAGCCGGTGGTTTAGTCAACGGACTTTCTGTGCCTATGTATGGTGGCGGAGTTTGTCAAGCTGCAACAACTATTTATGTAGCTGCCTTTAAAGCAGACATGGAAATTACATCCAGAGAATGCCATGCTACTCCGTCTTCTTATGTTCCAATTGGAATAGATGCTACAATTAGCTATGGTTACTATGATGTAAAATTTAAAAATTCAAGCGATGAACCTATATATTTAGTAACATATATGGACGGACTAACTCTTTATGCTACATTTTACGGAAAATTTAGTGAAGAATGGGATGAAATTATAGGTCAAGGTTGGGTAGATGAAGTAGTTCCTATTCCTTCACAAATCGAATATATAACTGACTACAGCCTAGCATCGGGCGAATATGAGTTAGTAACTAACGGCTATCAAGGTTATTTTGCAGAAGCTGAAAAGATATTCTATAAAGATGGTGTTGAAGTTAAAAGAGAGGCTCTTTCTGACTCTGAGTACTACGCAAAGGCAAAAACTTATAGAATAGGTCCTGGAACAGACACAAGCAAAATTACAGGAAGTTCAGGAAACACAAATACAGTCGCTCCAACATCTACACCAACTGCTACTGCTACTCCTGCTCCAACTGTGACAACTGCTCCTACAACATCACCTACAACATCACCTACAACATCACCTACAACAGAGCCTACAACAGAGCCTACAACAGAGCCTACTACAGCACCTACAACAGAGCCTACTACAGCACCTACAACAACACCTACAACAGACCCTACTACTGAACCTACAGAATAAGGAGATTTTATGAATTTTTCAGAACTTTGTTTAAAACGAGAGAGTACACGAAGCTATATAGACAAGCCTGTTGACAGAAAAATCATCGAAGAAATATTAAAAGATGCCATCAACAGTCCATCTGCTTGCAACTCACAACCATGGAAATTTGTGGTTTGCGAAAACGGAAAAACTTTGGCAAACTATATTACAAGAGAAGATTTACCGATAAACAAATGGGCTAATCAGGTTCCTGTATATATCGTTCTTTGCGAGACCAAAGCAAAACTTATGTCAATACTTACATGTGATTCACAACATTACGCTGCTTTTGATGCAGGCTCTGCGGCTACAACAATTTGTTATTCTGCCACAGAAAAAGGAGTTTCAAGTTGTATCATTGGCTGTTTTGATGAGCAAGGTATAAAAGATTTCCTTTCAATTCCAGAAGATGTAAAGGTCAAAATGCTAATTGCCCTGGGCTACTCTGAGAGTACAGAACCTAGAGCAAAAATGAGAAAAGATTTTGATACTTTAGTAAGTTTTAATAAGTATTAATAATTTAACTGGCTATGACATTTGTTGTCATAGCCAGTTCAACTTTTTGAAAAAGGGTTTCTCTTAAAAATATTGCACTAAATAAAAATATTGCATGTCATCTAGTAATACTTTTTAGTAATTCTGGTTTATAACAAACTCGTTAAAACACATAAATTAATGTAGGGGACGGGTTTTCCGCACACGTGTTGATTAGAAAAATTTAGCCATGTAGGGGCGGATATTATCCGCCTAAAAAGTCTGTAATTTTGTCTAAATTTACAGGCGGATAATATCCGCCCCTACATGGATTTTGGGAATTACAACGAATTTAATTTAATCATTAAATCGTAAGAGGCACGTCCCCTACATTGTGTTTCATTAATTTATTCGTTTTGACAAAACAGTGTTTTTGAATTAAGGGTTTTATACAATCAGGGCTGTGACAAAATTTTCATTTCATCACAGCCCCTCTTTTTAATTTATTTATGTTTATGTCCTGTGTAAATACACATTAGCATTGCAAAAACTGCAAGAATAGACCAAAACTTATGTTGTTTCATTTTTCTTCCCCTCCGGCAATGTTATTCTATCTTCTTTTTTCATCATTGGTTTTGCTGAATTTATCGCTAGTGCAATTGTAGAAGCATTGTGTAGCCATGCGGAAGTATTTGCCATTATGACCCCTACAATGCCTAAAGCAATTAGCGCAGTATTGAATGTAACAATTATTCCATATTGCCTGTATATCTTCTGCATTAACTTTGTTGCAAGTCTTCTAGCCTCTACTATTTTAGTCAGTTCATGAGACAAAACAGAAATATCAGCTACCTCTCTTGCTATGTCAGACGAACCATTAAGAGTAAGCGACACATCAGATGCACTAAGCGCCGGAGTATCGTTTATTCCGTCGCCTACCATGAGTATGGTTTTGCCCTGCGCTTTTAATTTTTCGATTATTGCTGCCTTGCCATCAGGCAAAACAGAAGCATAATATTTATCTATCCCTAACAAATTACAAGTATATTTAGCACTACTCTCGCCATCTCCTGTAATCATAAAGATTTCTTTGACACCCTCTTTTCTTAGCATATCGATTGTTGGCTTTGCGTCTATTCTTGGTGGATCATTAACGCAAATAATGCCTATAAGCTCGCTATCTACCGCAAGATAAACCGCACTGTCACTTCCAATTTGCTCGTTTATCCACTGCTCTTTTTCACTAGGATACTTAACCTGTTCATCTTCAAAAACAAAATGTCTGCTACCTATAACCGAGTGTTTGTTGTTATATATGCTAGCTATTCCGTGCGCTACAATATATTCAACTTTGCCATGCTCTTCTGGGTGATGAATATTTCTCTCTTTCGCCTCTTTCACAATAGAAGCGGCTACGCTATGAGGAAAATGCTCTTCAAGACAAGCGGCTATTTTTAGCACTTCATCTTCTGTATAACCGTCTGCTAACGGAATTATCTTAGATACTTTTGGAACTGCATTTGTGAGCGTTCCTGTTTTGTCAAATACAACAGTATCTACTTTTGATAAAAGCTCAAGATATTTACCGCCTTTTACAAGTATATCATGATTAACGCTTTCTTTAAGCGCCGATATAACCGTAATTGGGGTAGTAAGCTTAATCGCACACGAAAAGTCTACCATAAGCACAGATAACGCACGAGATATACTCCCTGTTAAAATTAAGGTTACAAAAAACAGACCAAAACTAATAGGTACAATGTCATCTGCTAAGCGTTCTGCCTTGCCTTGAACCATGGCTTTTTCTTTTTCGCCCGTGTCAATTAAATCTATTATTTTTGCAATGCGTGAGTCACTTTGTAAACTTAGAACCTCTACATCAATTTCACCATCTTCTAAAACAGTGCCTGCAAAAACAGTGCTGTCGCAAGTTTTATGCACTGGAATAGGCTCGCCTGTCATTGTAGCTTCATTTATCAAGGCATCTCCTAGAACAACTGTTCCGTCCATAGGAATTAGACTGCCTTTTCTTATACGAATTACATCGCCTACTTTAACATCACTGTGATGAACTTCATGCTCTTCACCATTTTTTACAAGCCAAACTTTGTCCACGTTTATAGAAAGACTTTGAGCCAAAGCATGTTTCGCCCTAAGGTTCGAGTATTCAAGCAATAAGTCTGAAAGTTTTAATAAAAATAGAGTAGATGACACTGTTTTGTAGTTCCTTGACAACAACGAGGCAGAAATTGCCGTGCCATCTAAGACCTCTACATTAATTTTTTTGTTGCCAAGAGCCTTAAGTCCGTTCACTATATAAGGAATAGCCCTAATAATAGTATAAATTTTGTGCGGATACGCAGGCATAAAAAAGCTTCTTAGCAAATGACATACACAATGTTTGACTATTCTTCTTTTCATTTGAGTTTCTAAAATTATTGCACTTTGGTTCTGTGTTGCTACACCATCTTTAATATCCGAAAGTGCCAAGTGCGATATTTTTTTTAATAATAAGTCTCTTACATTTTCAGCCTTGTTTTCATATTCGATAAGCACCGAGCCGTTTATCTCGTTTGCTGAAACATTTTTTACACCATTAACACAAAGGAGCAGTTCGGAAAGTCCGTAACACTGCTCCTTAGTTAATATGTATTTACCGAATCGAACTCTGAGGCGGTTAGGCTTATCACAAACTATGTGATATTTCATAAGCTTCTCCTTTAAAATTATTCCTCTGAGCAGTCGCAGTTTCCACCACAGTCACATTTAGCAGCTACCTTAGCTTCTGCACAAATATCCTCTGCCTCTTCTTTTAAATTGTTCGCAGACTCTAAAACCTTATCTTTAAGCATTATTCCACCAGCTACACCTTTTACAGCTAACTGACGAGCCTTTTTAGTTTTCATTAGGCCTAATACTGCAATACCTGTTGCGGCACCCGCTGCGAATATTAACTTTTTCTCTTTTGTTATAAATTTTAACATAAATACACCTCCATATGTTGTTTATAATATTATAGCATATTACATACTATTTTTCAACTGTTTTTTAAAATTATCTGTTAAAAGTAAGAATTGTCTAAAAATATTGCTCAAAATAATTATGTTGCTTTTCATCCAGTAATACTAATGTAGGGGACGGGTTTTCCGTCCTGAAAAAACTAGCAGTTTTAGCTGAAATCTTACGGGACGGGGAACCCGTCTACATTGTGCTGCATTAATTTATACATTTTAACAAAACAGTGATTTTAAATTTAGCTTTTTCTACAGTCTGAGCTATGACAAAATATACTTTTGTCATAGCTCTTTCATGTAAAATAAAACTTAAACTAATTTCGCTCCACAAGCTTTGCAAGCATCTTGTGCATCTTCATCTGGTGCATCGTTGCACATGTAAGTCTCTACACTCTTAGCCTTTGTCTCTTCTTCCCAGTTTCTCATCCACTCGCCATCACCCCAGCCGTAAGAACCGAATAGTAGTACGTCTATAGTTGCTAGACTATCTTTAACACCGTCCCACATTGGTTGGAACTCTTCTTCCTCTAAAACTTCTGCACCCATAGATGGGCAACCAAAAGCTATTGATTTATAGTTAGATACCATATCTGCTGTGAATTTGTCTGAAGTCATAACATCAACTTCAGCTCCACTAGACTTTGCACCTTCTGCAATGTAATTTGCCATTGCCTCTGTGTTTCCTGTTCCGCTCCAATAAACTACTGCTACTTTACTCATAATAAATTCTCCTTTAAAATAATTATATATATTTATGCTACTGATCTCTTTTTAACAGTTAGCCTTAAAATATCTCGTCCATCTTGCCATAATCTTTTATATACGGCTCTGCATTTATCATATTTTTCAAATTTTGATAATGCTTCATCTTTGTCGCCATAGACTTTCCAGTATCTGCAAAGGTTACAGTTCTGCCCCTTATTGCATATAAATCCCTCAACATCTTCTGCTGGATAACCTAAAAATAAACCTATTTCATGCGGAAATTCTTCATATGTATCAAACCTTTTAATAAGCCTGTTTATAGCCTTAGCGACACTTAAATTATCGTAACCATAATTCATTAAGATTTTCTTAGCTTTAACATCATTTATGTCTTTTTTAAGCATATCTTTTCTATATAGATAAATAAGTGCCGAACCATTACCCACTCTTAATAACTCAAGTTTAATGCCTGTTTCATTAAATTTCTCATTCCAAAATTCAATATCGCTAGCTAAATCATCACAATTTACAAATTTTACTGTAAATAAACTTGCAGTTTTAAGTGATGACAATGTAAGCGAACAATGCTCTATAAGAGATTTTTCAGTTATCATATCACATTGCCTCTAAAATATTTTTTAGTGCAGTTAGTGAGCTTGAATGACAACGCTCAACTCTAGCATTACAACGTTTAGCCTCACAGTTTGCACAGGCTACAAGCTTGTGTGAAACAGTATTTGTAAAAAGAATAATCATGTCTGGTGAACCGAATTTTCCTCTTACATCGCCTTTCATTTTTGTAAAAATTTTAGCCTTACATCCATACTCTTTGCATGTGTCAATATATCTTCTCTCCATGCACTCATTGCCACCAACTATTACAACGCTCATCTTTATCCCTCTACTTTCTTTATTCAAGTTAGTTTCTACTAACTGTTATTGTTTTATCTATCCGCTACTATTAAAATAGCGGATAGAATTTTATTCTTACTTAAGGCCAACGCCCTCTTCAATGTTTGTAATCATTTGATCCATAGCAGTGATACCGCCGTCGCATAAGTACCAAGAAGAACCTGGCTCTCGGTATACGATTTGATCGTTTTGATATGCAGTTGTTTGTTTAATGATATCATTATCCATTTGCTCTTTAGCTGCTACAGCCTGTGGAGTTTGTGAGCAATCTACGATTAATAAGATCATAACACCTGCTAATCTATATATGTTAGTTGATACTAACATATATAGATTAGCATACCCTAACTAAAAAGTCAACGTCAAAATTAGGCAAAAAAATATGTTAGTTAAATTTAACTAACATATTCTAACTAATGACTAATTATATAATCTATATTGATGGTGGATATTTTTACTAGTGAAGCTCAAATCTGGGACCTTAAGCTAGCTTATTGCTTATTTGTAGGGGAGGGTCTGGATGCCAGAGTGTTGATTAGGATTTTGGGTGAAAAATAAATTCGTTAAAACTCACAAATTAATGTAGGGGACGGGTTCTTTCTTAATCAATACGTCTGGTCTTGACCGTTCCCTACATCAGTAATTCTAAGAGGCACGTCTTGGCAGAGACCCTCCCCTACGAAATTTTAATAAACTTATCTTTGTCCATACAATGTTTTTATTTAAAAAATCCTCAAAGATTTTCACATGAACTTTTACTAAGTGTAATAGCTTCTACAGGGCAATTTATCAAACAGTCTCCACATTCATCACAGCGGTACTTACTGATTGAATATACATTATCAACTTCATTTATAGCCAAAAAAGAACACTTTACCTTACATACGCCACAAGATATACATTTGTCTTGATTAATTTTAAGCCCTTTATATTTAGGAACAGCATTATTATATGCAAAATATATTCTCTCTAGCTTGTTTTCACGGCTTATTTTTTCAAAGTCATAGTCGAATATGTCTCCCCTACCGTCTGTAATGCAGAACACAACCATAGCCTTATAAATCTCTTGATCTTTTATGCAAAAATCAAAGATAGGATTATTTTTAGCCTTAAGGTCATCAATTGATATTTCCTTTACATTACCGGTCATTCTAATGGCATAACCACCCTCAAAAATCGGGAACCCGTTTTCATCATGTTCAACCTTTGTGTCGGCACATAGACCGCAAATTGAAAGCTTTCCATTATTTTTTAAATGCTTATAAAAGTCTTTGGTAAACATAGTCATAAAGTATATGCCATCTTCGTCATAACCCCTAAGGTGGGCAATTCGTGACTCTGGCTCGCCTAGCTCGTTTACAGTTGTGAAGCTTAGACAACCTATTTTATCAAATTTTTCATATATTTCTTTAATTGTCATATTAAAACTCCTTAATTTTGTAATCATGTAGGGGCGGATATTATCCGCCTAAAAAGTCCTTGATTTTACCTAAATTTCTTAGGCGGATAATATCCGCCCCTACATTAAGTTTGTACGTTTTAACAAATTGGATTTAATTTCAAAATCCTAAGAGGCACGTCTGGGTCTTGACAGTTCCCTACATTTAATTATCCGTTTAACAAATGTATATTTAATTGCTAAACCCCAAAAACTTTTTAAGTTCTAAAGTTTTTGGATTAGTTAAGACTGAAATGTCTCCAAGCTCACATATTTTTCCGTCTTTCATGAATATTATATAATCGGCAAAGTCTTTTAAAAACGAAATTTCATGAGTAACAAATATAAATTCACGTCCATCTTTTTTAAGTTTTAACACAGCCTTTAGAACTTCGTCGCTTAATATCGGGTCTAAAGCTGCTGTCGGTTCATCTAAAAAAATAAGCTTTGGGTTTGTTGCAAGCGCCCTCACTATAGATGCCCTTTGTGCCTGTCCGCCCGAAACCTCGCTAGGTTTTTTGTCTGCCTCATTTTGAATAAACAACTGCTTTAATAGTTCGTCTGCCCTATTGGAAGCCTCGTTTTTGTCTATTTTTTTGATTTTGTGTAATATTAAAGTTATATTTTGTTTTATTGTTAAATGCGGAAATAGATTATGTTTTTGAAAAACTACCGAAATTTTTTCACGCAATTCTTTTTTATTTTCAATTGGAGAAAGTCCGTTGATATTTATCATACCACTGTCTGGATTTTCTATTGAAGAAAGAACTCTTAACAAGGTAGATTTTCCACAGCCAGACTCACCTATAATTCCAATAGCAGGGGCAGATTCAATCTCAAAATTCAACGATTTTAAAACCTCTTGATTTTGATAGCTCTTTGTTAAATTAGAAACTTTAATATCCATTATGCCACCTTCTTTGTCAATTTTTTTGCCAATAATGATAATGGAATGGTAATAATCAAATACATTATCCACATAACATAATAGCCCTCAATTGCCGCCCAGTTTTTGTTTGATATCACAGTTAGCACATATGAAATCTCTGTAACTGACACAATTTTTAGTAAAGCCGAACCTTTTATCATGCTAGATAAATTACTTATAAGCGACGGTAAAAACGGCTTTATCATCTGTGGAATTATAACATATCTATATTTTTGATATGTAGAAAACTCGTAAATATCCATTACTACATATTGATCTGAATCGACAACCGCAACCGCCGTCTTATATGAGTTTGCAAGATACGGCGACATATAAAGGGTCATCGCCATTATCCCTAACGTGAACTTGTCTGATATTCCTATTAAATCGCCTATAACATATACCCCTAGAAATATCATAACTAGTAGAGGTGTACCCATAATAATCTCGTTAAACACAACCGAAAAAGCATGTACAAGACTATTCTTAGATTTTTCCGCTAAAAATAGTATAAATCCAAAAATCATGCTGAATACAAGAGTTAAAATGCTTATCAAGACAGTTCCTATAAATCCATCTATAAGCATATTTACGTCAAGTAATATCAAATCGTACCTAGGACTATCTACTGTGAAAATTAGCGCTAATGCTATTCCTACTGCAAAAGTGAGAATAGCTACAACATAACTTAATTTCTTCATATGACTGTAATAAAATTCAGGGTTTCTTCCCATAACCAGCAACTTAAGCAATCTTAATGTTTAATTGTAGGGGAGGGTCTCTATGCCCTCCCGAGAAACAAGGATAAGGTCCTAGTTTCGGGAGGGCACAGAGACCCTCCCCTACAATATTTTAAGAAATTTATTATTATACTTGTAAAATTTCACATTAACTTCTCACTCTTAACTAAGTTCCCAAATTTAGGGCTTATTCCCCGTGACTGTCCTTTCTTCGTTATTCTAAACTAATATATATTACTCCGCTGGAAAAATTATGAAATCCAATCCTAATTCATCGTTTTGTAAAAACTCACCAATTTTTTCATCATATTTAGTTCCAGCTAACTCATAAAATCCCCCCTCGGCATACATCGTGTCTATAAATTCATTTGCTAACTTTAACAATTCCTCGTTGCCCTCTTTTACTGCAAAACATGAGCCTGTCGAGTCTGTAATCCCGTCGTATACTATGGTTGTTTCTTTATTTGCCGCATGGTCACCGTATACAGTGTTTGCGCCTATTAATGCATGTGAATTTCCTCTAGCTACTTCCATAATCGCAGAAGAACTTTCTGTATACTCGTCAACATGTGCGCCATATTCTAAAGGTTTAGTCGCTGCAATTGTGCCTACTATGCCTGCAAATTTCATTCCCTCAATTGTAAAGAATTCCTCTTGAGGCATGTCTGAATTAATTCCATGCTCTGTCGCAAAATCTTTGTTTACAAGTGCTAAAGTTCTGCTGTATCTGTATGGATCTGTGAAATCTGCCTTTTCGTCTCTTGACGGATTGGAACTCATGTCACTTATGATAATATCAACATCGCCTGTGTCTAGTGCCGGCATAAGCATAGAAAAATCTGTATTTACTATCTCTATCTCTTTTCCGATATACTCACCAAAGGCATGCGCTATATCGACTTCAAATCCTGCCGGATTTCCGCTATCATCAATATACATAAATGGGTAAAACTTAAGGTCTACTCCAACTCTTAAAATATCTTCCTCTTGTAGGTTGCTAGAACAAGCAGTAAATAAACCTACTAACATTGCACCTGCTAAAATTGCAGTAATAATTTTTTTCATTTCAAACTCTCCTCTTATATTTAATAGATAAATTATTTCCTATATTTAGTATATTATCACAAAAACTCTAAAATGTAAAGTAAGCACATTTTAGAGCCATAGTTTCTTTTTGATACCATAGTTATTTAGATGCTTATGTTACATTGTAGGGGAGGGTCTCCCTACAATATATTAACAAATTTATTATTATACAAACAAAAGTTTTATTTAAAAAGCCTTTAAGCAAAAAATCCAATAGGATTTTCACATGAACTTTTCACTATTCAATTTTCACTTTTCACTAAGTATCCGTCTATGAGACCCTCCCCTACAATGTTTTAACAACTTTATCTTTATCCATACAGAATTATTAATATAAAAAATATTTATTATTTCTGCATTCTTATTTCTTATTTAAATATATTTATTTAAATAAGAAAAACAGGAACAAACAAAAAGTTCATTCCTATTTTTTAAATTTAGCTATCTCCTTTTAACTTAAAGACAACTAAAAAAGTTTTAAGTATAATCTTAATTTCATTCTTTACACATCTGTTTTTTATGTATTCTATGTCCATGTCAACCCAGCCATCAAAATCACATTTTCTATTGGATATTTGCCATGTGCAGGTTAGTCCTGGTTTAACAGCTAATCTTTTCATATGATGTACATTATATTTCTCAACTTCATTTGGAAGCGGTGGTCTAGGACCTACCAAGCTCATATCTCCAATCAAAATATTTATTAGCTGTGGCAACTCATCAAGGCAAGTCTTACGAAGTAATTTTCCTACTCTTGTAACTCTAGGGTCTTTTGATATTTTAAATACTGGTCCTGAACGCTCATTTAAGTGTTGTAACTCTTTAAGCTTATCTTCAGCATCTATACACATGCTTCTAAATTTATACATTTTGAAAGCTTTACAGTTTTTCCCCACCCTTTTCTGTCCAAAAAAAACTGGTCCACTAGAATCTATATTAATAGCTAATGCTATTAATAAAAATAACGGAGATAGTAATATCAAAAAAGTTAAGGCAAATAAAACATCAAATGTTCTTTTAGCCTTCGGGAATACAGAAATCTTAGCTCTGTCAGTGCTTACTCTCACCGAGCCGTACTCTAATACTCTTACATCATTATAGTCTATATCATTCCTCATTTATTACACCCCTTTTCATTAATCAATCTTATTGTAAAATAGCTCAATTACTAACTCCCTAAGGGTTTGTTCATCTACATAATACTCCATGTATTCTTCTGCTACTTTCGCTTCTCCTAATATTGTATGTGTTTCGCCAAAAGTGTACTCTGATACCGAATCTATCAAATTATTTAGTTGTTGAATACTACTATCAGTGAATATATACTCACTTGCGCTTGATATCAAATCAACCACAAACTGAGGGTTAGTAGCTATTTCTGCAGTAGCTTTTTCTTCAAAAGCTTTAATAAATTGGTCTTGCCTTTGCATACGTTCTATATTTGTATTGTCGCCCACATCAACTCTGTGTTGTACATATTTTAGTGCTTGATCACCACTTAGTAAAACTGTTTCCCCTTGTACCATGCTAGGATCTACAGATGTAAAATCATGTAAAATCTCAAGCTCTATCCCACCTAATAGATCTGTTATCTTTGGAACTAAATCCATTGTGAAAGATAGATAATTATCAATTTCTTGCTCGTAAAAAAGATTTGTAACTGCCCTTACTGTGTTCTCACTTCCCATATATGGATCAATTCCATACGTAAAAGCTAATGTCAATTGTGCATTTACTGTAGTTCCCAGTAGCTCTCCATCAATCGAAATCCTATCAATATCTGTCATTGTATCACGGTTAATTTGCACCATATCATAACTTTGATTATTATTATCAATTATCACTAGTGTCATAAAATCAGTCTGTGATGAAGACATTGCGTTAGGTTGGTTTAAAACGTCTAGGGTTCTATCTATACCCATAAGTAACCACGTTTCTATTCCGTTTTTTTTCTCATAATATTCACCATTATTATATATAGCGTTACTATAGTCTGTTACCTTTGAGATTTCAGAAGAACTAGGTATTTGTCTATTGTTCTCTAAACTCGTGCTTAAAAATGTAAAACCTACTATCACCGCTGTGATAGCAAAAAATACAATAATGCCTCTGCAGATGGTTTTAGTGTATTTCTTCTTCTTTTTCTTCATCTATATTCCTTTCTGCAAAGACATATCTTAATTAAAATTATCTAACCTTTTTGTATATTACAAAGGCTACAGTTGCTACTGTCATAAATAATGCTGCTGCTATTAAATACTCTGTTGTATGTGTTGTAACACCTGTTTGTGGTGACTCAATTGGAGCTGTTGTTAGGAAAACAAATGGTGAAAACTCACTTGAAGTAATTGAAACATTACCGTTTCCTAGATTTTTAACATCCTCTTTTGGAAGTGCAGTCCACTCGCCATCATCACTTCTGTGTAAAACAATAACTGTATCATTTGCGCCTATGCCAAGATTTAATGTGATTGTGATTGAGTTGCCGTCTGCTGCCATTAATGAAGCTCTTATATCATCGCTAATATCAATGTTGATAACTGAAGAAGCTACTAGATCATCAGAGCTATCAATATCTGCATATTGTGCTAATATTGAAGCAAAATTAGGTACAAGTGTTGTAATATCATCTGCTGCCTCAAGCTCTGCTATTGCATCCTCGAAGTTAGCCTTTGAATATGGATCTGAAATCTCATCTGCGTCTGCTGATGATTTGATCTCGATATCACCAGGTGTTACTGGTGCTAATACGTTTCCGTCTTCATCTAGTACCTCTGTGATATTGCCAGAACCATCTTCCGGTAATACTATCTCAGGAGTTGGTCTACCCTCAACACTTGGAGTAAACTCTGCCGCAAAAATTGCTGTTGCTGATGTCATCATTAATAGGGCTACTGCTAATGTGGAAATAAGTTTTTTCATAAATTCTACCTCTTTTCATTATTTTTATTGGATTTGTTCAACTGCGAGTACTAAAAAACGTTCTCTTTGATATTCGTCAGATAGACAAGTAGACAACACTACAATTTCATCTCCAAACTCAACTTTTATTTCCTCGTTGAACACGGCTTGCAAACTTCTAACAGAATAAACGCTTTCAATAAAAGTGTTAAACATGCCTTCATCTGCAAAATTATAATAATGTAGAATATGCAAATCTCCGTATGGTACAGCCGCAAAAATTTCATACGTCTTCATACCATCTTCTGTATACACTTCTAACATATTATTCTGATTAAGTAATTCAGGGTTACTATAGCTTAATCTAAGATTTCCAAAAAAATCTCCTGATGCCATATTATGCCCATATATTATAGTTACAGGATCACTAAAATCTCTGCTATTATAATCTTCTGTAAACAAAGAACCTGCTACTGAATAATCACCTAGATAATTATGATCTAAATAAAATTCATTATCACCCTCACGGTTTAAAACAGGGTACGAGATATTTGTGTTAGGAATATTAATCCACGCATAAATATCAGGATTTTCTGATTTTAAACTCTCAAAATCAATAGGTGATACATAAGGCTCTTCTGGTTCTTCAGATTGTACTTCTTCACTCGATAAATTATCGCTAACTTCTTCACTGCTTTCTAACTCTTGTGGTTCATTAGACGATGAGGAAAAAGGGTTTGATGGAATATCTTCTTCTTTAACATAGTTAGCTTCGTTAAAAGCTAACAATAATAGTACTATCGTTATAATAACACATATAGCTGAAACAATCAAGGGTAATTTTTTCATATTTTAGTTGCCTCACCTAAAAATCTTTCAAACAATATTTTTTCTTTTTGCTCAATTTGCTCAATCATTGAAACCCCAAGTTCTTTTATTATTTTATCTCTTGCCTTATCTATATTTGGCGGTCTAGAAATTAAATTATGTGTATCAGAACCCAAAACATCTGCTAAGTCTTCTTTAAACATTTTTATTATTTTTCTTGAACCAAAGAAAGTCAGCAAGGAATCTGCATTAATTTGAACAAATGCTCCATTTTGCTTAAACGCAAAGGCTGAATCATAAATATTTTGATATTTAGTGTATCTGTCGATATGAGCTATCAAAGGTATTATACCCCTTTGTGAAATTTCATACACTTCTTTGTATATATGATCTTCCCAATGGTTGAATGGTAGTTCTAGCAATAAAATATTTGTGCCATTAATACAAAGTCTTTCAAGGTCATCTGATTCGCTAATATTTTTACAATATAATACTTCTGCACCCAAAAATAAATTTAGTCCCAAACTTTCTTCATTTATGTGTTGTTGTAAATTTTGTAATGACTGCTCTCTTTTTTCTAAAAAATCTGAGACATTGCTTTTTGATGGATAAAAATGTGGCGTAGCAATCAAAGCATCAACGCCTTGCAATTTAAGTCTTTGTAACATTTGTAGTGATTCTTGCTCTGAACTGCTTCCGTCATCTATTTTAGGTAAAACATGGCTGTGAAAATCTATCATTAGTAATACTTATGGTACCTTTTATTTCTTTTGTATCTCTTATCGCTATCATCTGGTGTTCCAGAGTACACATAACCTAGAATTTTAATTCCTGAATACTCTAGTTGCTTAACTGAATCTTTAACCAAAGGTTTTGCAGTGTAATTATGTCTAACCACTAAAATCATTCCGTCAAGCACATCTACAAAAGTTAGTGGGTCAGAAACTATTCCTACTGGTGGAAAGTCAACAATTATATAATCATATTCTTGTAATAGCGTTTCAGCTAACTCTTTCATCTTATTTGAGCCTAATAGCTCAGAAGGATTAGGAGGTGTTTTTCCAGCAGGCATTATATCAAAATTAATTTTCTCGCTTTTTGGGCATATAACTTCTCTATAATTTTTAATCTCTCCTACTAGGTAGTTAGATAAACCAACATCGTTAGGGAAATTTAGCTTTTTACATATTGTAGGCTTTCTAAGGTCAGCCTCTAAAAGCAATACTTTTTTATCTACTAAAGACACAGAGTTTGACAGATTTATAGATGTCATACTCTTTCCCTCGCCAGGAATTGAACTAGTTATTCCAATTATACGTGACTTACCAGTATCACTAAAAGAGAAAAATATATTTGTTCTAAGCTTTTTATATGCCTCGTTCGCTGCGAATCCTAGTTCTTCACCAACAACACCAAGTTCGCCTTCTTTAAGCACTTTAAGTCTTTTCTTGTTATTCATTAATAGTATCCCTTTCTCTTTTTATTGCCTGAATAGTAGTTGTAACCTGTTCTACTGTCTGTATCAGGTATAACTGCTAAAATTGGAAGTTCAGCAATAGAAAGTAAATCATATTCACTCTTTAACTCTTGAGCTGTCAAGACTCTGATTATTATAATAGCCGAACTGATCAATAGTCCTACCAAAACGCCTAACAAAGTGTTATTTCTTAAGTTCGGTGAGTCAGGAGCGGACGGTGTAACAGCTGTATCAACTACTCTTGCAGATGTTTCATCTATAATAGAAGCAATTTTTTCAGGAAGTACTTCTGCTATAGTGTCTGCTAAAAGGGTTGATATGTGCGGATTAGGGGTTGTAACAGTAACTGAAAAAACCTCTGTATTATTTATAGGAGAGGCACTGATCATTGAAGAAAGCTCTAATACTGTATAATCAACACCAGTTTGAGCTATTATTTCATTCAAAGTATCTCTTGTATTCAATATAACTATATATGTTTGAACCAAGCTCTGAGAAGCAGATATATCACCACTAGTTATGCTAACACTTGTGCTTCCTATAGATAAAGAGCTATTGTTTACATAGAATTTTACATCTGATTTATAAAGTGGAGTCACCATCATAGTAGTATACGCCATTGCCGCACCGCCTGCCAAAACAGCAGCTAATATTAATATCCAAAGTCTTCTCCATAAGGTTCTAAATATAAGACCTAAATCTATTTCTAATTCTTCGGTTTGATTTGATTTCACATTAAATCTCCTTTAATTTATGTATTGTGTATTGTCACAAAAAACAATAATTGTTTTATTAACTTTAACAAAAGCATAACACATAACAAGCTTAAAGTCAAGTCAATTATCAAGGAAAATTGCAGTAATCTTTCTTATTTTCTGAAGCATAATTTAAACCTATAATATTGCACAAAAAAAGAATTTGCTTTATTTAATAGAGTAGTAACTATTGTCATTTTTTTTTAAAGTTGGCACTTACTCATTTTCGTTATTATCAATATAAAACACGGCTAAATTTTGACACATATATAGAAATTATTTTCATCATTAATATTACATTTACATTTTATTAATATACTGCTATAATGGTATAGTTAAATTCTCATAAAATGAGAGGAATTTGAAGGAGGTTTTTTCTATGTTGAAAAAAATCAAAAATTTTGTAGCAGTAGCCTTAGCTGCAACAATTCTATCAAGCAGTTTCGCGGTTGGTTCATTTGCCCAAACAACCACAGACGAAGCACCACAAACTCAAAGCGAGATACCTGTTGTAACAGAAGTATCAGAGGTTACTGATTTCGAGACAGGTTCAGACGCAATTCAAGGCAATCCACTTGAAGATGTAGGCACAAGAAAGGGTACTTTCACTACATCTACAGAGCAAAACTTTACAGAGGGTGGCTCACAAAGTTTAGCTATCACTGGCATAGCCGATGGTACTTATGAAGTATTCAAGAGTTATTCTGAATTCCAAGTAGGTAAAAAATTATCAGTTTGGCTTTATGATGATGGTGATGCAAAAAGAACTACAGTTATGAGAACTGTAAGTAATGTAGAAGCGTCTGACGGTTGGACTATTTATTTCGGAATTAAAGACAACTCTTACAAAGCTTATTCACAATCAAAAGCTACAGGTTCACCTGCATATACAAGTTTCAACGCATCTACTTCTACTAGAAGTGAAGGTTGGCACGAGTTCACAATGGACATGACAAACCCAGGATATACTATATTCTTAGTAGACGATGTTGAAATTGGCAGACTTACTTTAGGTTCAGAAGAAGAGTACGGCGCTTTTAAAGAAGTTGCTTTTCTAAATTTCTGGACAAAACCTAGCACACTTACATCATATGTTGATGATATTACAATTTCAGAGCCAGCTCCTGTTGTTACAGAGATAACAGAAGATGACACAGCTGACACATTAGACTGGACATATGCAGACGGCAGAACAAACCCTGCCGACTATGAAGTTTCATTCGATGGCGGAGTAAACTTTAGCGACGTAACTGCAAAACCTTTATATGTTGGAAACAACGACTATGAGGCTGGTCAAATTGTTCTAAGAGCTAAATCAAATACAGAGAGCTATACTTTCCCTGTAATTGCTACAGATTCAGCTTATACAGCTACAATAAACCAAAACCTACCAATGGAGAGAGAAGAAGATTTACTTTACTTCCCTGATATTGGCGGAAGCTACGGTGCACCTACAGTTATGATTTCTGACGAAAAATCTCGTTCAGGTCTAGCATCTATGAAGATAGTTCCAGCATCAAGCAATAAATTCCAAATTGGTACAAATTATGGAACTGATGCACTTGTAACAGATAAAGTAGTTACAATTTGGTACTATGATCAAATGGTTACAAGCACAAGCTACTTTAAAGGTGTTTTCGGTGTTGAGCATGTTGCAGAAGACGGCTCAAAGCTTTCAAGTTCTGTAATTGGTGTAGATACATACAAAACAAAAACTAACTATACCATTAGAAGAAACTGGGGAAGCACAGTTGACACAGGTGTTCAAAGAACTGAGGGCTGGCATAGCTTCCAATGGGATTTCACAACAGAAGGCAAGTGTATTGCCTATGTTGACGGTGTAAAAATTGATGAGTACGATTCACTAGGATTTAACCTAGCATCTGCCATGGACATGTGGGCTATGGCTAACTGGACTCATTACTTTGATGACTTCTCAATTACAGACACAAGAGAAGAGTTAAAAGTAGTTCCAAATGCACCTACAAACCCTACAACTGATGACGCTAACAACACATTCGGTTGGGATTATGTAACAGGTTACGAGTCACCTGAACTATATGAGATATCTATAGATAATGGCGAGACTTTCACTACTTGTACTGCAAACCCACAAACTGTTGAAGAAACATTACTACCTGAGGGTACAGTAATGGTTCGTGTAAAAGAAACTGATACAGAACTAGCTGGTTCAGTTTTAAGAAACACTGAAAGATTTACAGACCCAGCATCTATCGTTAAAGAGAAATTAAGCTTACTAGTTGATTTTATCAACTGTGCAAACCCAAATGACTACACAGATGAGTCTTGGGCTATAATGAATACAGCTTTAACAAATGCTAACACAGCAATGGATTCAGACACCGGTCTTCAAGAAGCTTTTGACGCTGTAGAAGCTGCCAGAGATACTTTAGTTTTCGACCTAGCTCCACAAGTTAAATATGAGTTTAACGACGGTGTAGTTCCTGTAGAGCCACTTTATGGAACTGCTATATGGGATGATGATAAAAATATTTCTTACATCACAGAAAAATCATACAAGATTTTAACAGAAGATTTAAATGGAAACCAATTCGCACAACTAAAGTACACATTCCCTAAAGCTTTAGAAGACAAGCAAATTATCTTCTATTATTTTGATAACCTAAAAGCTGGTGGCGGTTTCGACATTGCCTTTGGTAATTCAGAAACAGGCTATGGTAATGTTATTTCTTCAAACAATGAAGACGGAAGTCTTAACAGACGTTACCAATTCTATGATTTAGTAGAAGACGAAAAAACAAACAGAAGAGATCTTGGCATCAGACGTAGAAACGATCTACATAAAATTGAGATCAACCTAACAAACGGTAACGGAATGCAAGTATATATGGATTCTATATTAATATTTGCTAACCCAAATGTTACTTCTTTAGATTATCTTGACTTCACAGTAACAAGAGCTGGTTCAACTCAATCTGACATCTCTGTTGACGAACTTTATATCAACGAGAAAAACGCAGTTACAGACATCATCCTACCAGATGAAGTAGTAGATATCGGTTACTATGATACATACGAAATCAACTACTCAAACAATGAGCATGTAACTCCTTATGATTTTACAACAACTGACAAATTCACATACTCAGTATCTGACCCATCAGTAGTAAAAATCACAAAAGGTGGTTCTATTCAGCCTATGGCTATGAGCGGAACTACTACAGCAACAGTTACATCTTCAAACGGTGTTTCAAAAACAATTACAGTTAATGTAATAGACTACAAAGTAACAGGCGTTAAATTAAGTGATGCCCTAATCACTCAAGAGCCTAACTTTATCACAGAATTAACAATGGAGCCTGGCACAATTGATATAGTAAACGCTATTATCGAGCCAGCACAATCTACAAACCTTAATAAAACATGGACAACTTCAAACTCTACAGTAGCAACTGTTGAAGACGGCGAAATCACAGCATATAACGAGGGTGAGGCTGTTATCACAGTAACTACAGAAGACGGCGGACACCAATCTTCAATAAAAGTAATAGTTAAAGAAAACTCACATGAATATGGAAAAGAGCTTTTCGTTGCAACAACAGGTAGCGACCTAACAGGTGACGGAAGTATCGATAATCCATATGCAAGCGTTGAGAGAGCAAGAGACGAGCTAAGAGCTTACTCACAATTAATTGAAAACGGTGCAGTTGTCTACTTACGTGAGGGAACTTACATAGTAGGAAATACTATAGCACTAGAGATGCAAGATCAAGGTTCAGCAGAGAGTCCAATTAAATATGCAGCATATAACGGTGAAGATGTATCACTAACAGGTGCTGTAAGTCTTGCTCCATCTGACTTTACTTTAGTTACAGATGCAGACGTTCTAACAAATTTACATGATGATGCCGAGGGCAAAGTATATCAAACAGATCTTTCAGAGTATATTACTGGTGAAGTTCTAAAACAATTAGCAGTAGGATACGGCGGTGCTACTTATGGCGACGGTATGTCATACCAAGCTGAATGGCTAGTAAGAGACGGCTTTAATGTTATGACTCCTTACTATGCAGTATCTTTCGAGGGTTCATCTATGACTTTAGCAAGATGGCCAAACCCAGACGATAATATGGGCGCATATTCAGCGGGCTTTACAAAAATTACAAGTGTTCCATATGCAGGACAATCTATCCGTGACTGGAACGACGACCAAATCGGTATGCCAACATTTATCCCAGAAGAAGAGCGTGATATCTATGATTCATTCAAGTTCGCCTCAAGCCAATTAACAGAGAGAATGAAATCATGGGAAGGCGTTCCAATGGATGGCTCTGATATAACAGACCTTGACATTTGGTACGAGGGTTATACAGGTGTTGACTACGCTACTCAAACTTCTCCAATTAGAAGCATTGAGTCTAACGGAGTTCTAACATCAGAAATCGCTTGCCATTACTGGGCAAAAGTTGCAAGTTATACACGTTTCTATGTTTACAACTTAATTCAAGAGCTAGATATTCCTGGCGAGTGGTATATAGATCAAAATACAAAAATGCTTTATATCTATCCACCAACAGGAACAGACATGACAAGTAATGAAGAGATAGTTTCACTTTCAATTCTAGGTGAGCCAATGTTCGAGTTAACAGACACACAATATATCAATATTGATGATCTTACTCTAACAGACATGCTAGGCGCAGCTTACATGGTACACGGCGGAAACCACAACACATTATCAAACTCAACAATCACAAATACTTCTAGCCGTATCGGTGGAGTATACGATTCAGAAAATCAAGTTGGTATGTACAACGGTATTGAGTATTGTACAGTTCAAGACGTAAACGGTGGCTTTGATATTAAGGCTGCTAAAAATTACGAGACTTTAGAACCAGGATACAACTTTGTACACGGTTGTCTATTTGATAACTACCAAACTCTAAACAACGGATTTAACTCAGCGGTAGTTCTACACGGTGTTGGAAACTATGTTTCAAGCACAGAGATTAGAAATTCACCAAACAATGCTATCATGTGGCAAGGTAACGATAACGTTATCGAGTTTAACAACATTCACCATGTTGACTTAGAAACTACAGATACATCAGCTATCTACACAGGTAGAAACACACTTAACCGTGGTACAGTTATCAAAAACAACTGGATTCACCACCTAGGAAAAACAGCAAGTGCCGCAAGCCATAATGCAGCTATCTATATAGATGACGTTGCAGGCGGTATCACAATCTATGACAATGTTATAGAGGGCGTATACTGGGGCGTATTTATAAACGGTGGACAACACAACTATGTATACAACAATCTATTTAAAGATTCAACATATGGTGTTGTAGCTAATGACTGGTCATACTGCTGGCTATCAAGATGGTATCAACATGGCTATGGTCTAATTAAAGAAGGCACATGGCTAACACCTACAACAGCTGAATGGTGGTTACCAGACAGCCCATATGCTAAATATCCAAACCTTCAAACAATCTATGAGGGCGATGAGATGAACGACAGTAAGTACAACAAGGTTATAGGAAACGAGATGGACAATGTCTACTCACTATATAACTACATGTTACGTGAGGTTCAACCAGATGCTAAAAATGTAATTATAGACTGGTTCTTCACAAAAGACAATGTAACAATCTAATAAAATTAAATTAGCTACGGCAAATGCCGTAGCTAGTTTTTTTGTTTATTTTTGGGATGGATAAAGATAAGTTTATTAACATATTGTAGTGGAGGGTCTCTGTGCAGACGTGCCTCTTAGCAAATTTAGCCATGTAGTGGCGAATAATATCCAGACGTGTTGATTAGAGAAATTTAGCAATGTAGGGGACGGAAAACCTGTCCCCTACATCAATTTGTGCGTTTTAACGAATTAATTTTTAATCAAAAAAAGTAATCAACACGTCTGCACGGAAACCCTCCCCTACAATATTTAATCAATTTTATATTTATCCATACAAATTTTCATTAAAAAAAACTTTAATCAAAAAATCCGCAAGGATTTTCACATCAACTTTTCACTATTCATTTTTCACTCTTCACTAAGTTCTAGGTTATTCTATTTGGTTTGCTAGGAGTTGGGCAGTTGTTTTCATATAGGTTTCCATGTTTAAGTCTTTTTTATTGTCAAAATCTGAAACAATAATACACCCCATTGTGTCACCAGAGGCATTTATTGTTGCGATATATTCACTGGACTTTTCACTGCTGTCACAAATTTGTATGCTTTCCTTTGCAACTTGATGCCTGTTATAACTTAAGAAATCTCTTAGTTTATCTGTTATATTCTTACCGCTTAGCTCTTTTTTTGAAGAACCAGAGACCGCAACTACCTTGTCTGTGTCGCTTATAATGCAGGCACACGACAACACTTTACTGATTGTAGAAGCATAAGTTTCTGCAATTTCTGTCATTTCGCCTACGGGTGAATACTTCTTAAATATTACGTTTCCTTGAGCGTCTGTGAATATCTCTAAAGGGTTGCCCTCATTGATTTTTAAAGTCTTTCTGATTTCTTTTGGTATAACTATTCTTCCTAAGTCATCTATACGTCTTACAATTCCAGTAGCTTTCATTTTGCCCTCCAATAATTTAAAATCTTGATATTACCATTATTTACTCGGGCAAGAATATTATTCATTGATAGTCAAAATTTAATTTGAAAATTAATGTTAATTTTAGGAAATTAAGCGTTTTATATGGGTTGAATCTTGAAGAGCCTGAACATAATATAGAATTAATACATCGTCTGAATTAGCCGTTAGAATCTCAATGTCTTCTGTGTAAAATCTTAGATCTACCACATTTATTTTGTCGTAATATGGAATTAAAAACGGAATAAAGCTATTGGCAATAGAATCTTTTATAACTGTTATTTCTTTGCCTGTGTTGTTGCCTGTTTCAATCTGTATTAAGGCTCTGTTATGCCCCATAAAATATGTGTATTGATCTTTTACTTTTAGGTTTTCTTTAAAATAGACTGAATTTAAGGTTTCATCAGTTTCTTTTATATACATAGTATATGGAATGTCATAGCCTACTAAATCATACCTTAAAATATCGTCTGCCCTTACACCAAAAAAGCAAGACTTTGAATATGTCGTACCTAAGAAACCGTCTGACACTTTTGTAACATTGTAATCGTCTACAATGCTTAAATTAAGCTCTTTTGCAATCTCTTTAAAGCCGATATATGCACCGTTGCTAGTCCAGTGGTGGTCGGTTCTGTAGTAGATATCTTCGTTTCCTTTTAATGCGTCTGTAAGGTCTACGTATTCATCTTTCAACAATTCTTCTGCAAACTGTTGAAAACTCGTCTCGTCATAAACGTTTGCATATTCAGGCATTTTATCGCTTAACACATGTGAAGCAGATGGAACTACGCTTATTACAACATTTTTATCTTTATTTTCATTTGCAAATTCATAAAAAACCGCTAAACTTTCACTCATATTTTCATCGGTTACATCTATTTTTTGAAAAATATAATCGTCCTCGCCTATATAAGCTCCGCCAATTTCTTTATAACCTAGAACCTTTTGTACCTCTGCCTTAGCGCCTACAAAAAAAGTTCTAAGTGGCATATGATCGTTAAGGTACGTTTCAAAGTCTTTTGTCCAGTCGCCGTCTGTTAGTTCCTGGAATGAAAACTTGGGGAATTTTTGCAAAGGGCGATTTTCCGCCGCCGAAAAACTTTCTTTTTCAGTTACAACCAACGCAATAAAGGCAGTAAAAATAAATATTATAAAAGAAAAAGTGATTACTTTATATTGTGTTTTCTTATTCATTTAACTCACCTTAAAACCTAAAATATAAAAACGGATTGAATGTTTCACTAACTAAAAAGATTATTGAAACAAAGAAAAGGAACGCTACTACACAGTAAGAAATAACTCCATAGACTGTGCTATTATTGAATTTAACATTTAGTTTTTCAACTGTATTTTTGACTATAGGAGTAGAACCAATAACACCCAATACAATTAAAACTAAAGCCGACGTGAAATAATAAATAAATGTTTCATCGAAAATTGCTACAAAATCTGCACCAAAACCCTTAGAAACAAAGGCGAAGCACTCTGCTATGTCGTCATAGGCTAAAAATAACAAGCCTATGCACATTAGTATGTTTGTGTATAACAATGAAACAATTTTAGGTACTTTATCTAGTATTTTTAAAAGGAATGCCCTTTCCATTACTATAAATATACCGCTCCACAAGCCCCAAAACACGTTTGTGAATGTAGCACCGTGCCACAGGCCTGTTAAAAACCATACAAAGAAAAGGTTAAAATATGTTCTTGCAGGAGATTTACGATTTCCACCTAGTGGGAAGTAAACATATTCACGGAACCATGTTCCAAGCGACATATGCCACCTTCTCCAAAACTCTGTTATACTGTGTGATATAAACGGATAATTAAAGTTCTCGACAAATTTAAACCCGAACATTTTTCCTAAACCAATTGCCATGTCGCTATAACCTGAAAAATCAAAATACAACTGCATTGGGAAAAGAATTATACCTAGCCATGCTGTCATCACAGAGACATCCTCTAAATTCTGAATTGATGCCCAAAAATAGCCTAGGTTATTTGCTATTATCATTTTTTTAGAAAGACCAATTATAAACCTCGTTATACCTTGAGCAAAAAGTTCAAAGCTTTCTTTTCGGTTGTCCATTTGGTCTTGAACGGTGATATACCTAACTATAGGACCTGCAACAAGTTGCGGGAACAGGGTAACATAGGTTGAAAAAGTAATAAAGCTCTTTTGTGGTGTTACCTCTCCCCTATAACAATCAATTGTATAAGACATCGATTGGAAAGTATAGAAGCTAATTCCAAGAGGTAGACCTAGGTTCAGCAAGGTGATTTCACTGCCGAATAAAGTATTTGTATTTACAATAAAAAAGTCTGCATACTTAAACGTAGCAAGCAGACTTAAATTCACAATTATGCTAAAAAACAAAGCTCCTCTTTGAAGAAGCTTATTGTTTTTCTCTTTACCTTTTCCTATAAGCCGTCCACAAGCGTAGTCAACTGTGGATGAAAATAGCATAAGTAAAATATATATAGGCTCACCCCACGCATAAAACATAAGACTACAGGCAAACAACACAAAGTTCTTTGCCTTTCGTGGCACTATATAATATATTAAAATTGTAAGTGGCAGAAATAAAAATAGAAATAATACACTGGAAAAAAGCATGGATCTCCCTCTTTATTCTGTTACACTGTTGTTAAATGCTGTAACTATCTCGTCTTTAGTCTCGCTATCAAAAATTAGGTACATAACATATACACCAGATTGATAAACAGAGGCATTTTCAACGTTCTCATATTCTTCTGGTAAATAATCTGCATATGTTTGCTTAATATCAGCTTGATTTTGCATAGAAGTTTCAACTTGTGACTTTAGAGTTTTAGCGTCTTCCTCTGAATTAGCCTTAATAATTCCAATTTCATTTAATGAAGTGCTAACGGCTGATGTATTCACGGCAAAAGACTCAACTATTTCAAAGTCAACGTCTGATAAAGCCTCTGCCTTAACTCTTGCATCGTCCATAGTGGCCATGCTGTTTAATTCGTCTTCAAAATCTTTCATAGTTTCAGTCATAACTTCGCCCGCACTTAAATCACTGCGGTAAGAAACTTCTGCGCTACAAGCTGTGAAAGTCATGATAATTGCTATAATTGGTAAAATAATTTTTTTCATATTCTATTCCTCAAATTTATGTGTTTTTATGAAGTCTAACTCCGCTTGTAGACCTGCCGGACTAAGGTGCAATTCATCCCCATTGTGTAGTTCATATTTCAAATCACCGTTTTCATTTTGGAAAATTGGTGCAGAATTTAAGAACTTAATTCCCATTTGATCGCACATCTTAGCAAAAAGATAGTTAGCTTTGTTTATTCTTGTGTTTGAAAGGCTTATTTTATACTCGTAATTTTCTCCAACTGGGAATACAGATTGAACTATTATTTTAGTATCTGGTGATGCCTCCATTATTGAGTTAAGAAGTTTTACGTATTCTCCTACATAATATTCAACATCATCTTCAATATAGAATCCAATTCCATTTAGACCTAGAGTAATTACCATATATTCAGGCTTATACATTGCGGCTGCATCTTTAATAAGCATATCCTCAGAATAACCTGTGTCTATATTGTAAGTATTTATTTTTCCTATGTCATTGTTTGCATTTGTCAGCATTAAAGTTCCGCTAGTTGGTGTCCAAACTTGCTCTTTTCCTGCACTGTCTGGCAACATATCATAGAACATTAAACCATAAGTAGTTGACTCTCCAACGAAAACTATGTCTCTGATATAGTCGTCTCCTGCGTCTTCTGTTTCAGTCAATATTGTGTCTGGGAACATGCCATCTAGGCTAAATACACCTTGTGTAAAATCTATACCATCTGTAGAAATATCTATTTCAGACATGTCTGTGATAGTTTGAGTTTTTTCAGGTTCCGGTGTAGGCGTTGGTGCTACACTTGATTGTGGTTCTTGTGAGCTTTCGGTTTCTTGTTGTGAAGATTCTTCTTGACTACTCACGATAGGCATTTCACTACTTTCTTGCAAAGGCATTATTTTACTAAAGTCAAATAATAAAACAAATGCCAAAAAAACGCCCGCTACTAATATTACGCATATCTGGAATATAATAGCCGCATTTCTTGCGAAAAAGCCACGTGAATATCCATAGCTATAATCATTATCTTTATCGTATTTTTTTTTGTTAAACATTCATATTCTCCTATGTGCTATTATTCTACTTAATTCTACATTATTTTATTTTCTTTGTCAAGGAAAGATGAAAGTTTTAATTTGTATTCTCTGTTTATACCATAAACTGGTTTTTTTTGTTATATAGTGTCATGTATCCTAAATAAAGAGACATAAAAACAGACAAACAAACTACGGCAGAAATGCAAATTAACACAGATATTTGATATACAATTGCATTTGTTGGTAATTCGCCTGATAATATCTGTCCTGTCATCATGCCTGGGAGTGAGACTATTCCCATTCCTAACATTGAATTAAGCGTAGGCAAAAGGGCTGTCTCTAGTGCAGAGTTTACCATTGGCAACAAAATTTTCTTAGGAGTAGCCGATTGATTTAGTAAGGTTTCAATTTGAAGTTTTGATTCTTTTATTTTAGCCATAAAAGACTTTACCCCTAAAGAAATTCCTGTCATTGCGTTTCCTAAAATCATTCCGCTAATAGGTATGATATACTGTGGGTTAAACACGTTTTGTCCTATTACCACTCCAACAAAGAAAAGGATTATCAGCAATGCCGAACTTATAAGACTTAAGGCTATAATTAACTTAAATTTTTTGTTAAGCCCCTTATTAACAGAGAAAATTCTGCTAAGGGCAAAACCTAGCATTGCAACAATATAAAGGCTTACTAATATCTCCGATGGATTTTCTATTAAATACATTAGTATGTAGCCAGCAATTGTCAGTTGCAATGTCATTCTAATGCTTGCAATTACAAGTAGTTTAGTTTGTTTAATCTTTGCTATTTTCATGATTATGCTTACAATAATCAATAATATGTATATCAAAACAAAATTAATTAGGCTTATTACAACTGCGTTATCCACTAACGTCACCTCCAAGTAAAATTATATTCTTAGCAAATTTATCTACTATATCTTTATCGTGGCTTATGATTATAAGAGTTTTCTCTTTTGCAAATTCAATTATGTTAGAAAGAACTCTTTGAGCTACCTCTTTATCGAGTGCGCTTGTTGGTTCATCTAGCATTATTACATTTGATGGCATAGAAAGACAAATTGCTATGTATACTCTTTGTTTTTCACCACCAGAGAGCGAGTCACAGTTTTTATCAAGGTCAAAATTTGCCTCACAAATATTCAGATACTTTTTCATCTCTTCTTCTGTAATTTTACAATCGCAATAATTATTAAAGCTTACAAAATTCTCTTTTATAGTTTCTGCAAACAAAAATGGTGTCTGTGATATTAGTTTAATTTCTTTTCTAAGTTTTATAGTGTCATATTCATCAAGTAATTTTTCATTGTAGTAAACCTTTCCTGCACTAGGGTTTGCAGTGGCATTAAAAATTTTTAGAAGAGTGCTTTTGCCACAACCGCTAGGTCCTACTAAAAAATTGACTGTATTCTTTTCTATTAATATATCGGGATACTCAATAAAATTCATAAATTTTAAATTTTTTGTCTTAATCATAAAATCCCCATTCTTTCACTTGATTTTTAACTTTTTCTGTTGTATAATATACGTAACTAAATTAGATATCGGTTTTCGTTATTAATATAATAACATACGGAGGATAAAAATGCAAGACCCAATTTTAAGAAAACTTTTTTTAGGTTTTATACAGATACATATTCTACACCACGCAAAAAAAGCACCTGTTTTTGGTGCTTTTATGACAGAAGAACTTAAAAACCACGGCTATGACATTAGCCCTGGAACTTTATATCCTATTTTTCACAATCTTGAAAAATACGGGCTTCTTTCGTCTTACACACAAGTGGTAGACGGAAAAACACGTAAATACTATAAAATAACAACACAAGGTGAAGCCACCTTAAAAGAAGCTAAAAACAAGGCTGAAGAACTCACAAAAGAACTTTAATTATTATAAAAATTTATCAAAATTATTAAATTCTACTTTCAGCTTATCGATGGCTCTTTTTTCTAATCTTGACACATAAGATCTTGAAATTTTCATATGTTTTGCAACCTCTCTTTGTGTTAAAGGTTTTTGTCCATATAGGCCATATCTCAAAATTAAAATTTTCTTTTCTCTGCCAATTAAATTCTTTTCTATGAATTTGTACAGATTAGCAGACTTAATTTTTAAATCTATGTCGTCTACAATATTATCATCATGATACATTGTGTCTATAATTGTCAAGGCGTTTCCGTCTTTATCGCTGTCTATTGGCTCGTTAAGAGATATATCTTGCGAACTTTTTTTAAGGCTTCTAAAGTGCATTAAGACCTCGTTTTCTACACATCTCGAAGCATAACTTGAAAGCCTAGTTCCTTTGTCGGGTTTAAAGCTATCTATAGCTTTTATAAGACCTATAGTACCAATAGATATTAAATCGTCTTGTTCGCTTCCTGGAGTATAATATTTTTTTATTACATGAGCTACCAATCTTAGGTTATGCTCAATTAATTTTTGTCTTGCGTTTAAGTCTCCTTTACTCATAAGCTCTAAGTACTTTTTCTCATCACTAGCAGACAACGCCTTTGGGAACGACCCTGCCCCAGTAACGTGAAGCACAAACATAATCAGCGACGAGAACAATTCAAACAAATTATATATCATTTCTACACCTCATTTCATAAACATTTATATGCGTTTTATCTTAGAATTTATACGAAATAATATATCTTCAAAAATAATATATAATTAATACTAAATATACCTGTATAGTATGTATATGTTTGTATTTACACACAATTTATTTTTTAGGTTGAGTATGATATAATTACTATATATCTTAATTTATAATCTAATGGAGTTTTCAATGTTAAATAAATATAGAGACTGGTTGCAAAATACACCAGTACAAAAAAAGTTTTTACCAACACAAATATTAATAGTTTTGTTCGTTGTAATGATCAGCCTAGGTGCAATTTGGTCTGTAGTAACAATAAATCAAATGTCACATAAAGTATTTACCGAAAATGTAGAGAATACAGAACAATTAAATGAGATAATCAGAACCATGTATCGTTGTAGAGTTGGCGGAAGAGATATTCTTTTGCAAGAGGACGAGGAAATGGTTCAAGTTTTGTATGACCAATACATAGAGGATTTTAATACACTAGACACCTTAATGGATGAATATTTAGATAGACTTAATGGTGAAGATCAAGAAGTTTTTAGCTTTATTATAACAGAGAAAAATAAATATAAAGATAGCATGATTTTATCCGCAGATATTAAAATGGATGGCGGAGACTATGATTTAGCATTGGAAGCCTTGCAGATTGTTACCCCTATAGCCACCGCTTTTTTCGACAGCGTTGACAATTATTTAGCTCAAGAAAAACAAATAATGGAAGAAGTTTTAATCGAAAACGAAGTAGCTGTAAATATGTCTTTGATAATGTCTGTAATAGTGTTAATAGTGGTAATTATTCTTCTTTTACTATCGATGAGAATTTTCACTAAGAGCATGAGCCGTAATCTTGAAGAGCTTGAGTCCTCGGTTTCAGAAATTGCAACAACTGGAAACATGAGCGTAAAAATACCTGATCATCTATTCACTAAAGATGAAGTGGGAAGCATAGCAAGAGTTGTAGATGAACTTAAAACCATGTTGCTTGAATATTCTTTTAAAGATTCACTTACAGGCGGATACAACGCAAAAGCATATCACCATGAATTAGTAGAACTGTTCGAGAATGACGATAGAAAAAAATTCTGGTGTGCTATTTTTGATATGAATAACCTTAAAATGATTAACGACAAATTTGGGCATATTGATGGTGACCTTGTAATTAAAAAAGCTTACTCAATATTGATGTCTAGTTTTGGTAAATATGGAAAAATTTACAGGGTAGGCGGCGACGAATTTGTGGCTATACTTAAGGATTGTACAGAAGTCGATATTGAAGCTGCCGTTACTAATATGAATAATAAAATTGAGCGTGAGAATAGAGGCGCTGAATATTATTTCTCGCTAGCGTGGGGTTATGAAGAGTTCACAGGTAAAAGCAGAGACGAGTTCAACAAGCATTTCAATGATGTAGACAAAAAAATGTATAAGAACAAGAATGAACTCAAACGCCAAAGGTATCAATCGAGGGTATCCTCGACAATATAAGGAGAATTAATATGAGTCAAACTTGGTATCCTGTCATAGATTATGATAAATGTATAGGTTGTATGGCATGTAACGATATGTGTAAACATGGAGTTTATAAGCCTAAAGAGGATGGTTCTGCACCAAAGGTTGTTTATGGCAATGGTTGTGTGCATGGTTGCCATGGCTGCGAAAAACAATGTCCTGTAGAAGCTATTCATTATCATGGCGACGACGGTAGTTTAGATTTAGATTATGATTATGAAAACTATAAGCCAGAGATAAAGTGTGAGGGCAAGCCTAAAGTAGCCTTTGTTTGTAACCATAACTCATGCAGAAGCCAAATAGCTGAAGCCTTAGGTAAAATTTTGGCATCTGATGTGTTCGACAGCTATTCAGCCGGAACAATAATTAAGAGCCAAATTAACCAAGATGCAGTAAGGCTAATGAAAGAGATTTACGATGTTGACATGGAAAAGACACAGTTTAATAAGACTGTAGACGACATTCCACAGCCAGATGTAGTTATATTTATGGGTTGCAATGTAAGTTGCCCTAACGTACCCTGTCAGTACGCCGAAAACTGGGGACTAGACGACCCTAGCGGCAAAGATGATGAAATGTTCAAGTTCACAATTTCATCAATAGCACAGAACATGCAAAAACTAAAAGAAAAACTTAAATAATAACAAAGTGGCTATCTTAACCGATAGCCACTACATTTTTATTTATTTCTATTTTTTATAGCCTCTAGTAAATGTTTAAACTCTGCTGTTTTAAATGTGAACAATATTACTATTACATTAGGCACTACGGCACATATTAAAACTTTTACGCCAAACGCCAGATACATATTCTCAAGCCCTATTAACGAACAGAGAAACACTGTAGAAAAATACGCTATCAACATTATTAAAAACCTTAGAATATAAGTTTTAAAGTAATGCATGGCTGAAACCTTAAAATAATTCTTGAATATTATACAAGGCTCTTTCCACCAAGCGTACACAAAGTGAGCAAGAACAGTTCCTAGTATAATTCCGGCTAAGCCAAAATAATAGCCTAACACTATAGAGAAAACAAGGTTAAACAGCGCAGATGTAAGAGTTATATATTGAGTCATTTTAAATAGACCAGCTGTCTCTCTAAACACCCAAATAGTTTGGCGTATATTGGTCTTATAAAAGTTAAACATGCAAATAACAAGAACAGTTGTAGACAAAATATAATCTTCACCAAACATAATTCCAATAAAATCTGAAAGTGCTACAGCAAATGCTACAGTTATAAATGAGGTAACACAAAAGTTAAAATAATCAAGTATTTTATAGTAGTGAAAATGACTACTCTTATCTTTTTCTGTAACAATTAGGTTTCCAACTGTTGCCTTGATGCTCTCGAACACTATATTTATAACAGTTGTGAGCGATGAAAGAATTAGCAAATAGTTAGAATAATATCCAACTGTAACTGTTCCTACAAACAATGTTATAAGTAAGCTATCTGTATTAGTTTGAATAGTTCCACAGAATTTATACAAAAACAATGAGCCAAAATTCTTTGTAACTTCTTTTTTTTCAGCCGCTGTAAGTGTAGTTTTTGTTGTCTTTAAATAAGGGTAAAGCTTATGAGCCTTGGCGTTTAATATAATATTATTTGCAACATTCATCACTAAAGCAGCACTTATATAGATAAAATAATCTTGCAAAAAATACAGAATTGAAACTTGAACTATAAAATTAACTAAATTATAGACAATTTGAATTTTATTTACAACATAACTTTTTTGGTCTGCCTTAATTAATATAGACCTATAAACAAATAAATATGAAGATGCAGTAGTCAGCAAAACTATTATGTAATAAAGCTCTGTATTTGGTATTTCTACATCCATATTAATAAGCAAGTCTAAAAAAGGAAGAACCGCTAAACCTGCTACAACTATCGCTACCGCTATTCCTATAAATATCTTCTTAAAAAAGGCTATTAGTGCTGAAATTTTTGCCTCGTCATTTTCAGCCAATGGTTTATAAAGGCTAAACATTAAAGCTGTAGAAATTCCAAGGTCTGATAAAGACAATATTCCAAGAATGTTAGAAAAAAGTCCGTTTAAACCTAAGAAATATTCGCCTAACATGTGTATAAAAACTACACGAGACAAGAACATTACCAAAATGTTAAGCACAGTAAGTATAACCGACGAAGATATGTTCGCTACAGCTTTTGCCTGTGTGGATTTTTCAACATTTTTCAATTAATCGTCCTCCACTTAAACTATTTTATTACGCTGTCTAAAACTGACATAAGTTTCTTATAATTATCAGCAAAAGGAGAGTTATCATATTTTACATTTTCAAGTTCTAACAATTTATCAAGCGACGTTTCATCAAATGAAATGTTTCCATCTGTACACACAACATAAGGCACTGCATTTAAAGTAGCGTCATATACACCTGAAATTTTACGGCTTACATTGTCAAATGCAAGACAAGGTGAATTAGACACAACCGCAAAAAGCATTCCATGAAGTCTATCTGTCACTACAAGATTATATTTAGAGAATTGTGCAAATTTTTCTTTTACTAACTCATTTCTTTCTTCTACTGTGTAGATTTTACGATCTAAAACAGTGTCGGTATAGTTTATTTCATAGCCTAGTTCAATTAGTCTATTCTTAATTTCATCAATCGCCTTGTGCTCTAGCTTTTCTTTGTCTGTTCTAAAACAGAAAAGCACATTTTTTTTGTCTTGCTTGATAACATCCGCCTGTATGAACGTTACTAAATCACAATTCAAATGACAAATCTCTTTATTCTCAACTACTTGTTCAATCATAAATTTATAAGATTTTTCATCTCTTAAGAAAATTTGTATGTTGTTACACTGATTTATTCTTGTCTTAAATTTAGCTAGCGCCTTTGCACCATAATCATCTTTACTGAAAAACACGGTTTGTGGTAAAATTATCAAAGGGTTATTTTTACCAAACTCTAAAGCGTTCAAAACAGACATTTGTTCTAACCACCAAAGTGTGCCTATAAAGCCACCACCACTGATAATTAATACATCATCATTTTGAATGTTTCTTTTCACAACATCACTAATCTCAAAGCATAACTCAGTTGTAATTTCAACTATATGATATTTATCAACATATTTTTCGAGTATTTGCCTTTGTGCCACTGCAATAGCGTGATCGCCTAAGTTTCCGTGAGTCGGCGAATTAAAGATAAATATACATTTACCCTTTTCTTCTCTTGCTATTTTTACATCTTGCAAGAATTTTTTTGTCATAGCAACTCTTTGAGCATGCCCTATAAACAATACTTTTTTGACAAATTTGTCAACACTATAAGGAAGAATCATATTAGCTCCTAAAATTAAAAAATTATAATTTATCTTTTACTTTAATATATTATATCACATAAGTTCCAAAAATACAAGCTTATAATAACTTTTAATTCGTTAAAATGTTTAATGTTAAATAATTCTAAAAAAATTAATAATTTTCTAGTTGACTAATTATCAATTTAGTTATATAATATGTGTGTTCGAGCAAACTTCTAGTAAAGGAGGCAAGAATGTCTGTAACAATTAAGAAAATAGCCGAGATCAGTGGCGTTTCTCGTGGCACTGTCGATAGAGTTTTAAACAAACGAGGAAAAGTAAGCCCTGATAAGACAGAGAGAGTACTTTCATGTGCTAAAAAGCTAGGGTATACACCTAATCTAGCTGGAAAAGCACTGGCAGTTACTAAAAAAAATCATGTTGTGGGCATTGTGTTAAACTCTGAACAAAATGAGTTTTTTGAAGAAATTATATCTGAAATTAATGAAGAGATAATAAATTTTAAAAACTACGGCATTCGAGTAGTGCTTAAAACCATGAAAGGCTATGACCCCAAAAAGCAACTTAAACTTTTACACGATTTACCAAGCGAGCTTAGCGGACTTATAATAACACCTGTCGATGACAAAATGATATCAGAAAAGCTTAACGAGCTTTGTGATAAAAATGTGTGTGTTATCACACTTAACAACGACATTAAAGACTGCAAAAGAATGTGTTATGTAGGTTCAAATTACTATAACGGCGGAAAAATTTCGGCAGGTATAGTTAAACTGATTAAACCTAACGGAGCCAATATCGGTGTAGTGCAAGGAACTAAAAAACTTTTTGGACATAATCAAAGGCTTTTAGGCTTTATGGATGAACTTTCTAGCGAATTTAATCTAGTAAATGTTTGTGAAAGCCAAGACGATGACGAGATAGCCTATAACGAGACACTCACAATGCTAAAAAACAATGCTAGTATAGACACAATTTTTATAGTGGCAGCAGGAGTTTTAGGTGTGTGCCGAGCAATTGCCAGCACTCAAAGGGAGATAAGTGTTGTCTGTTTTGATGACACCAAGACAACAATAGAGCTAATGAATCAAGACAAAATAAAGGTTTTAATCTCGCAACAAGCAAGGGTACAAGGCAAAAAAGTTATGCAGATTATGCTTGATTACTTTGTTAAGAATGAGATAGCTAATGAGTTTATTGTAGAAAACCAAATCAAAATAAAGCAAAATTTTAATTAAAATACGAGGAGAATTATTATGAGTACTTATTTTAACGGAATTGAAAAAATCCAATTCGAGGGACCAAAGTCAACAAACCCACTTGCTTTTAAATACTACGATGAGAATCGTGTTATCATGGGCAAAACAATGAAAGAGCATCTACCATTTGCTATGGCATGGTGGCACAATCTTTGTGCTGAAGGTGCAGACATGTTCGGCGCAGGCACAGCTACTAAAACTTTCGGTGCTGAAAAAGGAACAATGGATCACGCTAAGGCTAAAGTTGATGTAGGCTTTGAGTTCATGCAAAAAATGGGAATTGAGTATTTCTGTTTCCATGACACAGACATTATTCCAGAGGGCGACTCTATCACAGAGACAAACGCAAGACTAGACGAGATTTCTGACTACATTAAGGCTAAAATGGACGAGACAGGCATTAAACTTCTATGGGGTACAGCTAACATGTTCTCTAACCCAAGATTTATGAATGGTGCTGGTTCTTCAAACTCAGCAGACGTATTCGCAGCTGCAGCGGCTCAAGTTAAGAAAGTACTTGATATCGTTGTTAAGCTAGGCGGTAGAGGCTATGTATTCTGGGGCGGTAGAGAAGGTTATGAGACTCTACTTAACACAGACATGAAACTAGAGCAAGACAATATTGCAAGACTTATGAAAATGTCAGTTGCATATGCAAGAAAAATCGGCTTTACAGGTGATTTCTTTATTGAGCCTAAGCCAAAGGAGCCTATGAAGCACCAATACGATTTCGATGCTGCTACAGCAATCGGTTTCTTAAAACAACACGGACTAGATAAAGACTTCAAGATGAACATAGAGGCTAACCACGCAACACTAGCTGGACACACATTTAACCACGAACTAAGAGTTTCAGCAATGAACGGAATGTTAGGTTCTATCGATGCTAACCAAGGCGACCTTCTTCTAGGTTGGGATACAGACGAGTTCCCATCAGACGTATACAGTGCAACAATGTGTATGTATGAAGTTATAAAAGCTGGCGGCATGGAGAACGGCGGATTTAACTTTGACTCAAAAAATCGCCGTGCTAGCTACACTGTAGAAGATATGTTCTATGGTTACATTCTAGGAATGGATACTTTTGCACTAGGTCTTATTAATGCTGCTAAGATCATTGAAGACGGCAGAGTAGACAAGTTCATCGCTGATAGATACTCAAGCTATAACAGCGGTATAGGCGCTAAGATTGTTGCAGACGAGACAAGCCTAGAGGAATTAACAGAGTATGCAATTTCACTAGGGCAACCAGCTCTACCAGGTTCTGGAAGACAAGAAAACCTAGAGAGCATTGTAAACGCAGTTCTATTTGGTTAATAAATAAATTACCCCGACAACAAAAGTTGTCGGGGATTTTTTATGAGTGTGCCTATAAAAAACCATAGTTGGGAATTTAAGCAAACTTAATGTTACATTGTAGGGGAGGGTCTGAGTGCAGACGTGCCTCTTAGCAAATTTAGTCATGTAGGGGCGGATATTATCCGCCTAAAAATCTGGTGATTTTGCCTAAGTTTGATAGGCGGATAATATCCGCCCCTACATTAATTTGTGCGTTTTAACGAATTAATTTTTAATCAAAAAATCCGCAAGGATTTTCACATTAACTTTTCACTAAGTTCCCGCTATGAGACCCTCCCCTACAATTAAACATAAGGATAAATTATCTTCCTTACATTTATTTTTGAAATTATTTTCTAACTCTTTTTAACATAATTTCATACATTAAAATCATTATTATTAATATTACACCTAAAAATACAGGATATAGGTTAAAACTAATTTGTTTGCCTATATATCCAAAAAGTGCCGGCATAATTAATATTCCTGCATTGGCAACAGCTATTTCTACTCCTGTTATAGCCTGTGAGTTTTCCACACCAAAGTTACTAGGTGTTGAATGTATAACGCAAGGAAAAACAGGTGATGAACCTAAGCCTACTAAACCTAGGCCTATAAACGCTGTGTACTCGCCAACTGGAACAAACAAAACAGCTATTCCTATTGCCATTATCACAGTTCCGCCCCTTATCATTTGCTTGTCGCTGAACTTCATGGCTATAAAACCACAAATTCCTCTTCCTACTGTAATTCCTAGATAAAAGAGTGCCGAAAATCCGGCGGCTATCTCTGCTTCTACTCCTCTTTCAAAAACAAGGTAGCTACTAGCCCAAAGCCCAGCGGTTTGTTCTATTGCACAAAAACAGAAAAACGCTATAGATATTTGCTTTACACCACGAATTTTAAATATTTGTTTTATAGAAAGTGCAGTTTTATTTTGTGCTTGGCTTACAGCGCTTTCAGGCTTTTTCTTCCATACAGGACTACTTGCAAATATAACTACAGATAATGCCGCTTGAATACCAAATAGAATTATATAACCAACCCTAAAGCCCATTCCACCTGTAAGGGCAATTCCCATAATGTATGGGCCTAAAGTAGCTCCTAGACCCCACATACAGTGTAGCCAGCTCATATGCTTGCTTTCAAAATTTACAGCCACATAATTATTAAGTGCAGTGTCAACACTTCCAGCTCCTAAACCATATGGAATAGACCACAAGCATAATACTAAAAATGACGGACTTGTAGCGTAACCTATTAAACTAATAGCGGTCAAAGCAACGCTTAAAGCGGTCACCTTATGTACCCCTATTTTGTTTATAAGTTTAGTACTGTTAAGGCTTGAAATAACTGTGCCAATTGAAATTATTATTGTCACAATTCCCATGTCTGAAATTGGAACACTAAATTCATTGCTTACAAGTGGCCAGGCTGAACCTAAAACCGCATCTGGCAGTCCAAGGCTTATAAAAGATATATAAATTAGTGCTAAAATTAAACTTATCATATTGCACCTCCATTTTTGTTATGTTATAATTATATCATCAAAACATACTTGTTTCTATTACAAAATCGCATTATATTATAATTATTTAACCAAAAGAGGATAATATGGAAAAGATATCTTGTAATCTTATATTAGATAAAAACAATAAAGAATTAAATCAAAAAGGTACACATGCACTGCCTGTTGCCGCTTACCAACTTGACCTAAATATACACCCTGTCCCTTATCATTGGCACGACGAAATAGAGCTTATTGTTGTTCTAAGCGGCGAGATGGAGCTTATCTGCGAACTTGAAAAACACGTTATTAAATCAGGTGAGGGCATTTTTATTAACTCTGGTAGACTGCACTCCTGCATAGATTATAACGAAAAAACTTGTATTATCAAGTCTTTTGTGCTTCATTCAAGGTTTATTTATGGAGATTTAAGTAGTGCTTTATTCGAGAATTATTTTCATAAGTTTTTAGGTGAAAAATCTGTTAGCACTTGTTTATTGTCTGACGAAATTTGCGAACTGATTATATCTGCCCATGACGCTTTTATTCAAAAAGATTTTGGATATGAATTTATCACAAGAGAATACTTAACAAAAGTCATGTTACATATTATTAAAACCGCTAAATATGCACAAACAACTATTGATTTTAAGGCGGTGAAACAGCTAATCCGTTGTAAAACTATGATGTCATTTATTCACCAAAATTACGGAAATCAAATCACTTTGTTTGAGATTGCACAAAGCGCCGATATAAAAGAAAGTGAAGCCTTAAGGTGTTTTAAATCGACCTTAAAGACTTCACCTATTAAATATTTAAAAAAATTCAGACTAGAGCAAACCGCATTTTTACTAAAAAGCACAAGCGAAAATATTATTGATATTGCACTTAGTTGCGGTTTTTCTGAAATGAGTTATTTTTCAAAAAGTTTTAAAGAAAGTTATGGAATTACGCCTACCGAATATAGAATTAGTGACTAAACAAGACTAAAGACTACTGGTGTCGGGAATTTAATCAATCTTAATGCTTATATGTAGGGGCGACCTGTGGTCGTCCGAGAATTTAGTTGAAACCGCTAGTTTTCGGGCGGTCACACAGGACGCCCCTACAATCAGTTAAAATTCCGAATTTTGCATCACACTACACAGTTAATTAGGACTTTATTTTCTTAAAATTTTCTCCATAGGTTTAGCCTTTGCAAGCTCGTCAATTAGCTTATCAAGGTAGCGTATTTCTTTCATTATAGGCTCTTCTATCTCTTGAATTTTAACACCACAGATAGAGCCTTTGATAAGATTTCTGTTAGGATTTAGGTTCGGTGCATTCCTGAAAAATTCAGTCATGTCTACATCTATAGTGTGAATATCTTTTTTTGTGTAGCCTGTAAGCCATGCAATAACCTCATCTACCTCGTCGCTAGACCTTCCTTTTCTTTCGGCTTTGGCAACATATAGTTTGTACATTTCTCTAAACTTAAATTCGTATATATTATGTCCGCTCATAAAATACCCTTTCATTTATTCGTCTATATTCATGAATTTTACGGCACTCTGACAACATTTTGAGGTAGGAGTGGGTCTTAGTGCAGAGGTGTTTATTCGGTAAACTGATGTAGGGAACTGTCAAGACCGTTCCCTACAATATTTTAACAAATTTGTTTTGTATTACAAGAATTTTAACTTTTCACTAAGTTCTATAATTTAAGGGGCGACCATGTGTGGTCGCCCCTAGAAATTTAGTTCATTGTCAAAGTTGAACGCAGGCAATAAAGCTTTAACTCATATTATACTATATGTGCGAATTGCCTGTCGGGGCTTCCCGACCTCGACTTATAGTCCTCTGTTTACATACTTAGTGTGAAGAATGTGGTGAGCTTTATGGCTACCAGGCTTCTCTAAGAATTCGTCATAGCATTTCTTAACGATTGGGCTCTCATGGCTTTTTCTTAAAGGCATGTTAGCGTCTTGATTGTAAAGAGCTGATGCTCTTAATGTCTTAATATCTGTAATATTTCTAACATTTGAGCTTACGATAGGTTGTCCACCACCGTTTACGCAACCGCCTGGGCAACACATAACTTCAATAATGTGGTAATCTGCCTCGCCGTTTTTAACTCTGTTTAGTAACTCGTGAGCATTTTCAAGTCCGCTAACAGCTGCAACTTTAACCTCGATACCAGCAACATTGTATACAGCCTCTTTAATGTTCTTTGTACCACGAATTTCTTTGTAGTCAATACTCTCTTGGCTCTCGCCTGTTAGAACATCTGCAGCAGTTCTAAGAGCTGCCTCTAAAACACCACCTGTAGCACCGAATATAACGGCAGCACCTGTTGACTCGCCCATAGCTGGGTCAAAAGTCTCGTTTGGTAGGTTTACAAAGTCTATTTTAGCCATTTTAATCATTCTTGCTAACTCTCTTGTTGTCAAGCTGAAATCAACGTCTTGTAGACCCTCTACTGCACTTTGGTGGTCTCTGTTTGTCTCGAATTTCTTAGCTGTACATGGCATTACAGAAATTGAAACTATATTTTTAGGGTCAATGCCCTCTTTCTCGGCGTACCAAGTCTTGATTAAAGCACCTGTCATTTGTTGAGGTGATTTACATGAACTTAGGTTCTCTATGAACTCTGGGTGGTAATGCTCGCAGAACTTAACCCATCCTGGAGAACAAGAAGTAATGATAGGAAGTTTTCCACCATTTTGAACTCTGTCTAGGAACTCTGTAGCCTCTTCCATGATTGTCATGTCAGCGCCAAAGTCTGTATCAAATACTTTTGTAAAGCCTAGTCTTCTAAGTGCAGCAGCCATTTTGCCTTCTACATTAGTGCCTATTGGCATGCCGAACTCTTCACCTAGAGCGGCTCTAACAGATGGAGCAGTTTGAACTACAACATATTTATCTGGGTCAGCAATAGCCTCTAAAATTTCGTTGATATAGCTTTTCTCTGTTAATGCGCCTGTAGGACATACGTTTATACATTGTCCACAGCCAACACAAGTATTTTCAGCTAGTTTAGAGTCAAATGCACAGCCGATTGCTGTATCAAAACCACGGTTGTTAGCACCAATTACACCAACGTGTTGATTTTGACATGCTGCTACACAACGACGGCAAAGGATACATTTTGAGTTATCTCTTTCTAGGTATAAAGTAGATGTGTCTTTCTCTGTCGCTGGTTTAACACCATCATATGCAGACTCATCATCAATACCCAACTCGTTACATAGAGTTTGTAATTCACAACTACCGTTTCTTACGCATGAAAGACATTTTCTGTCATGAACTGAAAGAAGCATTTGTAGTGTAGTTTTTCTTGATTTTTGTAGCTTTGGAGTATTTGTAAATACTTCCATTCCCTCGTTTACAGGGTATACACAAGAAGCTACTAGACTTCTAGCGCCTTTAACTTCTACCATACACATACGGCAAGCACCGATTTGGTTTAGGTCTTTTAAGAAGCAAAGTGTAGGAATGTTTATATTAGCCTGACGTGCAGCCTCAAGAACGGTGATACCGTCTTCAACTTCATAAGGCATATTATTAATTTTAATGTTTACCATAAATAATGTCCCCTTATCTTTTCTCGATTGCTTTAAATTTACATTTGTCGATACAAGCTCCACACTTAATACATGTAGCAGTATTAATTACATGAGCCTCTTTTAGTTTGCCTGAAATTGCAGAAACTGGGCAAACTCTTGCACATAAAGTACAACCTTTACACTTATCTTCAATAACATAGTAGTTTGTAAGTGACTTACAAGCACCTGCTGGGCAACGTTTCTCTGTAACGTGAGCTATGTACTCATCTCTAAAGAAGTGCATTGTTGAAAGAACAGGGTTTGGAGCAGTTTGACCTAGACCACATAGTGAGTTATCTTTAATATATTGACATAGCTCTTCCATTTTGTCTAAATCTTCAAGTGTACCGTTTCCGCTAGTGATCTTCTCAAGCATTTCAAGAAGTCTCTTAGTACCAATTCTACATGGTATACACTTACCACAGCTCTCGTCAACTGTAAACTCTAGGAAGAACTTAGCAATGTCAACCATACAGTTAGTCTCGTCCATAACGATAAGTCCGCCTGAACCCATCATTGAACCGATAGCTAATAGGTTATCATAGTCAATTGCTGTGTCGATTAGAGAAGCTGGGATACATCCGCCTGATGGTCCACCAGTTTGAGCAGCTTTAAATGTATGTCCGTCTGGAATACCGCCACCGATTTCTTCTACAACTTCACGAAGAGTAGTTCCCATTGGAACCTCAACTAGACCTGTATTAACAATTTTACCGCCTAATGCGAAAACTTTTGTACCGGCTGACTTCTCTGTACCAATTCCTTTGAACCAGCTAGCACCGTTTAATATAATTTGTGGAATGTTTGAGTATGTCTCAACATTGTTTAGAACTGTAGGCTTTTGGAATAGACCCTTAACAGCTGGGAATGGAGGACGGCAACGAGGCTCACCTCTTTTACCCTCGATTGAAGTCATAAGAGCTGTCTCTTCACCACAAACGAATGCACCTGCACCTAGTCTAATCTCTAAATCGAACTCAAAACCAGTTCCGAAAATATCTTTACCTAATAGACCATACTCACGAGCTTGGTTAATAGCAATCTCTAGTCTCTTAACAGCAATTGGGTACTCGGCTCTGATATAAACATAACCTTTTGTAGCGCCAATAGCGTAACCAGCTATAGCCATAGCCTCGATAAGAACATGTGGGTCACCCTCTAGGATAGATCTATCCATGAATGCGCCTGGGTCTCCCTCATCAGCATTACAACATACATACTTTTGATCTGCTGTGTTAGCAGCAGCAAATTTCCATTTAAGACCAGTTGGGAAACCAGCACCACCTCTACCTCTAAGGCCTGAAGCTAGCATCTCCTCAACTAATTGCTCTGGTGTCATCTCTGTTAAAACTTTACCTAGAGCTGCATAGCCGTCTAAAGCTATATATTCGTCGATAACCTCTGGGTTTACAACGCCACAGTTTTTAAGAGCTATACGCATTTGTTTTTCGTAGAACTTTGTCTCGTTTAGAGATTTAACTGTGTTATCCTCTGAAACTGTCTCTTTGTATAGTAATCTTTTAACTATACGACCCTTTAGTAAATGCTCTTCTACAACCTCTGGGATATCGTCTGGTGTTACCATGCTATAGAAAGCACCCTCTGGGTATACTATCATGATAGGGCCTAATGCACATAGACCGAAGCAACCTGTTCTTACAACATTAACTTCTTTCTCTAAACCCTTTGCCTTGATTTCTTCATTTAATTTACTGATTATTACTTCACTGCTTGAAGAGGTACATCCTGTTCCTCCACATACAAGAACGTTAGAACGAAACATATTTATCCTCCCTTATTTTTGAACTGCACCAATAGTATAGGCTGTAACAACATTGCCGTTTACTACATGGTCGTTAATTACTTGAACAGCTTTATCGGCATTCATTTTAACATAAGTTGTTTTCTCGCCGTTTTCCTCGATAACTTCCATTACAGGCTCATATTGGCAAATACCTATACATCCTGTTTGTGTTACCATAACATCTGCTAAACCTCTTTTTGCTACTTCTTCAACTGCTGCTGCTAAAACAGGTCTTGCGCCTGCTGCAATACCGCAAGTAGCCATACCAACCAAAATCTTTTTACCTGATCCGTTTTCAGCTCTTACATTTAAGTTTTGTTTAGCTTTATCTCTGATCGCTTGTAATTCTGCTAATGATTTCATAAACATCACATCCGTTCAATATTTGAACGTCCTTTCATTAATATAGAAAATTAATTTATTCAGCCGACATATTCTCAGCCAAGTATTCTTTCATCCACAACACAACTTCAGGCTCATTTAGTGAAACCTCTTCTCCTAAAACAGCCTTAATTTCCCTCGTATCAAAACTATTAGACTTAATCTCCTCGTTCTTAATAAAGGCACGAGTATAAAGAAAGTCTATAGCAGTATTAGAAGAAACAATTATCAATACAGTGTCAGATATATCCCCTAGTGGGGTCATATCTATATTAGAAGAGTTAAAACAAGCCTTTAATGTTGTTCCTACTCCTAAAGTAGAGTTAATCTCAAAATTTCCGCCTGTCATTTCCGCCGCCATTTTAAAGAAAGGTATACCAAGACCTACTTTTCTTGTAGTTCTTGTGGTGAAAAATGGGTTTGTAACTTCTTCTAATTGTTCTTTTGTCATACCCTTGCCATTATCGTCTATAGATATTGTCATGGTATTAGTATCAAAATTTTCTTCAATACTTATTTGAATTAAACTTGCATTCGCTTTAATAGAATTTTGAACTATATCTAATATATTTAGCGATAGCTCTCTCATCCTTTATATTTAGCTATAACTGCATCTACATCTTCTGGTAGTAGTCTTCCGTATACATCCTCGTTTACAGTGATAACAGGAGCTAGTCCGCAAGCACCGATACAACGACATGCAGTTAGTGAGAACATGCCATCTTCTGTGCATTCCTCTGATTTAATTCCTAAAATCTCAACTAATCTGTCAAGAACTTTGTCTGCACCCTTAACGTAACATGCAGTACCAAGACATACAGAAACATGGTATTTACCCTTTGGTGTAAGTGTAAATTGTGAGTAGAAAGTTGAAACTCCGTATACCTCTTCAACAGGTACATTAAGCTCAACAGCTATTGTTTTTTGAACCTCAAGTGGCAAGTAGCCGTAAATCTCTTGAGCCTCTTGTAGAGCTGTCATAACAGCACCACTTTGAGTTCTTAAGCTGTCAATAACAGCCATCAATTTTTCCTTTTGCTCTGGTGTGTCTTGAAAAGGTAGTGTACTAATTTTTTTAAGCATTATTTTTCCTCCTTGAATTTGAATGGAAATAAATTAAATTTAATGTTAAATAATTCACAAGTTATTATAACAAACATTATTGTATTTTTATTTCCTTAAAAGAAATAAAACAAATCTTGTGCCTCAAAACATAAAAAAATATTTCTTCATTTTTTGTGAATATTGACGAACAATCTCATATTATACACAATATCATTATTTATTAAGTTATTTTAGTGTAACTTTAATTAAAAAATTGCTTGACAAATCAAGCAAAAAGTTGTATGATTGTATCACAACATTAATACTTTAGGAGGTGGAAAAATGGCGTGGGAATTTACAAATGATAAAGCCATCTTTATTCAGATAACAGAGAGAATAAAGCAGGATATTGTAGCGGGAAAATATAAACCTAATGAGAAACTTCCCACTGTTAGAGATTTATCTATAATCGCAGGTGTAAACCCAAACACAGTTCAAAGAGCTTTTACAGAAATTGAGCGAATGGGTTTAATTAACACAAGAAGAGGTGACGGAAGATATGTAAGCGAGGACATAAGCCTTATTGCGTCACAGGCAACGAAAGAGCTTAACGATAAAACCCAAGAATTTGTAGCCTTATTAAGACAGATGGGTTTTACAGACGAGCAAATTATAGACTCAATTCACAAACACATTAGATAAACTAAAGGCTAAAGACTAAAAGTGAAAGACTAACTTTATAACTTATTGTAGTGGCGGATATTATCCGCCTAAGAAATTTAGGTAAAATCACGGACTTTTAAGGCGGATATTATCCGCCCCTACATGGCTAAATTTGCTAAGAGGCACGTCTGCACTCAGACCCTTCCCTACAATTAAGAATTAAGATTACTTATATTCCCTTCACCTTTAGTCATTAGTCAAAAAAAATAGGAGGTAGTTTAAGTGAACAATATTTTAGAAGTTCAAGGAATAAACAAACTTTACAAAAACATTTTAGCTCTTAACAATGTTAGTTTAAACATTGAAAGAGGTAAAATCATAGGTCTTTTAGGGCCTAACGGTAGCGGTAAAACAACGTTAATCAAGATTATTAACTGTCTTTTAACCGCAGATTCAGGCACCGTATTAGTTAACGGGCAACCAATAGGAGTACAAAGCAAAAAGATAATTTCGTATCTACCAGATAAAGTATTTTTAGATCAAAGCAAAACTGTAGAATACTCAATAAAGTATTACCAAGACTTTTTTGAAGATTTTAGACCAGAGAGAGCCTTGCACATGCTACAAAACCTAAACATAGACATCAAGGCAAAGGTTAGAACTTTATCAAAAGGAACACAAGAAAAAGTTGGTTTAATTTTAACTATGAGCCGTGAGGCACAGCTTTACATACTTGATGAGCCTATAGCAGGTGTAGACCCCGCTACAAGAGATTATATTTTAAACACAATAATAGCAAACTACAACCCAAATGCCTCAATAATTATTTCAACACATTTGATAGCAGACATTGAGCAAATCTTAAGTGATGTAATATTTATAAGCTATGGAAACATTGTTCTGCATGACAGTGTAGACAATATTAGGGCAAGAGAGCAAAAGAGCATAGACCAATTGTTCAGGGAGGTATTCAGATGTTAATTAAACTTTTAAAATATGAATTTGCATACATGTTCAAAATTGCGGGACTGTTTTATGCACTAACTGCATTAGTCACACTTTCCATGATTATTCTATCCAACATAGACATTACTAACAACGACCTTTTGTCTCAAGTAGCAGTTATAGCACTTATACTGTATGTAACAAACTTAATCGCCTTAGGCGTAGGATGTTTTATAATTCCTGTTATTAGGTTTTATAAAAATCTGTTTTCATCACAAGGCTACTTAAGCTTTACCATTCCAGTGACACCAACACAGCAACTTTTAGCTAAATTTATAACAAGTTTTACAATGATAATAAGCACATACATTGTAATTATGCTTTCTATCTCTGTGTTTTTTGCGACAGCACCTAGCGAGATTACATATTACAATACTACTGGCGTAGAATTTGATTTTGTTAAAATATTTGTAGCAGTTATTGTCTTATCTCTTATTGCTACTGCCTCTACCCTAATATGTCTTTACGCTGTGTTTAGCATTGGACAAAGATTTAGAAGTAAGATAGGCGCTTCAATAGTTGCTTATATAATCTATTATGTAATAGGTCAAATTCTTCATTTAGCAGTACTTGTACACACATTTACATCTAATGCCTCAACATTTATGTATCTAGGTCAATCAACTTATTTGGATGTAGCGACTATAGCAGATCAAGTTATAGGTCTTTACACAGAATTGCTTTACTATTTGTGCATTCCATCTTTAGCACTTGGAATTGCAGGATTTATTATTGCAAGACATAACTTAAATAAAAAACTAAATTTAGTTTAACATCTATAAAGTGTAGCTCAAGCAAAAATGAGCTACACTTTTTGTTAATCACGATTATAGATTTAAATTAATTTGCTAAACTTCACAAAATTTCAAAAATCAATGTAGGGAGGTGATGCCCAGACGTGCCACTTAGAATTAATTGCGGTAGGGGCGGATATTATCCTCCTAAAAAGTCCGTAATTTCGCCTAAATTTCTTAGGAGGATAATATCCGCCCCTACATTAATTTGTGCGTTTTAACGAATTAATTTAAAACCAAAAATCGCAAGAGACACGTCTGGTCCTGTGTGAGCAGCCGAAAACTAGCGGTTTTAACTAAATTTTCGGACGACCACAGGTCTCCCCTACTACTTTATTAAATTAAAAACTTTACAATTGATTATATTTCCTACATCGCTTTCCTTTGATTTGTGTGAACTGTAGAAAACACAATATACATTTTATGAATTATGCACAATCCCAAAAACGCTATGTTAAAAGATAGCGTTTTTTGTTACATAAGACAGCGTTTTTTGTTACATTGCTGTCTTGTCTTTTGTATTAAGATATTGTATAATACAAACAAATAATTAATTTATGGAGGAACTATTATGAAATCCCAAAACCTAAAGAGAATTTTGTCTATAGTTTTGGCGAGTGCAATGTTAGCTAGTTCAATGGTAACTGCAACATTTGCTACAGAGCAAACAAATAGCGGTGTTTCAATTATCAATGAAACGACCGAAGACAAACCTACAAACCCTGTTGTAGATGATATCTTCAACACATTTGGTTGGACACCTGTAGAGGGCAAAGAGGAATATTTGTCTTACGAGTACACCATAAACGGAACAGACTATGTAGACTGTACCGCTAACCCTCAACCAATTGGCAATATTGATGCAGCGGCTGGAAAAGTAGGAGTTAGACTTAAAGGTCTTACAGAAGATGTAGCTAGCCCTACACTTTTTAATGAAGTTGCTTTTACATCTAACGATGACATTATCATGGACTTTGAAGATGATGCTGATTTAGTTGGTTGGTCTGCTAGAACTGGTACAATTAAAAGAACTATGGATGTTTCAGCTAGTGGTTTATCTTCATTCTTTGTAGGCGGTAAATATAATAACAATGCTAACAACCCAGCCTACACACATAATGTAAACTACACAGTTCCGGGTGGAATACAAAACGATAAATACCTAACAATGAAGTTCTATATAAGCAGTGATCCAGGTGACAGAATGTACATTATGCCGGGTACAGTCTTAGGCGACTATCACCACGGAATAGGCTTTGCTATTGGTGGCAAGGGTTCAAATGGCAGCTACCACGACCAAAATGTGAGCATTCAAGTAGGTAAACACGAAACATTTATCGAGACTGCTAGTGTTGGTTGGCACACAGTAATGTGGGACTACACAGCTACTGATTCAGTTGACCTTTACTATGATGGTGAACTAGTTGATACTATAACTACAGAAGAAGCTATCAGTAAATCTGGTAAAGCAACAACTTCAGCCGAGGGCTTTAGTAATATTCTATTACTTAACTCATGGATGAAGACAGAAAACACTCACTACATAGATGACGTTATAATCTCTAGCAACAAAGATGTTGCAATAGATGTAGCAGATGCACCAACAAACCCTGTAAACGATGATACCGCTAATACATTTGGTTGGACAAATGTTGCAGGATACGATAACGCTACAGACTATGAATACAGCCTAGACGGTGGCGGAACATTTATGACTTGTACATCTAACCCACAAAGCGTTGGCAACAAAGAATTAGATGCTGGCATGGTTATGGTTAGAGTTAAAGCAGGAAGTAATCCGTATGCAGGTGCTGTCCTTAGAAGCACAGAGATGTTCACAGACAGCTTTACAGAGGAATACCGTAATCTATTAAACCTAGTTACTCTAGCTAATGGTTTCTTTGAGGGTGACTACACAGATGCTACAGCATGGACAAACTTTAAAACTGCCCTAGCTAGTGCAAAGTTAATACATGAAGACAGCGCTAATGACGACATAATGGATGCAAGCACCTCACTTATTACAGCGGTTGACGAGCTAAAGAACTGCTTTAGCCTAGGCGCTAACTTAAGATACGACTTCGAGAAAAACGAGTCTGAACTTAATCCTTTCTCTTCACTTATAGGTGATTTCACAAAGGGTGAGCAAGCAAGTATGCACGGCAAAAATTTAACTGATAAATACGATAACAAGTTCGGTGCAGCTTTAACTACAGTTCCTGTAGATGGAATGCACTCAGCATATGCACATTATACATTCCCTGTAGCGGTTGAAGACTATATTGCCGAAATCACATGGCAATCTATGGCAGAGCTAACAGGTACTACAGACATCATGCTTCTTGACGAAAGTGGAGAAAATGGTATAGGTCTGCGTTCAATTCCTGGTAACCAAAGTAATCTATTAATAGTAAAAATGGTTGACGGAGTTGTGACTACAGAAGACACAGAGATAAGAAGACTTAACAACAATGGCTATGCAATTCGTTGGGACTTCGCAAACCCAGATAGCGGTGTAACACTAACTCTTGACGGCAGACATATGGCTGATTTTGCTATGGATTCTTTCCAACAAATAGTAATCAAGACAGACATTACACATGATAACTTCGATGCAATAGCAGGCGAGGAAATTGCAATATTTGACAAACTTCTTTTAATAGAAAAGAACCCAGCAGTTTCTATTGAAATTGGTGAGGATGAGGCTGATATAGGCTATTATGACACATATGAACTACAAAGAATTTTACTTGACATAGTAGGACAAGACCCAAGCTATGATTCAACTGATTTACTAACATACACAGTAAATGAAGAAGGCAAAGATATAGTAGGCGTTACAACAAGTGGTAGCATAGAGCCATTTATGTTCGGCGAGGCTACAGTTACAGTAACTTCTACAAGTGGAGCAACTGACAGCATACTAATTAATTCTGTAGACCTAGTTTCAGAATCAGTATTCCTAACTTCTTCTCCTGTAACAGATATTATAGCGATGGGAGCTCCAGGACAAGACACAAACAACTCTATGCCTGTTGAAGATATAGAGAATGTTAGACTAAATGTAGGAGAGTCTATAGTACTTAACCCAGTTATCTCTCCTGTTGGCACAACAGAAAGACACGTAACATGGGAGTCAAGCAATGAGGATGTATTTGTTGTTAGAGATGGCTTAGTTACAGCTGTAAACTATGGTACAGCTATACTTACAATTACAACTAAAGACGGCTCAAACCTAACTGATACTTGCGTAATCACAGTTGGTGATGACACACATGTGTTTGGTAAAGAAATTTTCGTTGCAACAGACGGCGACGATGTAAGCGGTGACGGTACAATAAATAACCCTTACGCTACAATCGAAAAAGCAAGAGACGTTATAGCCTCTTCAGCATTACCTATGGGCGGAGTAGTAGTCTACTTTAGAGAAGGTATCTACCAAATTACAGACACAATAAACTTTAATGAAGAGCATTCAGGCACAGAAGAGTCTCCAATTGAGTATGCAGCCTACAAAGACGAAGTAGTAAGCTTTAACGGTTCTGTAACAATTGACGCAACTGACTTTGAGTTAGTAGATTCTTCAAGCGATATGTACGACAGAATACACACAGATGCAGTAGATAAAGTATATTCAGTAAATGTTTCAGACCTAGGCGTTAAAGAAAGAGACGTTAGAATGCTAGGACATAGCTCTGGCGGTATCTCTAAATGGGATTTCTCTGACGGACTAAACTTTAGCCTTTCATACTACAGCATGGCACTTAACAACGAACCAATGACACTTGCCCGTTACCCAGATGCTACTGCTCCTGACGACGGAACAATCAAGGTATCTAAGTACACAGAGGCAGGTAGTTTCTCAAGAGGTTGGGAAAACGACGCAATTATTGCTGGTTGGGGTGAGCCTTATGTAGAAGGACTAGAAGACTCTACATTTGCATTCACATCTTCAAGCTTAACAGCAGAGCAACTAGCAAAATGGCAAGCTTCAATAGACCCTGATACATCTGTTGAAAACGCTGGTGGACAAGGTGCTTGGATGTTAGGTTACTGGGGTTCATCTTTCTCTGACCAAACAGTTCCAATTCAATCAATAAATGGAAACGAGGTTAAATCAGCACTTATCAGCCACTATGAAGTAAACGCTAACAAGAGTAAATTCTATGCTTTCAATATTTTTGAAGAATTAAGTTCTCCTGGCGAGTGGTATATAGACCAATTAAGTGATCCAAACAACTTAATGCTATACTTCTATCCACCTACAGGAACAGACATGAGTGACGATACAAACAAAGTAAGCGTTCCTGTTCTTGACACAGTAATGATCAGCATAACTAACGCAAACTACATCACATTCGATGGCATCGACATGGCAAACATGAACAACGGTGTATTTAATGTTTCTGGCGGTAGCTATAACTCAATCGAGAATGCCGACATTACAAACATTGCAGGCACACTTTCAAGAATTGACAACAGTTCAGAAAATCTAGCTAAATTTAACGGCTTTAATATGTGTGATATCGACAACATAGACGGCGGAATTTCCCTAGGCGGTGGCGATACTTACAACCTAGAGCGTGGATATAACTATATTAAAAATTCAAGCATAACAAACTTTAGTATGCAGAACCAATCATACAACCCAGCTATTGGAATGGGCGGAGTTGGTAACATAGTTTCAAACTGTATTCTTTCAGACGCACCTCACAATGGTATGCAGTTTAACGGTCCTGAATCTCTAATGGAATTTTTAGAGATATTCGATGTTCTTAAAAAGACAGGCGACCAAGCTTGTATCTACACTGGTCGTGATACTCTAAATCGTGGTTCAGTTATCAGAAACAGCTATTTCCATGACGTAGCTCATGGTTCAGTTGAAAACTCAGGCGTTTACCTAGACGATGGTAAAGGCGGAGTATTAATAGTAGACAACGTATTTGAAAATACTTCATGGGGTCTAAAATCATCAGGCGGACGTGACGTTGACGTTATAGGCAACACTTTTATCAACCAAGATATGGGTTATGTTACAACACCTGTTGGATATGTAGGTTCAGGTAGCTGGTATACTCACGGATTAAACCTAATTTGTAGCCCAAGCAACTATGATGCAGTAGCAACAGCTCCATGGCAAGATCCAAATTCAGCTTACGGTAGATTTGAACTTCTTTGGGCAACACTAGAGGACGAACCTCTAAAGAGTAAGTACAGCTCAACAATTGACAACACATTTATAAACATAGACCGTACAAAGGGCGTAAACGATACAGAGGCAAGTATAGGCTACAATATCTGGTGTAAATACTGGAAACTTGAAGACTATGAAACAATGATGAGCTATATCTGGGACTGGATGTTCACAAAGAATAATAACGACTTCTCAAACCCAGAAGACGGCAAAGAGTTTAACACAGGTTCAGTTGATGCTTCTTACAAGACAAGATTTGACTTTAGCCTAACAGTAGGCGACGGCATGGGCGAGGTTTCAGACAGCTTTACTGGCGTTGTAAAAGGCGTTACTAAAACTGCTATCGCTACAGCAGCTAAGGGTTACGATTTCGTAAACTGGACAGATGCAAGCGGTAAAGTTATAAGCACAAACCCTGTATATATCACAGAGATGACTTCTAACGTTTCACTAACTGCAAACTTTGCAGAGAAGCCAGAGGCACAAACTTATGAAGTAACAGTAACAGACGGTACAGGTTCAGGCTCTTATGAAGAGGGAACAATTGTAAACATCACAGCTGACACAGCAGAAACAGGCATGGAGTTTGACAAATGGGTAGGTAATGTAACATTTGCAGACGAAACAAGCATGACAACAAGCTTTGAAATGCCAGCAGAAGAAGTTTCAATCACAGCAACTTATAAAGCTAAAGAGCTTCCTCCAGTTGATACAGATTCTACAATCATTATCGAGACAGAAAAAGCTCAAGCAGGCGACGAGGTTATGGTTGACATCACACTAGAGAACAACCCTGGTATCACATCAATGAAATTAGTAGTTGATTATGACGAGGACATGTTAGAGCTAGTAGGTGTAACATTTAATAAAGAGTTCGGCGAAATGACAAGCGCTTTCGAGACAGCAGATGCAAATTCAGTTTTAATTCTAAACTGGGTTGACGGAACAAAAGATTTCGACACAGCTGACATGACATACGCAACACTTAAGTTCAAAGTTAAAGACACAGCAACAGAGGGCGACTTAAGCATTACAGCTTCTTACGACCCAGAAGATGTATTTAACATGAACCAACAAAATGTAGCTTTCGACATTACAGAAGGTAAAGTTGAAGTTGTAGAAGTAGTTATGGGTGACACAAACTCAGACGGATTTATCAACAATAAAGACGTTATGGCGCTACTACAATACACATCAAACATGGGAACTGATATCGATATGATGGCAAGTGACCTAAACGATGACGGCGTAATCGACAATAAAGATGTAATGGTACTATTCTTAATGGTTTCAGAAAGCTTCTAAAACAAATAATTTTGGGCAAGGATAAACTCCTTGCCTAATTTTTTGTGTATGTAGGGGCGGATATTATCCAGACGTGTTGATTAGGATTAGTGATGTAGGGAACGGTCTTGACCGTTCCCTACATCAATTTGTGCGTTTTAACGAATTAATTTTAAATCAAAAATCCTAAGAAGCACAAAGTAAATTTTCAATAGTCATTCACTCTTCACCTTTAGTCCTTAGTCAAATAAGACCCTCCCCTAATATATTTGAGCAAATTTAGCTTTAATCCGTACAATAATTTTCTTGCATAAACATACTACTCGATGTATAATAGTAACAAAACAATAGTTAATTGTTGATATATAACAAGAAAGAGGCACGTAATATGTTTGATGATATAAGCAAAAAAGTATTAGATAAATTGTCGTACACATCTACCTTGGGAAAAAGTTTAAAACAAATATCACTTTCAAAAACACCACTTATTTAATTTTAGAAGATATCGCAAGATATAGGTCTACATATGTTGAAACACTAATCAGTGAGAATATTATAGGTTCAAGATTTAAAAGTGATTATTCAATAATACGTAAATTCAATTAAACGATTACTGTTGGTGGCGGATTCAAACAATGCTTTAATGATGTTTTGGGTTTTAGAATGAAACTTGACAGTTATCCTACTGAATTTCCTGAGTATTTTAGAGTAGCTGATTTGCGAAACGGAAAACAAAAAGATGATGGTTACAGGGCAATACATCTTTATTATCAAAGAGATAACCTAGCATATCCAATTGAAGTACAGTTGTGGTGCGGTAAAGACTTTGATTTTAATATTTGGTTGCATAATTCTGCCTATTTCTATTGGCGCTATGCTTTTAGTTATTGGAAGAGAAATAAATTTTATAAGTTTATTTGGAGGAATTACTATCGCTATTCAATTGTTTCTATTATTTATTACAATCCTCCCAACAGAAAGAGCATTAAGAAAAAACTTTGATAAATATGGTAATCGAAAACAATGAGCTTAATGCACAAATTAATCATCCGTTATCCCTAATAAATAATCTGATGTTGTATCCAAAATTTTCACAAATATCTTAAGTTCAATATCTGTTATAAATCTTTGTCCTGATTCAATTCTTTGGATTGCATTTTTATCTATATCAAGTCCTGCTAATTGGAGTTTTTTTGAAAGTCCATTTTGAGATAATTTAGGGTTTACTTGTTTTCTTAAAAGTGCAATTTTTTTACCACTAATATTACATGTTCCATCTATATTTTTATTTTTATACATATTAACTCCTTTTTGACATTTACTGCTTGTTTTTATTTTATTATGTGCTATAATAAAATAAAAAAGACATTTACTAGATGTCAAAAGAGGATAATATGAAAATAATTAAATTAATTACAGATTTATTTCCTAAAATTGAAAAAGAGCTAAGTAATGTATTTATTTTTGAATTAATTTCTTGTGATTTTTCGTTTTTGCATAGATTTCATTTCTCATTAGGTTTATTGATACGAAATAAATATATAGGCTGTAATATTGTTTTGTTTAATGAATTTGTAAAAATAGGAATAATTCATGAAGATGATATGTCTGCGTTTATTATAGAATTATTCTATATTTATTGTAAGGAAAAATATTGTAATTAACTAATTAAAGTAATTTAGATTCTTATTTAATATAAATCAACTACTCCACAAAACAATAAATTTTATTATTTACAGAAAGTTAATTAATTGCTATTACTTATTTCATTAGTTATATTGTATAATACTATGGTGAAAAATATATGTAAATAATATTATTTAGGAGTGAATCAATGTTTTCAAAATTTAGCGTAAAAAAACCTCTTACAGTCTATGTTTCTGTATTGATGGTAATTATTTTAGGCTTTGTGTCGTTCTCGAGCATGACACCAGACCTATTGCCCGGAATTAACCTGCCATATGCAGTAGTTATCACAACAAATCCTGGTGCAACACCCGAGGAAATAGAAGAAGAAATAAGTAAACCACTAGAGCAAGCCATGGCAACGGTTGAAAATATCACAGCAATAAGTTCGACGAGTTCCGACAGTGTGTCTATGGTTATGTTAGAGTTTAACGACTCTGCTAATATGGATGCCATTGTACCCGATGTGCGAGAACAAATCAACTCGGTTTCAGGTGCATGGAGCGATATGGTTTCAACTCCTTATATTATACAAATTAACCCTAACCTACTGCCTGTAGGTGTTTATTCTGCCTCATACGAGGGAATGGACAGCATTGAGTTAACAAGCTTTTTAAACGACACTATTTTAAGCGACCTTGAGGGTGTAACAGGTGTTGCGAGCGTTGATGTTAGCGGTAATGTAGAAGAAGAAGTAAGCGTATTAATCTCACAAGAAAAGATTGATATTCTAAATGTGAAAATCAAAAACGCTTTAGACAAACAATTTGCCGAGGCAGAAATTGAACTAAACGAGCAAGAGCAAGAACTTGAAGACGGCAGAAACGAACTTGAAAGCCAGTCAGATTTATTAGACGACTCTCAATCAGCCGTAGAAGAAGGGCAAACAGTTCTAGCACAAGAGACAGCCAAGGCTCAAGCCGAATTAGTCGACCAAAAAATCGAGATTGAAAACACTATAGTAGAACTAAAAAGCCAAATTAGCACTGCAAATCAGTCTTTACCAATGCTAGAGCAAATTTTAGGTATCTTAGTTGAAGTTGGAATGCAGTACGACGACGCACTTGAAAACAAGGCAACACTTGAAACAAAACTTGCCGAGTTAGAGGCAATCGAGGCTCCAACTACAGAGCAAACTGCGGAAATCGCAAACATAAGAATACAACTAGGTTTACTTGATACCACAATAAGCGCATTAAACGCTACACTTTCTGCCTATGGTTATGAAATGGCTGACTTAGATGAAGCAATTGCCCAATATGAAGCCGACATAAAAATGATAACTGATGGTGTGGCTCAAATGGAGGCTACAATAGTAGAGCTTGAAAAAGCCTCTGTGCAAATCACAGCGGGCATGGAAGAGTTAAACAAGCAACAATTAGACGGCTCTATGGATCTTTCAGCTAGTCTATCACAAATAGTTGCTGGGCAATCTGCACTAGACTCCGCCCTACTTCAAATGGATTCAGCCCAAACACAAATCGACAGTGCAAAAGATCAAATTGAAGAACAAAGAGAAGCTGCCTACAAACAGGCTACACTTGATATCACCATGGATATGGTGTCTCAAATTCTTACAGCTCAAAACTTCTCAATGCCAGCTGGCTACATCACAGAGGACGGCGTTGACTACCTTGTTCGTGTAGGTGAAGAGGCTGAAAGCCTTGAAGATTTTGCACAATTACCTATACTTAACACAGGTCTTGACGACGTTGGAATTGTAAGACTAGAGGATGTTGCTGATGTATTTGTAAGCGATAATTCGGCAGAGGTTTATGCAAAAGTAAACGGAGACGACTCTTTAATGCTTTCTTTCACAAAGCAATCTACCTTTGCTACAAAGACAGTTTCAGACAATTTATCTGTTGAGTTTGAAAACCTTGAAGAAGAGTTTGAGGGTTTATCTTTTGCAAAACTTAACGATCAAGGCGACTATATCGACGTTGTTGTTGGAACTGTTATGAACTCACTTATTAGTGGTGCGGTCTTAGCAATATTGATTTTGATATTCTTCCTAAAAGACTTAAGACCAACATTTATTATAGCTTGTTCAATTCCAATTTCTTTACTTTTCGCAATTGTTCTTATGTACTTCTCTGGAATCACACTAAATATTATATCACTTTCTGGTCTTGCGGTTGGTGTTGGTATGCTAGTTGATAACTCGGTTGTTGTTATCGAGAATATATACAGAATGCGTGCAAATGGAGAGTCTGCCTTAAACGCCGCCGTTAAAGGTGCAAGTCAAGTAGCAGGTGCAATTGTTTCATCTACCCTAACTACTGTTTGTGTGTTCTTGCCTATAGTTTTTATAGAGGGAATTACAAGAGATTTATTTGTAGACATGGGTCTTACAGTTGCTTATTCACTGCTAGCTAGTTTGATTGTCGCCTTGACTTTAGTTCCGGCTATGGCATCTGACATGCTTAAAAAAGAGAAGAAACCTAAAAGCTTTATATTAGACAAAGTTACAAACGGATATGAAAGATTAGCAATTAAATCACTTAAACACAAATGGGTCTGCCTAGGTCTTTCTGTGGTTCTATTGATTTCAAGCACAGCAGTGGCTCTTTCAAGAGGATTTATATTCATGCCTAGCATGAGCGGTACTCAAATTTCTGTAACGGTTACAGGCCCTGAGGATGCAACTTTTGAAGAAATGACAGAGCTAGCAGACGAGGTTAGCGCAAGAATTATGGAGATAGACGAGGTAGTAACCGTAGGTGCTTCGATAAGTTCAGGCAGCACAGGTTCAATGTCAATGATGTCTATGACGGGAGGTAGCGGTTCATCGGCTAGTATATATGTGACAATCAGCGAAAACTCTTCAAGAAAAGACAGCGTTATATCTGCCGAGATTGTAGAAAAATGTGCGGATTTAGATGCCCAAGTTGAGGCACAAGGTGCTATGGACATGGGCTCTATGCTAACTTCTATGAGTGGCGAGGGTATATCTGTTAAAGTTTATGGTGAGGACCTAGACAACCTTATAGCAGAGTCAGACAGACTACAAGAAGAGTTAATAAAAGTAGAGGGAATTGCAGAAGTCACTACAAGTATAGCAGATGCAAACCCTGAAATCAGAATAGTAATAGACGAAGAAAAGGCTATGGAAGAAGGCATAATGGTAGCCCAAGTGTATGCAGAAGTTGTAGCACAAATCCAAACAGAAATGCCTTCAAACACTGTAAACTTTAGCGGTGAGATAACCGACTTAGTCATATACAGTGAAGCTAATCAAGAGGTAAATGTGTCTGACATTGAAGACATGGTAATAAGCTACAGCACAATGACAGGCGAGAAAAAAGAGATAGAGCTTTCTAAGATATCCAATATAGTAGAGACTAAAAGCTTAAATTCTGTCGAACGTGAAGATAATAAGAGAGTTTTAACAGTTTCTGCTATAATAGAAGAAGGGCAAAACATCACTATAGCAACAGACAGAGTTAATTCATTTATTGCAGACTATGAACCACTAACAGGAAATACCCTAGACGTTGGCGGCGAGAGTGACACAATCATGGAGGCAATAACACAGTTAGGTTTAATGCTATTATTAGCAGTTGTTATAATCTATTTTATAATGGTAGCACAGTTCCAATCATTTAAATCACCGTTTATCGTTATGTTTACAATTCCTTTAGCATTTACAGGCGGATTTTTAGCACTGCTTGTCACAGGCAAAGAGGTAAGCGTTATTGCAATGGTAGGCTTTGTAATGCTAGCAGGCATTATAGTAAACAATGGTATAGTTTTAATCGATTATATAAACATTCTAAGACTTGATGGTGTCGAAAAGACAAGGGCTATTGTAACAGCTGGTGTTACACGTTTAAGACCTATCTTAATGACATCACTTACAACAGTATTGGGCTTGTTATTTGTAGCTATCGGAACAGGATTCGGTTCAGAGATGATGCAACCTGTGGCAATAGTCTGTATAGGCGGATTGCTATATGCAACCTTAATGAACTTGTTTGTTGTGCCGGCGCTATATGATATATTCAACAAAAAAGAAATGAAAAAGAGATTAGTAGATTAAAGGAGAGAAAAATTATGTTAACTAAAAGTAAAATTGAGTTCATAGAGTTTATGATGAGTGCAGACGTATTACGTTTTGGAAACTTTGTGACAAAAAGTGGAAGAAACACACCATATTTTGTAAACACAGGAAACTACAAGACAGGCGAGCAAATGGCTACACTTGGAAAGTATTATGCTGAGCTTATTAAAGAGAGCATAGGTGAAGAATTTGACTGCATGTTCGGTCCTGCATACAAGGGTATACCACTAGCTACAAGTGTATCTTGTGCATTGTGGAACGAGTACAGCCTTAATCGTCCTTTCTTCTTTAATCGTAAAGAGGAAAAAGACCACGGCGAGGGCGGTAGCATTATAGGCTATAAGCCACAAGACGGCGACAAGGTTATAATCATTGAGGACGTTATCACAGCCGGAACAGCAATAAGAGAGGTTATGCCTATACTAAAGGGTGTTGCCGATACTAAGGTTGAGAATATGTTTATTTCAGTAAACCGCTGTGAAGTTGGCACAACTGAGGGCATTACTGCAATAGACGAGGTGAGCCGTGAATTTGGTATTAAAGTTCATGCAATTGTAACTGTTATGGACATTAAAGAGTATCTATCTTCTAAGGATGAGTTTAAATCACTTGTTCCTTTAATGGAAGATTATATGGCTAAATACTGTGTAATATAAAGCAAAAGGAGCTAGGTTTAAAACCTAGCTCTCAGCCTGTCGAAAAAGGGATATCTTAAAAAATATTACACAAATAATGATTTTGATTGTAGGGGAGGGTCTCTGTGCAGACGTGTTGATTAGGATTTTGGGTGAAAAATAAATTCGTTAAAACTCACAAATTAATGTAGGGGACGGGTTTTCCGTCCCGTGGAAATTTAGCTAAAATATCTAGTTTTTCGGGACGGAAAAAACTAGCAGTTTTAGCTGAGTCCTCACGGGACGGAGTACCCGTCCCCTACATTGTGTCGCATTAAATAAAATGCTTATACTAAACACTTTAATTATTGATTAATAAACTTAAATTCTGATACATCAAACAATCCTTTATCCGTAATCTTTATTTCGGGAATTACAGGCAATGACATAAATGATAACTGAACTATTGGTTCTTCTTCGGTAATTCCTAAGTTTTCATGACAAATATTATGAATTTCTTCAAATTTAGTCTGAACCTCTTCACCTGTTTTGTCACTCATAAGCCCAGCTATTGGCAATTCTAACTGTGAAAGCACCACTGAATCTTTAACAACCACAATTCCTCCACCAATTTTTTCTAATGTTTTTACAGCTAACTCCATGTCTTCATCAGACATGCCTATCACCACAACATTATGTGAGTCATGAGCTATTGTTTGTGCAATTGCACCAGATTTTATACCAAAACCTTTTATAAGCCCTACTCCAACATTTCCAGTGTATTTATGCCTTTCTACTACAGCAATCTTGTTTATGTCAGAGTTTTTATCATATACAAACTCATTTTTATCATTAATATTTACATTAATTTCCACTTTTTTAGTTACAACACCATCACTTAAGACCTGCATTGCGTAAACTTTTGAATTTTTGCAAGTAAGTTTTAGTTTGTCTATGCTAAAATCTTTAATTTTCATAGAATTGCTGACAGATTGAATGTCTGTAGTTTTAATTTTTTTTAAATATTTACCGTTTTCAGCCACAATCTCGCCCTCTATCATGACTTTTTCTACACCGAAGTCTTTAAGATTATTAAGCACCACAATATTAGCCAGTAAACCAGGAGCTATTCCCCCTATTTCATGCAGTCTATAACACTCCGTCGTGTTTATTGTAGCCATTCTAATTGCAGATATCGGGTCAAGACCTTCTTTTACACAAATACGCAAGCAATCATCCATATGCCCCAGTTTAAATATAGTGTCTGGTTCTCTATCGTCGGAACAAAGCAGACAGTATCTTAAATTCTCTTTTGTTATGGCTGGAATTAGTTTTTTTAAGTCTCTACAAGCAGAGCCTTGTCTAAACTCGACATACATTCCTCTTGATATTCTGTCGTTTACTTCTTCTATTGTGCTACATTCGTGATCGGTGCGAATACCGGCGGCTGCATAACCATCGAGTTTTTTCCCTAGCACTTCTGGGGCGTGTCCATCAATAATTTTTCCTGCTAGCCTAGCCGTGAATATTTTAGACATATCCTCGTCTACACAGTTATTTACGCCAACATGGTTCATAAATTCGCCTAAACCTAATACCTCTTTGCGGTTTATATAATCGCACATATCACTTGAGCTAAATATAGCTCCTGTGGTCTCAAAAGGCGTACAAGGAACACAAGACGGCAACATATACTTTATGTCTAGCGCTGTGTCACAGTTTATCATATAATCAAGCCCTTTTTTTCCGCAAACATTTACAATTTCATGTGGGTCAGATATAATTGTTGTTGTTCCTCGTGGCACTAACAGCCTTCCTACTTCAGACGGCGAAACATAGGTTGACTCTATGTGCATATGCGCATCAATAAACCCAGCAGACACATAAGAACCGTTAAGATCAATCTCTATTCCGCCGTTATAATCACCTATGCCTACAATGTATTTTCCACAAATTGCAATGTTACCCTCTATAATTTTACCTTGATAGACATCTACAATTTTGCCATTTTTAAGAACCATGTCTGCTTGTCTTCTGCCATTTGCCACGTCAATAATATTTATCATTTCTAATCTATTCATTTTATATATTCCTTTCGTGATTTAAACAAATAAATGTAAAAAATCCCACTTACAAAGATAACAGAGTGTCATCTTCGTAAGTAGGATTTAGGATTCCTGTAGAGACCCCTGAACCATTTTTACAGGGTTATACGAAATATTATAGTATATTTATATAATCAGAATACACTATTTATTTACATTTGTCAATAGCTTTTTATTGAACAAATTTATTAATATGTTTATTATTGATTTTCATAATTATTAATCCAGCAAATGCACACAAAATTGTGGTAATCAAAAACACATGCACAGGTGTAAGATTTAATTTTAGAACTCCAATAAACAACATGTTTACAGCCATAATCACTAACGGATGTGCATAATACGACACATTTGAAAGTATTTTAGTAGTGTTAGAAAGCTTTTCTCTTCCAGGTAAAGGGTGTTTAAACAACAAGATCAAAGTCAAGCAAACTACTGGGTATAACATAATAGTAGTTAAAACGTGGGTTTGCAATTCAAAGTAATCGATTATAAAGACCTCTGCAACCTCTAGTGAGCATAAAATTAAAAATACAATAACTAGCCAAATTGCGTTAAATTTTTCAAACCTATTCTTAATTAGCTCTACTACATAACCAATCACAAAAAACGGAAATCCCATAAACACAATTCGTCTTATCGCCTCAAAGTCAGAAAAATTATATAAACTACCTAAAACAGGAATATTTGTTCCTAACTCATAATAAGCCGAGCCTAAAACACTTATTAAGTATGCTAAAATAGATATTGGAACTACAAATTTAAAACACTTAATTTTGTAAATTAATGTTGTTATGCAGATAGAATATATAAGCGCTGGGAAGAACCAAAAATGATACCAACTGCCATAAAAAATAAAATCTATAAAAAAATCTATAAAAAAACTAACTGTAAGCTCTCCGCTAATAGACTTCATCAGCACTTCTTCTAATAAATAGACTGCACTCCAAACTGCATATACAAGTATTATTCTGGATATATACTTTAAGAATATTTTTTGACCTGTAACTAGTTTTTTTATATAGAAAAAGCCTGCTACAGCAAAAAAGAAGGGAACTGTGGTTCTTGAAATTATTTGAATAAGAGTATAACCTTGTTCAGCAGTAGTCGTGTCTACTAATAAGGTGTGCATTCCTATAACCATTATTGCACATATGTACCTAAAAATATCTATTGAATTATTTCTTACTTTTGCCATTTTTTCTTTCCTTTAAATTATAATATTGGGGTGGATAATATCCAGACTTAGACATGTTTATTAAGATTTTGGATATAAATAAACTCGTTTAAACGCACAAATTAATGTAGGGAACGGTCTTGACCGTTCCGAAAACTCGGAGTTTTAGCTAAATTTCATCGGAACGGTCAAGACCGTTCCCTACATCACTAATCCTAAGAGGCATGTCTACATAAAATTTACTCCTAGCAAAACTTGGAGTGATACGGGTGTCGAGCCTTCTCGACTAATTATCCGCAATTTAGCTCTTGCTTTATTTCGGGCAAAAAAATTCGCCCCTAGCTAAAACTTGGAGCGATACGGGTGTCGAGTCTTCTCGACTAATTATCCGCAATTTAGCTCTTGCTTTATTTCGGGCAAAAAATTTACTCCTAGCAAAACTTAGAGTGATACGGGTGTCGAGCCTTCTCGACTAATTATCCGCAATTTAGCTCTTGCTTTATTTCGGGCAAAAAAATTCGCCCCTAGCTAAAACTTGGAGCGAAATGTGTGTCGAGTCTTCTCGACTGGTGCGGCAAATGGGACTTGAACCCATACGTCGAAGACACACGCCCCTCAAACGTGCCTGTCTGCCTATTCCAGCACTGCCGCATAAGACTGATAAATCAGTTTTATTATTTTATCACAATCTATTTTTTTTGTCAAGTTTTATTTCACTTAACATAAACAATATTTTGTAGGGGTGTCAATGATAGGTGACACTTTTAGTTTTTTACAATTGAAATTTTGATATTTTTTGTTATAATAAAAGTATCAATATATAGTCATAATAAATTTAGCGACAAGAAAGAAAGGAACGTCTATGAATAATAAAATTGCATTTATTTCAGACATTCACGGAAATGTCTATGCCTTACAAAAAGTTTTAGAGAGTATAGAAAATAAAAATATTGATAAAATTTATTGTATAGGCGATTCTGTAGGTTATGGAACAAGACCAAATGAAGTTTTAGAGATAATTAAAGATAAAAATATTCCGTCTGTTTTAGGGAATGTAGACAATAAAATGCTTACTAGCAAAATAGAAGAAGCCGATCTGCCTGTAAAATGGACAATGACTAAATTATCTGGCAAAAACAAGGCATTTATAAACACTTTTAAAGAGAGTTTAAGTATTGAATTTTGTGGCAAAAGTTTTTTGCTAACTCACGGAAGCCCTGTTTCTATAAGCGACTATTGTTTTGAAGCAGACGAACAAAAGCAAATTGATATAGCTAATAATTTAAAAGAAAATGTTATAGTTATGGGACATACTCATCTTCCCTATTCAAAATTTATCGCTGGCAAATTATTTATTAACGCCGGCAGTGTTGGCAGACCTAAAGACAATGACACAAGGGCTTGTTATGTTATAGTTGAGGTCTTCTCAGACAATATTAAAGTAGCGTTTGAACGAGTTGAGTATGATTATGAAAAATTAGCAAAAGAAATTGAAAATTCAGAACTGCCTAACGCATTTGCAGATATTATCCGTACTGCTGATATGAAGTAGTTTTAGTAAATAAAATGAGATGTCACCACAATAAGTGACATCCTATTAATATATTAAGAACAATATTTCGTCAAAACGCGCAAATTATTGTAGGGGTGACCCTGTGTGTTCGCCTGAAAACTAGGAATATTTCTAAACCTGCGGGCGACCACACAGGGTCGCCCCTACATGGTTGAATTTGTTTAAAAACACGTTCTTAATGACATCCTATTTTTTAAGTTAATTTTTCTAAATAAATCAAAATAGTTTGTTTAAATAATTTCTCAAAATCTGGTGTTACATATCCAGTTCCTGATAATTCAATTGCTTGCTTTTGTATTTCACTCTCTTTTGTCATAGGACAAAGTCCACTAGCAAAACATAGACTTCCTATCAAAAAATTATTAATGTCTTCATCTTTTGCATTGGTATAAACAGATTTTAGCAAATTCGCTAAAGTTACTTGATATGAAAATACTTCTTTTTTGAAATTTGCTAGTGCCGTTACCGAGACGTTTTTTTCTATTAACGAAAATAAAACAGTATATAAATGAATAAATTCTTCTACCTCTGAAAAACTTTCACATAAAACTTTTGCTACAAACTCATTCGTTTTAGTCTCATCACTGCTAAATTTTTGCTCAAAACATAACACAAATTTTTTAAGATACATCGCTGTGAGTTTTAGCATTATTTCTTCTTTTGTCTTAAAATATGAGTATATAGTAGGCCTTGTGAAATTAGTTTTTTCGGATATTTTACTAAAAGTTACTCCCTCAAAACCTAATTCCTCATATATATCTGTTGCACAATTGATTATATCTGCTTCTCTTGCCTTAAATTGTTCTTCACTTCTGGCACGCTTAAATTCCATAATATTGAACCTCCACTGTATTCATAACTGTATTATATCATATAAAATTCAGTTTGTAAATAATTTTTCAAAAAATACTTGACAGTGTGTAAATTATGTGGTATGATACAAATAATATACAAGATGTAAATTATTAAAGGAGTTATTGTTATGAGTAAAGTAGTACTTATCACAGGGGCAAGCGCTGGGTTTGGATATCTAGCAGTTAAAGAGTTGTTAAAGCAAGGACATACGGTATATGCAGGCGCTAGAAGGCTTGAAAAAATGCGTGAACTAGAAAAGCTTGGAGCAAAAATATATAAAATGGATGTAACAATAGATGAAGATGTAAAGCGAATAGTTGCAGAAATAATTAGAAACGAAGGCAGAATAGATGTGCTAGTAAATAACGCTGGATACGGCGGGTATGGTATGGTTGAGGCTGTTACTTTAGAAGAAGCTCAAAGACAATTTGACGTTAATGTGTTTGGTCTTGCAAGAGTTTCTAAGGCTGTATTGCCACATATGAGAAGCAAAAAAAGCGGTACAATTATAAATATGTCGTCTGTTGTTGGTAGGGCAGGTTCACCTATGATCGGTTGGTATGGAGCGTCAAAACATGCTATCGAGGCTTTAAGTGACGCCCTAAGAGCAGAGGTAAAAGGCTTTGGAATTAAAGTTTCTTTAATAGAGCCAGGAGCCATGCAAACAGAGTTTTTAGATGTTGCATTAAAACAAATGCAAACTGTTGAACATCCAAAAGAATACAAGACTAATGTATCTAACTTTATAGAAGCTTTTTCAAAGAATTATGACGGCGCACCGGGCCCTGAAAAAGTGGTTAAAGCCATTTTAAAGGCTAGCAACTCTAATAATCCTAAGGCTAGATACACAGTAGGAACTGACTGCAAAATGGCAATTATGATGAGCAACATTTTACCTGCTAAAGCAATGGACAATGTTATGAGAAAAGTTTTCAATATTAAATAAGAGGAGTTTTCAGCATGTAAAAAAACCTAAATAAAAAACACTGTTTCATCAAAACACACAGACTAATCAGACAAAATCTATAAAACATAATCAATCTTAATGCTTAATTGTAGGGGAGGGTCTCCGGGCAGACGTGTTGATTAGGATTTTGGGTAAAAAATTAATTTGTTAAAACGCACAAATTAATGTAGGGGACGGGTTTTCCGTCCCGTGGAAATTTAGCAATAACCGACAGTTTTCGGGACGGAAAACCCGTCCCCTACATTGCTAAATTTCTCTAATCAACACGTCTGCACGGAGACCTCCCCTACAATAATTTAACAAATTTATTTTATCCATACAAGAATTTTCATTATGTGTTGACTTTTTAGAATTAAAATCATATAATATAAATGTAAGGCATTACCGATTTTACGGTTGCCCTAAAACAACAAGTTAAGAAATTTAACCGCCGCCTTAGACACGTGGGCGGTTATTTCTTTTTATCTATGTATGCTATAATGATTGTAGTATAAATACCAAGTATCATTAAAACCGTTTGAATTAATTCAAAATCACTCATACACATCACCCTCTTTCTTTAAAAGATTGAGGGTACATTTATTAAAGAAATACCCTCTAGGGATAGAGGGCAACCGCCTAAACCGAATTGTAATCCCTTACTAAAAATATATCATAAGAAATTAATCTTGTCAAAGAATAAATCTATTTTAAACTCTACTAGTGAATTATTTCGCTAGTTTTTATATTTATTTAATATTATTTTTGGTATATGACAGTAGTCATTTGGGAATTTATCAAGTCTATCTTGATGAATATCAGCACTTTTTACATAGTTAGTCAAAGGCAATACCTCTACTGCAATTTTCTCACTGTTAGCATGTTCTTCAATAAACTTTTTTGCTTCATTCAAGTGACTTATTTCCTCGCTGTATACACCTGTCCTATACTTTAAACCTGTGTCTTCCCCTTGTTTATTAACGCTGTATGGGTCAATTATCTCAAAGAAAAATTCCACAAGCTCTTTAACTGTTACTAACTCTGGGTCAAACACTGTTTTAACACATTCTGCATAGCCATCATATTCGCTATCTATAGTATTAGTGCTTCCATTGGCTCTGCCTGCTTGAGTTTCTGTGACCCCTTTAAGTGTCTTCACAAAGGCTTGAACGCCCCATAAACAACCACCCGCAAAATAAATTGTCTCCATGCTTTAACACCTCATCTATGAAACCTTTTTTTCATCTCGTCTTTTAATTTTTTATCCGCTATTAGGTATAATCCTAGTGCCACTATAACACTTGTTAAAATGGAAACAAAAGGCCCCCATCTTGTGTTGTTCAAACCCAAAAAGTTGATAATTATTGAACTAAAGCTTACTAATGTAACTGTCATTATGAATCCAAAATATTCAGAAAACATCCTTTTGTTTCGCAATGCTAAAGCACAAAGATAAAGCACAGTAGCCACAGTTAAAAAAGGAAACACATAATCAGTTGCCCAAAAATGCATACCGCTTGTAAAATCGATAGTTATAGATAGAACTGAAGTGGCAATATAGCTATAGATTATTTTTCTGCCTAACCTCATATTCTTTGTGATAACATAATACATAACAAAAGAATAAACAGACGAAACCGAAACAATAATCGACCAAATTGTTTCGCCATCGCTGTAAGTAAACAAATTGATAAACACGCAAACCAAAATAATTAACAAACTAATGAACAGCGGTAGGTTACGCAAAGGGCTTTTCTCTTTAAGAATATTATAATACTTTGGGTACTCTACTATAGTGCTCTCAGGTAACCCAAGTTTTTTATGGCAAAGTGGGCATGAACTCTCACTTTCAAAAACATTAACATTACAATTATCACATTTTTTCACGTCTTTCACCCCAATCATTAGAATATACACTAACTTCTATTTCTTTTGAAATTGAAGTAAAAAAACTTCTAATTACTTCTACATCTTTGATAGCCCTTGTAAAAGTAATACATAATTTATCTTCAAATGAACAAATTCCACAGTTAATAGGACTTTTAACAGTTGGATAAGTGAGAAGTTCAATATATTCTACATATGTTTTCATTTCGTCAGCCATGTCTATACGGCCAATATTTGACATTGAAATACTCTTTTTAATCTCGCCCATAAACTCAAAACCAATTGGCATAAACACATTCTTAAAAACTAACGGAGTAAATACTGAAAAAACATTTTCAGATATCTTAACATTTTTAGCTGATACACTCTCAAGGTAATTCATGTCTGACGTTAGTTTAAGCTGATCTGTAACAGACTTAATTAGTTCTGCAAAGTCTGTATTAGCTGTCATTTTGTATCCTACATTTACAACACCAAAAAAATTCTTTAGTGTGCTAGAGCTAAACATTTTTCTAAGATTAACAGGCACAGCAATCACAATAGGTTTATTGTTTTTAAGTTTACTCTGCTTTTCATCGAAAATTGCCTTTATCATTACAGCTAAAAGAAAAGCTGTTATACTACAAGAATGTTTTTTAGACATGCTCTTAAGCTCTGCTACAGAAATTATTCCGCTTACTACACTGTTGCCCTTATATTTATATCGTTTTCCTTTAATTCTAAAAGAATTAGCCTCTTTTAAACGATTTGTTTTCTTATCTTTCTTAGCATCGGCAAAATGCTTTTTAAAACTGTCTTCGTTGTTGATTTTTTTTTCGTTAAAAAGCAAAACCTTTCCTTGATGATCAATCGTGCCAAATTTAGAACAGATGTAATAATATATCAAAGAATTTAAAAACTCAACAACTCCACTTCCATCTGTAATCGAGTGAAAAGCTTCAACAGAAATTCTATTATTAAAGTATAACACCTTTATTAAGTAGCCTCTATTCTCAAAAGAAAGAATTGTTTCACAAGGCGAATCACTCTCCTTTTCTACTAATAGATGGCTGTGATTATTTTCAAAATAGTTCCAAAACACGCCTCTCCTCATCCTAACAAAGAAAAGAGAATAACGCTCCCTTATGATATTTACGGCTATTTGTAGAAAATGACTATCAATCTTTTCTTTCATTACTGCCGAAATTCTAAACACTGATGAATTACGTTTAGTTGTAACGGCGGGAAACAGCTTAGCAGCCACATCTAATTTATTATTTTTTTCCATAAGATTCCTCATACAAATTTTAAAATGCTTACATATATATTATACATTATATTGGTTAATAATACAATAAAAAAACTTCGCAACTTGCTATTGCAATTTGCGTGTTTAAATTAAATCAAAAAATACCTAGAGTATAACCCCTAGGTACAACGAAACCGAACTACATTTTAATAAATGTGTTCGGTTATCGTACTATTTGGCTCCCCCTGTTGGACTTGAACCAACGACCCTGCGGTTAACAGCCGCATGCTCTACCGACTGAGCTAAGGAGGAATATATAAATTCAGCTTTTATATTATATCACTAAAATTAGTGATTGTCAATAGTATTTCTGAATTTTTTTGGTGACTCGTGGGGGAATCGAACCCCCGTTGCCGGCGTGAGAGGCCGGAGTCTTAACCGCTTGACCAACGAGCCAAATTAACTTTTTAAGAGTTCAACTTTTAATGAAAATGGTGCACCATCAGGGATTCGAACCCGGGACACCCTGATTAAGAGTCAGGTGCTCTACCAACTGAGCTAATGGTGCATATTCGCACTCAAAGGAATATAAACTAAAAAGCAAGTTTACATACGTAAAATTGCTATTTTGTATACCCTGAAAACTGAATAAAGTTTAGAAGAAATGAGATATGAACGAGTTTAATA
>CAYJKT010000010.1:6492-85490 GCA_964370775.1 uncultured Eubacteriales bacterium | reverse complement strand
GCCTAGGAATTTCTCTAGCTTGTCTATCTCAAGGTTTAGTTTGATAACTTCTTTTTTAGGAAGAAGATCAAATGTACCGTCTTCTGACATTGCTCTAAGTTGAGCTAGTCTAGCAATTCTTCTTTTGATTGTTGTGAAGTTAGTTAGCATACCACCTAACCATCTTGCGTTTACATAGTAAGCGCCAGCTCTTTCAGCTTCTTCTTTAACTGAATCTTGAGCTTGTTTTTTTGTACCTACGAAAAGAACGTTTTTGCCGTTCATAGATACTTCACGAACGAAGTTATAAGCTTCTTCTAATTTTTTTACAGTTTTTTGTAGGTCGATGATATAAATACCATTTCTCTCTGTAAAGATGTAAGTTGCCATTTTAGGGTTCCATCTTCTAGTTTGGTGACCGAAGTGAACACCTGCCTCTAATAATTGTTTCATTGATACTACTGCCATTTTTATTACCTCCAATAAATTTAATCCTCCGCAAAGTCTGGCATATCGCTTTCCTAGTGTTATACACATCTAGGGCATGGCGACAACTATTGCGTGCGTTTTTCGGTTAATTATATCACGGTATAAGATATTTTGCAAGTTTTTTTTGATATAATTTATATTATTTTTTACTATTATTCAATTTCAGTATGTTAATGACTTAATTATGTTGATTATTAATAAAATATATTATATTTATTAATAATATTATACATAATTTGCTATATAATGTTATTATAGAAAATTAAAAGGAGTGATAACCATGGTATTAAACGTAACTTCTGTAAACAAGTCCTTTGGCAAAGAACAAGTTTTAAAAGACATAAACTTAAGCATGAATTCAGGCGAGATAGTCTCTTTGATAGGCCCTAATGGGTCTGGCAAAACTACTTTGATGAAAATTATTGTCAACTTATGTTTCCCTAACAGTGGCAGTGTTGACATTTGTGGCACAGATTTATTTAAAGACACAGAAAAAGCTTTATCCATGGTTTCCTCCTTAATTGAAAACCCTAGCTTTTTTAGGCAATTCACAGGAAAGCAACACCTTGAAATGGTTGCATACCTTAGAGGTAAATCGAAGTCTAAGGTAGACAAATATATAGAGATTAGTGAGCTTGGAAAAAACATTAACAAATATCCTCACAAATATTCTTTGGGTATGAAACAAAAGCTTTATGTTAGCATGTGTTTGTTAGCAGAACCTAAATTACTTATTTTAGATGAGCCTACCAATGGTTTGGATTATGATTCTGTACTTAGTTTTATTGATATTATGAGAGAAACTAAGGCAAAAGACACTTCCGTTTTAATATCTTCTCATAGATTAAATGAGTTACAAAAAATTTCTGATAGGTTTATCTTTTTAAAAAAAGGTGAGATAGTTGCTAATGTTGAAAAAAGTGACGACATTGATTTAGAGAAATTGTATGTTGATTTGTTTAGGGGGAAGAAAGATGAAGATACTGAAAATTGAGCTAAAAAAACTTCTTCACACCAAAACGATATTGGCATTGTTCGTAGCTTTTATTGCAATTTTTATATATTATACAGATTTTTATTCTGCACGGAATTTAAGTACAATAAATTGGCATATAGATTTAATAAAAGATTCAATTGAACAGAACGAAAAGATTCAAGCAGACCTTGAGGCTAACGGAATTGATTATGGAGATACTCCGGAAGCTATTAGAAGAATGGAGTTAAACCATTTATCGGTTCAAGCTTATGAAACATTAGATAACGATTTATTACTATCTGTTAGATATGAATCAGCATTAGACTCATTTGATACGTTAACTTATGGTTCTAAACCTGATGAATTTTATCTTAGTTTGTATATATTAGAATATCACATAGAAAATGATGTGAAGCTTCTTATGTCGGGTTCAGAAGTCGACGGTGTTAACACAGTGTATCAATTAATGAACACATTTGCTTTTATGATTGTAGGGCTTACAGCTATTATTTTATCTATGAACTATAGCACAGAACTTAGAACTGGTAGCATTAAGATTTTGTTGAACACATCTTTTAACAGAAAGAAAATTTACAGACAAAAAATTCTTTTTAACACTCTTACACCTGTGATTTTAGTTATATTTATTCTTGTCGCTTATTTTATAGGGGTAACGATAGCTACTGAAATGGGCTCTTTTTTACAACCTACTGCAATAGCAATATTTAGCCGTGATGACTATATTATAGTTCCGTTTTATTCATACTTTTTGCAAAGCATACTTGTGTTTACCTGTTTTTCTTTTGCATTAACATCATTTTGTACCTTAGCGTCAGTTTTAAGCAAAAATTTAATAGTTACTGCTTTTTCAGGTTTAGCTGTTTCTTCTATCATGTTTTTTATTGACATTAAAGAGCTAATTGTTGTGCCTACTAACATTATCATATTGTGTGTGTCTCTTGTTGCTTTTGGAGTAATCACAAGTGCTGTTGGAGCTTTAAGGCATAACAAAATGAATATCTAGGGGGTTAGTATGAAAAAAATTCTTTATATTGAGTTTAATAAGCTTTTCTCTAGCAAGTTGACATATTCGTTTTACTTAGCTGTTATAATTTTGCCAATAGCTTTGTACTTTGGTATGTTTCATTTTAATACTGAGGACAATAACATGGATGACTTTTATCTACAATTGAGTACAGATATTTCTTTTGAAGCTAACTTGCAAAATGATGAAGATATAAGAGCTCTATATGTACAGCAATCTAACATTGCGCTTAGGCTATATAATGCTAGTTTAGCTGACGATACAGAGCAGGTGTTAAAATACGAGATTGAGCTTGAAAACTTTTTTCTAAACAACCCACAATCGTATGATATCTCTGGGTATTATGGTAGATATTATGGTGTTAACCAAAACGAAAGTATTTATGATAGAATAGCTTATAGAGAGCATTTAATAGCAAACGATTTAAGCTTAGTGTCTATGACTAATTCAGCTTTTACTGGCAATTACTTTATAAACAATCTTTCATATTTGATATTAATAATTGTGCTAATTCCAATTTGTATGTTGAATGTAGCAGTTACACTTGGCGACGAATATACAGAACAGACAATTCAAATAACTTTAGGAAACAGCATAAGTCGAATTCACTTGTGGATTGCTAAAAATATTATCGTATATTTCAATACCTTGCTCATGTTTTTGCTGTTTTGCATATCAATATCTGTGGTGTTTGCGTTAGTAGATGACTATAACTCTCTAGCATATCCTTATAAAATACATTCCAGCATACCGAATTCGTTTACTATTGGATCTAACTTATATGCACCTATCTCCTCTATTGTAATTCAAATATTCTTATTCTCTTTTGTTAACTTGTTTATTTTTTCTTCTATCTTAATGCTTATCTGCATTATTATTCAGTCACAAAAATCTGCTTTGGTTGTCGGTTTAGGTCTGTGCTTATTCTTTTTCGTCTCTACCTCAACATTAGCGCTTCCAGATATTATTCAGTTAGTTAACACACCTCTTGCAATTATAAGTGGTCGTGGAGCAAGTACATATCAGATGTTAATATTCGGTAACTTAGTGATTTTTATAGTAGTGCTTTTATGCAAGGCGCTTGAATCTTATGTATTTGTGCGACAGGATATAAAGTGATTAATCTAAGACAAAACTTCCTTAATGTTTCTCGTAATCGAGCTAACAATAAGGAAGTTTTAAGTTTACATATTATTTGTTATTTTCTTGAAAATGTCTCAAACATGCTGGTAAGTAATCTGATGTTTTGTGTGCGTTTACACATTCACAACATTTGCCAAATCTTGGGCAACCTGTGTTCTTACATGGACATACATCTGCTTTACAGCTCATAACTAACCCTCCTTTTTTATATAGTTCATTTTTGTATTTATTCCATTATAGCAAATTTCAACTAATTAATCTAGTGGTAATTATTATAATAATATGTTATAATGTTTGTACAATATTTAAGGAGGAATTTTAGTGATTATTAGTGCTAGCAGAAGAACTGATATACCGTCTTTTTATGGTGAATGGTTTATGAACGCACTTAAAAGAGGTTATGTGTATGTTCCTAATCCATATAGAAACGGCTATTATAGCAAAGTTTGTCTTGATAAAACTTCTGCTGATGTCATAGTATTTTGGACGAAAAATCCCATTCCATTTATGAAGTATCTTGACGGAATAAACGACATGGGCTACCCTTATATTTTTAATTTCACTATAACAGCTTATGGTAATGAATGTGAAGCTAATCTGCCAGATAAAGATATTTTGATGAATACTTTTAAAGATATAAGCAAAAAAATAGGCAAAAGTAAAATGATTTGGAGATATGACCCTATTATCATAGACGATATGTACACTGTGAAATATCATGCTGAAAAATTTACTGCTATGGCAACTAAACTGAGTGAATACTGTGATAGATGCGTAATCAGTTTTGTTGATACCTACACCAGTGTTAGCTATAAAGGCTTTAAAAATATATCTAATGAAAAAATCAATCAAGTGTCAGAGCTTATCTCTAATATCGCTAAATCGAATAATCTAAAAGTATACACTTGTAGCGAGATTGTTAATCTTGATAAATTCGGAATACTTCATGGTTCTTGTATAGATAAAGACATGATTGAAAACGCATTAAACTGCAAGATTAACATTAAACCTGAGAAAAATCAGAGAAAAGAATGTCAGTGTTTAGAGAGCTTAGACATAGGTACTTATAACTCTTGCTTAAATGGTTGTGGCTATTGCTATGCTGTTAGAAGTCATAAATCTGCTATGAGTAACATGTCTAGACATAATCCAAATTCGCCTGTTTTAATCGGAGAACTAGACGAAAATGCTATTATTACCGAGCGTGATAATAATAGCATTAAGGTTAATCAAATTTCATTTTTTTAGTGATATACAGCAACAATGTTGTTTTCATCATCAAGAATAAGAATGTCGGCTCTTTTTCCTACTTTTAAGCTACCGATTTCTTTATCCATTCCAATAGATTTTGCTGGATTTAAAGTAATAGCTTTAACTACTTTGTTAAAAGGAATTCCCCAGCTTAATAGGTTTAGGAACTCATCATATAAATTTGTTGCAGAGCCAGCTATAGTGCCGTCTTTCAGCGTTGCTTTGCCGTTAACCACAGTAACTGTTTGTCCTCCTAAGTCACCTTCTTGTCCGTCCTCACAACCTGCAAGACGCATAGCATCACTCACAACAATCAATCTATCGCCCATAATGCTAAACACCAGTTTAACAACTTCTGGGTGAATGTGTATTCCGTCGCAAATAATCTCTGCCATTACAGTATCTGTCGTAAAAATCGCACCTACTGCACCAGGATCCCTGTGATGCAAACCTGTCATTGCATTAAATAAATGAGTTGCATGAGTTATTCCGTCATCAAAAGCTTTTTTAGCTGTGTTATAATCAGCTGTGCTGTGTGCTAATGAAACAGTGCAAATTTCTGTAGCCTTTTTAATAAAGTCCTCTGCTCCGTCTTCCTCAGGTGCAATGTCTACTATCTTAATTAAACCGTCACTTACATCATACCATTTCTTGAACATTTCAAAGTCAGGGCTAATGATGTTAGTATCAGCTTGTGCACCTTTTTTCTTTTTAGAAATAAAAGGTCCTTCAAGGTTAATACCAACAATGCTTGCACCCTCAGTTTGCTTGTCTCTGGCATTTTTTATTGTTAATAAAGTATCCGTTATGTCAACTTCACTCAATGTCATAGTAGTTGGCGCAAAGCTTGTAACACCTTTACTTAACAGGAATTTCGCCATTTCAAAAAGAGCGTTCTCTTCCCTATCACAAGTGTCTTTTGTAACTGCACCATGAATGTGCACATCAACAAATCCAGGTATAGCCTTGTAACCGTCGCAGTCTACAACCATGTCACTATCTGTGTACGCTATTTTATCGGCTATCCTAATTATTTTTCCATTATCAATTTCTATGTCGCCTTTTTTCAGCTCAAATTCATTATCTAAGTAATTTAGATTAATAAAAATCATTTTAAACGTCCTCTCAAATTCACTGCATTATATATCCTAAACTTAACATTGTTATCACACCAGGTATTCCCAGAATTATACTTATACACAAACTAATTGTATTAATTCCCAAGCTAACACCTGTGAAAACTGCACTAAAATTAACTGCAAACAATGCAAGTACTCCAAAAAATGCAGAGCCTAAAAACTTTTTCATTTAATCAACTCCTAACTCTACTTGTTTATAAAATAAGTATGTTAGGAGTATTTTATTTATTCATCTATTGTAAAATCAACTTTACCAGTTGCTACATGAGTAGATGCTACTATTATATTAAGAGGTGTGCCAATAGTCAATATTCTATTTGAATTTATACATTTATGTTTAATGCTACCGTCAAACACAAAGTGATACCCTTTAAAATCATCTATAGATACAAAACCCTCTACGCTTGACTCTAATCTCACGAATACACCGTTTTTGGTTACACCACTAATTTTACCACTGAATTTTTCGCCTACATGAGCAGACATATATTCAGCCATATAACAATCTTCTGCACTTCTCTCTGCTTTTAAAGCTCTTAATTCGCAATTAGAACTTTGTGTAGCAGATTTTTCTGTAAAGTTTTTAAATCTCTTTGTTATAGCATTATTATCCATTCCACTTAACTTAGCTGTAATAATTCTGTGGATTGCCAAGTCAGCGTATCTCCTAATAGGTGAAGTAAAATGGCTGTAATCGTTCAACGCTAAACCAAAATGCCCTAGTTCTTCATGCAAATACTTAGCCTTTTCCATTGCTCTTAAAACTCTTTGAGACACTACAGTTTCATAGTCGGTGCCTTTTACTCTGTCTAAAATATCTCTAAAATATGCAGTTTTAATCTCGTCGTTATAAAGCTCTGTATGAGGAACAGTTAAGGAACGCAAAATCTCGGTTAGCTCTGCAAGTTTTTGAGCACTAGGTTTTTCGTGAATTCTATAAACAAACGGAATTTCATTGTCTTGAGAAAACTTAGCTGCACAAACATTTGCACATATCATAAATTGCTCAATCAACTCTTGCGACGGCCCACTTTCTCTAGGTTTCACACCAATACACACACCGTCTTTATCCATAATAAACTTGCTTTCGCCACTCTCAATCTCCATAGTGCCACGTTTTTTAGAATTAGCCTTTAGTATTTCAGCTAGTTCATACGCTAAAGCTAACTGCTCGCTAACCTCTGCATACTTTTCTGTAATTCTTTTTGTAGGCTTACCTGTGTAAATTCTGTTTATTTCGTCATATACACCTTTAACCTTGGAATTTATCACAGTTTTATGGAATGAATAGCTCTTTATCTCACCCTTTGTGGTAAGCTTAATAATTGCTGAAAGACAAAGCTTGTCTGTACCAGCAGTTAATGAGCATATACCGTTAGAAATCTCTTTAGGAAGCATTGGTACAACTCTATCTGCAAAGTACACAGACGTTCCTCTGTCAAATGCGTCTCTATCAAGTGGTTCAAATGCTTCAATATAATGTGAAACATCTGCGATATGCACACCGAGTTCCCAGTATCTTGGGAATTTTTTTATAGATATAGCGTCATCTAAGTCTTTGGACTCTTTGCCGTCTATAGTAAAAATCGCTTCATTTCTTAAATCAAGTCTACCCTCTAGGTCTTTTTCAGTTACACCAGTTCTCTTGATTTTCTTCGCAAGTGTCATAGCTTCATCCGAGAAATCAACTGGCACATCATGTTGCTCTAAAATAGCTTCGCTACAAACTCTTGCACTTTGACCAGAGCCGTAAGATTTTACAATCTTAGCCTTTGTCCATTCGCCACGCTCGTCACGTCTGATTTTTACATAAACTTTTTCGCCCTCATAAGCCATTTCTTCATTTTCAATTTGCAAATTGTATCTTAATGAGTTATCAGGTTTTATATGAACGCCAAATTTATCAGATATTACGGTTCCTGTTGTATACACATTGCCAGACTCTAATATCCTAGCAATTCTGCCAATTCTGCCTTTGTCGTCTTTTTTTACATGAGACACTACAACTTTGTCGCCAATAAACGCACCTCTTAAGTCTCTACCAGGGATAAATATATCGCCCTCATTGTCCTCTGTATACACAAATGCAAAACCTGCTGAAAGTGAAACAACAGTACCTGTTACTTCACCTTTTTTGTTAAATTTAATGTTATGTTTTTTGTCGTATTCAATATAGCCTAACTTGCTTAAAACTTTAATGCTGTCATAAAATTTGTTTTTATTTTTGATTTTTAAAGCCTTTATCAGTCCTCTAGATGATATTTCTTCTTTCTGATTATCTCTTAGAAAGTTCATAATATCTTCTTCTATAGGGGCAAGTTTGGGTTCTTTATTATATTCTTTTTTGTATTTTTTATTTTTGTCTTTACTTTTGTCAAATTTCTTATCAACCTTTTTGTCAAAAGATTTTGCGTTTTTATTTTTTTTCATAAATTTAAGAGACCTCTCATACCCTTATTAGGCTTTATCTATTAATTACTATATAGAATAAGCATTTAATTTTATAACTATTTCTTTAAAGTGATTGCCTCTAACCTCAAAATTTTGGTACATGTCAAAAGATGTACACGCAGGGCACAGAGAAACTACATCGCCAGAAACAGCTACTTCCCTTGCTGCATTTACAGCTTCTTCCATTGTTTTCACCCTGATAATAACAGGGTTGTTGTTAAAGTATTTTGGGCTTTTCATCACGCTTTCACTAATTTTATCAGCAGCTGACGGTTTATATCCCTCCAACTGTACCTCAGGTTTAATTAAGATTAATACTTTTACTTTTTCGCATATCTCATCACCTAATTCTGTGAATTCGATATTTTTATCAGCTCCACCAGCTATCATAATTATTTTGTTTTTATGAAGTGACAGTGTACCAGAAATTGCCCTTGACGGACTTGATGCTATTGAGTCATTGTAATACTTCACGCCCTCAAGTTCACGAACAAACTCAGCTCTATGAGCAACTCCTGTAAATGTTTTAGCAGTAGCTACCATGTTATCTATGCTAACATCACCGTAAACCGCAGCAATTGCAGCTAAGTAATTTTCTACATTGTGAGCTCCAGGTATTGTAATATCTCCCACTTTCATAATCTCTGTACCATTATAATAAATAGTATCATTAACAACGTAAGCGCCGTTAAAATGAGATTTAGTTCTGCTAAAACCACATATTTTGCCACCTACTTCGCTAACAAAACTATTTGTTATAGGGTTATCCAAATTCAGTACTGTTTTTTCAAATGCACTTTGGTGCATAAAGATATTTTTCTTAGCAGTAACGTATTCGTCCATATTTTTGTGTACATCTAAATGATTAGGAGATAAGTTAGTTATGACAGCTACATTCGGGCTTTTTCTCATAGAAATCAACTGAAAACTAGATAGCTCAACGACTGCGTAATCAAACATTGTGACATCATCAATTATAGGTAGAAGTGGTCGTCCAATGTTGCCACCTAAATGAACTCTTGCACCCTCTGCTTGCAACATTTTTGCAATGATTGATGTAGTAGTAGTTTTACCGTCACTTCCAGTTACTGCATATATTTTGCACGGACAAAGTTCAAAAAATACTTCCATCTCACTTGTTACTATACTGCCATTTCTTTTTGCTAATTGAAGCTCTGGTAAGTAAAAATTTACACCAGGTGCTCTAAAAATAATGTCTTCGTTCAAGTTATCTAAATAATTTTCGCCAAGCATTGTTTGAATACCAATATTTTTCAAAACCTCAGCAGGGTACCCTAAATTTACATCTTTATCTCTAGCACTTACAATAGCTCCTTTTTTAGAAAACATCTCGATAAGTGGTAAATTGCTTCTTCCAATACCAATAAAAGTAATTCTCTTGCCATTAATAAATTCAAAAAAATTGTTTTTTGTCATACTTCTTCTCCTTTGAACATAATAAAACTTATTTTATAAACTGCTTGTAGTCCTCATAATTTTTTCTCAATAGTGCAGGTATCTCTAAATTATACGGACATTTTTCAATACAACTATTACAAGAAATACAGTTCTCTATATTTCTCATTTTCTCCTGTGATGCCTCTGTCAAAAATCCAGCCACAGGTGCTCTTCTTAAAAGCAGGCTCATTCTTGCACAGGTTGGAATTTCTATTTTAGCAGGACATGAGCTTAAGCAATAGCCACACGCTCTGCAAAATTCACCGAGTAATTCGTCTTTATCTTTTTTAATAACAGCTTTGATTTCATCTGTCATTGTAGGAGGGTTTGTCATAAAGCTTATGAACTCGTCAAGTTCTTCTTCTTTTTGAATACCCCAAATAGGCAACGCATTTTCATATAAATCCATAAAAGCATAGGCTGCCTCTGCGTTGTTAATCAAACCACCAGATAAGGCTTTCATACAAACAAAACCTATATCTTTCTCCTTACATAGATTAACTAAAGCTTCGTCTTTTCCGTCTGCTAGGTATGAAAACGGAAACTGCAAGACATCATACAAATCGCTCATAACAGCTTCTGTTGCAACTGATAATCTATGATTAGTAATAGCAATAAAACGTATCTTACCTTGTTTTTTTGCCTCTATCATCGCTTCATATAAGCCAGTTCCGTCATTAGGTTTTGGGCAAAAGCTAGGATTGTGGAACTGATGAACGTCTATATAATCAGTTTGCAAGTTTTTTAAACTTGTGTCAAGATGACTCCAAAATTCTTCCGCAGTGCTAGCACCTGTTTTTGTAGCAATATATATTTTGTCTCTAAACGGCTTAATCACTCTGCCAAGTTTATCTTCGCTGTCAGAATACGCCCTTGCAGTATCAAAATATGTAATACCATTTTCATAAGCTTTAACAATAAGTTTACCAGCATATTCATGGCTAACTCTTTGAATTGGCAATGCGCCAAAACCGTTTTTATCTGTTTCAATTTCTGTTCTACCCAGTCTCATAAAATCCTCCGATAATAAAAAACGTATAGATATATAATAACACAATAATTGTTCACAATTTGTGTTCAAATATTAATTAATTAAAAACAATTTATTAATTTCATACTTATCATTGTAATTTTATATTATAAAATAAATATCTTGATATATTCTTCATAGTAATGTATTATTAGTATAGTAACAAATTGGAGGCTTATATGAACATAGTTATTTTAGATGGTGGAACTACAAACCCAGGTGATATTAGCTGGAAAGCTATAGAAACACTTGGAAATCTTACAATATATGACACAACTGATGCAAAAGATGTAATATCTCGCAGTATAAATGCTGATATCATAATAATAAACCGAATAGTTATCGACAAAAATGTGCTTGATAACTTACCTAATTTAAAATGTATTGCAACTTTTTCTACTGGGTTTAATACGATAGATTTATTGGAAGCTAAAAATAGAGGTATACCTGTGTGTAATGTGCCTGTATACTGTTTGCAAACAGTTGCACAAATGACTTTTGCTTTAATATTAGCACTTACCAATCATGTGGAGTCTCACAGTAATTACGTTAAAAACGGAATGTGGAACGAAAGTATTAAGTTTGGGCAAACTAAAGCTCCTTTTGTGGAACTTTGGGGTAAAACTCTTGGTATCGTAGGTTATGGTGGAATTGGCAAAGAGGTAGCAAAGCTTGGAAAAGCATTTGGAATGAATGTAATAGCGTATTCAAAAAGCCAAAAAGATATAGAAACTGTAAGTATCGAAGAAGTCTTTAAAAACAGCGACATAGTAAGCCTACATTGTGCGTTAAATGACGATACAAAAGGCTTGGTTAATATGGAGTTGTTAAAGCTTATGAAAAGTTCTGCTTTGCTTGTTAACACAGCAAGAGGTGGCTTGATAAACGAAGCCGAACTTGCCGAAGCTTTAGCGAATGGTACTCTAGCAGGGGCTGCGACTGATGTTATTACTGATGAACCACCTAGTACTGATAATCCTTTATTAAAGTTGGATAACTTCTTAGTTACTCCACACATAGCGTGGTCATCAAAAGAAGCTAGGTTAAGGCTAATTGATGTAGTGGCTAATAATATAAAAGGCTTTATAAATAAAGAGTACAAAAATGTAGTAAATCCATAACTTTCTCAAAAACAGAAAAAACTCAACTTTCGTTGAGTTTCTTCTGCTCTTTTGGGGAGAAGTTGTATTGAAAAGCTGCGATAACTCCTTATCGCTGAGCACGTCATTTAGTTAACTTATTTACATTATACTCGCCTTATCGTGAAGTGTCAAGTTAAATGAGCAATAATGTAGCAAATGTATATTCACATGGGAAATTATACCAACTGTTTGTGCATTTAGCTCGTAACTATTTTACAATATAACTTAATTGAACATTTATGCAAATATAAATCGAAGGGAAAATTATTAAAATGAATAAAAATGATATAATAGAACTCACTATAGAGAGCATGAGCAGTGAGGGATCTGGAATAGGCAAATATGATGGAATGGCTATATTTGTGCCTAAAACTGCTGTGGGTGATATAATCAACTGTAAAATCGTAAAATTAAAGAAAAACTACGCTTTTGGTATTGTTGACATTATAGTTAAACATTCTGAACACAGACAAGATAGCGATTGCATTATCTCTGATAAATGTGGTGGTTGTGTATACAGGCATATTAAATATGATTTTGAAGCTGAGATAAAAGAGACCAAAGTTAAAGAGACAATATCTAGGATTGGTGGTTACAGAGATTTTCCATTAGAAAGTGTATGTTCAGCACCTGATAGAAATAGATATAGAAACAAGGCGCAAATTCCATTAGGGCTTGACAAAAATGGAGAGCTTATCATGGGATTTTACGGAAAGCATTCTCACAGAATAATTGATACAAAAACTTGCCTCTTGCAACCCAAAGTCTTTGACAAATGCATGGATGTTTTCAGAAAATGGCATAAAGAAAGTCAAGTGAGTATATATAATGAAAACACCCACAAAGGAGTGCTTAGGCATTTGTATCTAAGATATGGTGAAAGCACTAAGGAAGTTATGGTATGTCTTGTAGCAACTACGAGTAACATCAATGGTACCGAAAAACTGATAGATATGTTAAAAGAGGATATAGACACTCTAAAAACTGTGGTTATTAATGTAAACAAGAAAGACACTAATGTTGTTTTGGGTGAAAAGTGCATAAACTTGTATGGCGATGGATATATTAATGATGTTTTATGTGGTAGAACTTTTCGTATCTCTCCCCTATCATTTTATCAAGTAAACAGAACACAAGCAGAGAATTTATATAACAAAGCTAAGGAGTATGCTAGCCTGAAAGAAGATGACATATTACTTGATTTATACTGTGGAACTGGCACAATTGGTTTAAGCATTAGTGAGGACAGCAACAAGTTAATTGGAGCTGATATTGTACCACAAGCTATCGATGACGCTAAAATTAATGCTGAGCTTAACAATAGAGAAAACACAGAGTTTTTGTGTGGTGACTCTACCGATATTGCAAAATTATTAGAAAGCCGTAATCTTAAACCAAATGTAATAGTAGTTGACCCACCTAGAAAAGGCTTGGACAAAGAGCTTATCCCAATTATTTCTGATATGAAGCCTGAACGTATAGTATACATAAGCTGTGATGTGTCTACTTTGGCTCGTGACTTAGTGATATTTAGAGAGCAGGGGTATGAGCTGAAAAAAGGACAAGCGTATGATTTGTTCCCTGGAAGCCCACATTGTGAGACAGTGTGTCTTTTATCTCACATAAATTAATGCAGTAATATTTATACAAAAAATGTAGGGGTTTGCGTCCTTGTCAACCCGATGTTTCCCTTTTTAGGGACATCGAGGACGCTGTCCTCTACATTTTTTAATTTTCTTTAATTTGAATTTTGTTCTTTCTCTTGTTCAACTAAGTCTTCTAAAATTTGTCTCATTTCTTCTTCAGCTTCTTGAAATGCTTTTTCTTCTTCTGTCAAAATTTCTATATCAAAAGTACTTTCAACTGTTTCAAATAATCTAGTATATTCTTCGTTAATTGTTGCTAGTTCAACATGCAATGATAATCTTTCGTCATCAGTTAGCTCACTGTATTGACTTTCTATTAAAGCACTCAATTCAGCGAGTATATAGCTATCATTTGATAAAATAGTGCTTATTTGATTAACAAGAAAATCTATTTCAGCTCTAAGTTCTTCCTGATTAGTTGTTTCAGTCTCATTTTCTAATAATAGATCATAAGCTTCTATTAACTGTTGTATTTCAGATAATAACTCTTTAATTCGGTCATCACTATCTTGTACTGTGCCTACTGCTGTGCTTAAAAAATTGTTTAATTCTTCATAAGTTTCAGTTGTTTCAACTTCGCTAGCCTCAGAAGTCTCTTGTTCTACAGTATCTTCTTCATCGGTAACAGTAGCACTCTCGGCAAGCTTCTTAGCTTCATCCTCTGACAAAAGTTTGTTATATATGTCATCACTGCTATAAAACTCTACATTATAAAAATCGTCTGCTACTCTTACAGTATCAGGCTCAGTCGCATAAAAACTTAAGGTGTAATTAGCACTTGTAACTGTGTAATCTACTTCTCTGTCAATAGTGTACGTATTATCAAGTTTTTCCCACTCATTTTCTCTCAAAAATTCATCAAAACTTTTTAACTCTGTACTTTCACCAGTGCTTACATCTCTTAAATATGCGCTATGCAATTCTGCTTCATCTGCGATATTGTTAGGGTGTAAATCAGAATTGCTTCCACCGTAAGCATTTGTAGTTAATGCGATTGTTAAAATAATAATAGCTATCACAGCTATTATAGATACTGCAAGTAACGGTTTATTTTTTATCATAATATTCTCAACCCTTCTCTTTGTATCTCCGTCTCCAAAAGCTAAAGAAGCCATACTAACAGCTCCTTTACCAGCCGCAAAACGGAGTAATGAACTTGAATACTCTCTTTTAATCACATAATCGAACTTTCTTATAACTGCTTCATCACAAGACATTTCCATATCTTTAGCAGATAAACTATAAGCAAGCCAAACTAATGGGTTAAACCAATGTATTGCTAAAACAAAGTAAGACACTAGCCTTGTAATATGGTCTAATCTTTTTATATGGTGTTTCTCGTGGTATACTATATAGTTTATTTCTTTACTGTCTAAATCGGCTGGAATATAAATTTTAGGTCTAATAATCCCAAACACAAAAGGTGAATTAATTTTAGCTGAATATATATTTTCTTTTATATGTATAGAGGTCTTCAGCTGGTTTTTAAGCTTCATGTATTGTACTACACCAATAAATACAATAATGGTTAAGCCTATCACCCATATTATACTAACTAACAGCATAAAGTTAAACTCAGCACTAGTATTTTGTACGGTATCTGTTATAATGATATCACTAATAACTTTGTCTGTCTCTATAATAGGTTTTGTGTTTTCGGACGGAGTATATTCAAAAACACGTTCGCTAATTATATTTTGTTGATTATTCGGCAAAACTCCAATTGCACTTTCAAAGGAAAACGGACAAATTAGCTTAAATAAAACTACTCCCCACAAGATGTATGAGAAAATCTTGGGAGTTTTTTTAAGTGGTATTCTTGCGATTAACACGGCTACAACTACCATACAAGCTATTAAGCTCATATTAAGTACAGATATAAAAATACTTTCTAACATTTTTATCCCTCCTTGTACTGGTCAATAATTCTTTGAATTTCTTCAATATCCTTTTTAGATATTCTCTGTCTTTTAGAAAATGCAGTAATAAAATTTGGTAAAGAGCCTGAAAATGTTTCCTCTACAAACCGTTCACTTTTGTTAAGAATGTAATCATCTTTTGATATAAGAGAACTAACAGTTCCATTTAGATTTACAAAAAAACCTTTATCACACAGTTTTCGTATAATGGTGTATGTTGTGGATTTCTTCCACGATAGCTCTGTGTCAGCAAGTTTTACCAGTTCGCCTGATGCAATTGGTTCGTTCTGCCAAATTAGGTTTGCAAACTTCATTTCGACTTCACCCATAATATAATTTGTCATAATGTGCCTCCTTGGTCTATCGCGAATAAACTTTCTATTTACAGTTTACTACTGGTAGACCAATTTGTCAATATGTTTTAAATTTTTTTACAAAAGTTTTTACTTTATAAATATTTGCATGATATAATAAGTTTTGAAAAAATTTTTATTTTTTTGAAAGGATTATAAGTGTTCATTCGTATTATATATGAAAAGAGCTTTTCACATATAAAATTTGGAGGAATATTTATGAAAAAAATTATTAGCTTATCAATCACAGCAGCACTTATTTTATCTCTTGGTGCAATTTCAACTTTTGCAAGACCAGTAAACCACGGAGGCTACGGAGGCGGAAACTCTGCGAATTATATAGACCAAGATGATAACGGCATCTGTGATAATATCGGCACTGGCACAGGTGGCGGTAACTCTGACAGCTTTATCGACCAAGACGGCGACGGAACTTGTGATAACATCGGTACTGGCACAGGTGCTGGTAACTCTGACAGCTTTATCGACCAAGACGGCGACGGAACTTGTGATAATATCGGTACTGGAACTGGCACTGGTAGTAGCTCTTCTGGCAAAGGCAGAAACTCTGGATCTAAAAGCTCTGGTGGAGGAAAAGGTAGAAGATAAAGCTTCAATATGTATAAAAAGTAGGGTGTAGTAACATGAGAACTGAGCAGGACTTAATATCTGCTATTGACTTATACGGGGATACGATAAAAAGAATATGTATTCTCTATCTAAAAAATCAATCAGATACAGAAGATATATTTCAAAATGTATTTTTGAAATATTATAATAGTTCTACTCATTTTGAAAACGAAGAGCATTTAAAAGCCTTTTTGATAAGGATAGCAATTAACGAATGTAAAGACTTGTTAAAAAGCTTTTTCAGAAAAAACACATTACCAATTACAGAGATTAATGAATTAAGTGTATCTCAAAATCTTGATATAAATTTATCTGTTAGAGAAGCGGTTTTAAAGCTACCAGACAAAAACAAGATTGTAATTTATCTTCATTATTTTGAGGGATATACATCTGTAGAAATATCCAAAATGCTAAATAAGAATGTAAATACCATATACACTCTACTTTCACGCGGGAGAGAGATGCTAAAAACGACTATTGGAGGTGATGAGCATGAATGGTAAAATTAAGAATGCTTTTAGCGATATTCATGCTGACACTTCTTTAAAAAAGAAAACATATCTAAATATAACCGCTAAAAAGAAAAAAAACTACAAGCCTATATTTATACTTTCCCCAGCCCTAGCAGCCTTGTTAATTCTTATAGGTTTGCTATATTACACACCTGTAGCATATATCAGCATTGACATTAATCCGTCTATCGAGTTAGAAATCAATACATTCGATCGTATAATTTCTGTTAATGCTATAAACGATGACGCAAAGCAAATTATAAGCTCAGTTGATATTATTCATAAAGATTATATCGAAGCACTCGAAAGCTTAGAAAATTCTAACGATTTTAATGAATACACAGATAATTATACTGAGATAACTGTAGTAGCTGGCTCTGAAAGCGATAGCAGTGCTATAATATCAGATATCTCTAACTGTTCTTTCTACCATGAAAGTGTAGAGAGTTATTCAGAAAATGAAGATTTACGAGAAGAAGCGGAGCTTTATGATATATCTTTTGGTAAATATAGAGCATATTTAGAGCTAATAGCTGTACATCCAGAAATTACTGTAGAAGATATAAGTTATTTATCTATGAATGAAATTCGAAGTTTAATTGAGAATGTAGACGAAAATAGCTATATTGGAAGCGAGATAGATGATTACTTGCATAGTGGTAATGGAGAACAAAATGATAATGGTACACAGCAAGGTGACGGGATACAAAGTGGTAATGGCTCACAGCAAGGTGACTACGGTTCACAAAGTGGAAATAGCTCACAACAAAGTGACGGTACACAAGCAGGTAATGGCTCTCAAAACGGCGGTGGTTCTCAAAACGGAAACTCTGGACAAGGCACAGGAAAACAAAATGGTAAATAAATTAACGGAACACGTGATAAACGGCGTTCCGTTTTTGTTGACATACGCACACCTTTAGCTGTATAATTAAACGTATGATTTTTTAAAATTTAGAAAAAAATTTAGAAAGAAGGATATATATGATTGACAAAAAAAAGCTGTTAGATAAAATGACACTAGAACAAAAAGTGGCTCAACTTTGCGGAATTGGGTTAAACGCTTTACTAGAGAATGGCGAGATTTCTGTATCAAAATGTGAAGAACTTATACCACACGGTATAGGTCATATATGCCAGTTTGCAAGTGGTTCAACATATTTACCTACTGAGCTTGCCTTACTCACATCAAAGTTACAAAAGCACATAAATTCAATTTGTGGAATACCGGTTTTATTCCACGAAGAAGCTATCACTGGAGTTGCAGCTCGTGGAGCAACTATCACTCCACAAATGATTGGAATGAGTTGCACTTGGGAGCCTAGCTTGGTTTATGAAAACGCAAAAGCATCTGCCATTCAAATGAAAAAACTCGGTGGTTACCTGCTTGATGTTATCACTGATGCTAGGTGGGGTCGTGGCGAAGAAGGCTTTGGCGAGGAATCTCGACTTGTTGCTGAGTATGGTCTTGCGTTTATAAAAGGCTTGCAGAGCGAGGGTGTATCTGCTACTGCAAAACACTTTGCTGGCTATGGTGTTGACAATCAAGAAATGGCTTTTTTCAGAAACGAAACCCTGTTCCCTTTTGAGGTTGCAATAAAAAAAGGTGAAGTAAAATCTGTTATGCCAGGCTATCATGCTTTTCATGAAGTACCTTGTTCTGCTAGTTCTAAGCTTCTATCAGATATTCTTAGAAATGATTTAGGCTTTACAGGAGCAGTTGTGTCCGATTACGGCGCAGTAAAAAATGTGTGCGACCATTTTCACTATACTGAAACTCATGCTGACGCTGCTATTCAGTCTTTGTTAGCAGGTATTGATGTTGATTATCCTAATGGAATTTGCTTTAAGACTTTGGTTGACAGTGTACGTGAAAATAAAGTTGATATAAGTGTTATTGATAAAGCAGTGGAAAGAGTTTTAGTTCTAAAAGAGAATATAATGTTGAATGAGTATATCAATGAACCAGTAGTACTAGACAATCCTGAAAACAGAGAACGTGCTCTTAACTGTGCAAGGAAATCTATTGTCATGTTAGAAAATAATGGTGTATTACCTTTAAATAAAGACGATAATATAAACATTGCTTTAGTAGGTCCAAACGCTAACTCATACTATTCACTACTTGGTGATTATACATGGGGAGGCATTGCTGAGTATTTCCACAGGCTACCAGCTGATAAGTTAAATCCAAAACTTATTACATTAAAAGAGGGGCTTGAAAACAGAGTTAACAAGAATATAAAAATCAATTATTCTCGTGGTTGTGACTGGAGCTTAGGTTCTGAGGTTCATGGAACTGACGGTGGTGACGAAAGAGCACAAGGTAACAAAAAATATCCACTTGAAAAAACAGCTGAGACTAATTTCAATCACGCAGTAGAACTTGCTAAAAATAGTGATGTAATAATCGCTGCTATGGGCGAAAATCGTTATCTTTGTGGCGAGTGCTGTAATAGAGACAACGTAAATTTAGCAGGCGAACAAGAAAGCTTTGTTAGGGCATTAATTGCCACAGGAAAACCAGTTGTTTTAGTTATTTTTGGAGGTAGACCTCTCGCAATCTCTGAGCTTGCTAAACAGTGCAGTGCAGTATTATATGCGTGGTACCCTGGTGAAGAAGGTGGAAATGCGGTAGCTGATATTATTTTGGGTGACTTTAATCCGTCTGCAAAACTTACTGTAACCTTGCCTGACACAAACGAATGTGTTCCTGTTTGTTATCAAAATGAAACTTATAATAACACAAGCATTTATCCTTTTGGCTATGGATTATCTTACACAGAATTCAAAACTGATAATATTGTGTACCCTAGTAATGTTGATACCAATGACGAATTTTTTGATATTAGTTATGATATAGAAAATATAGGTAAAGTAGATGGCAGTGAAATAATTCAGTTTTATGTTAAGGATGAAAATGAGAACACCAAGAGGTTAATAGCTTTTTCTAAATCAGATGTTACAGCAAAGTCAAAAAAATCACTTATTACTAGATTTTACTTAGACCAATTTTCAAAATATGATGCTGAGGGAAATCTAACACTTTCTCCTCAAACTTTTGAACTAATTTTAGGTACATCATCAGCTGACATTAGCTACAGCAAAGTAATAAACATAAGTGGTGATACCATAAAATTAAATCAAAAGCAGAATTATTTTGCAAACACAAGAGAAAGGACATAATTTTTAATGAGTAAAAGCCACAAAGTATTGAAAAGAGTATTAATTGGTTTAGTAATATTTTTAGCAGTAGTTACTGTAGCATTTTTTGTGTGGACAGCTAATTATTACAAAGCCGAGCTAGTCGCAATCGAAGTTCTTGAAAACAGTGATAACATAATGGTTAGCGACAATATCACAACTATACAAGCAGAAAGTCCAACCACTTTAGGGTTTATCTATTACCCAGGTTCAAATGTTGAGGCTATAGCCTATCTACCTTTATTACAACAAATTACTGCTGAACTTGGTGTTACTAGCTTTTTGGTAGAGATGCCTTTTAATCAAGCATTTTTTGACATAAATGCAGCTGATGAAATTATAGCTAACAATCCAAATATTGACACTTGGATTATGGGAGGGCACTCACTAGGTGCTAGCATGGCTAGCGATTATGCTTCAAATAACGTGGATATTATTGATGCATTGGTAGTCATGGGTGCGTATGTTTACGGCGATTATCCTATAGAAAATTCGCTAACTATTTATGGCACTTTTAACTCTGAGATAGAAAACTTTTTTGATTACACAGAAAATGTGTACATTATAGACGGTGGCAACCATGCACAATTTGGTAACTACGGTAAGCAAGCAGGTGACCCTGATGCAACAATTAGTTCTGGAGAACAACAAAATATTACCGTCGAAGCTATGAAAGCTTTTTTAACCGACTTAAATATACTAAAATAATTCATAAACCGCATCCAATAAAAGATATTTTATTAATTTTGTTAACATATTAGCTCATAAAATTAAAAATATATTAATTAAATTGTAATTTTCTATTGACATTTAGCTTTAAAAGGAGTATGGTTATATGGTACTTATTTTACTGAATGGAGAAAATTGATGCCAATTATTTTAGATATATCTATAGCTATATTCGTTTTTTTAGAATTACTTAATGTTTGTATTTTATATTTTGCACCATCTTTTAACAAAGGTAATGGTGTTGCGATTTTCTCAGAATGGGAAAAATCAAAACAAGTTGAAACTTCTCACCTATTTGCAAAATACATGGCGAACTGGGTAGCTGGAACAAAACTTATCTTTATTGCACTGTTAGCGATAATTTTCTTCACTGGTTCAGAGATTGTAAAAGTTCATTCCGTTGTCGGTTTACTTATAACAGTACCTACTTATTATTTTGGGTTGCACCCAATAATCACTAAACTTGATAAACTAGGAGAAATTAAGCCAAAAGGTTACTCAAAAACTCTTGGGTTTATGATATTAGGATTTTTAGTAATGTTCGTTGTTGCGTTAATCGCATATTATCTAACAAAATAATTAAATGTCACTATCGCTTTTGATAGTGACATTTTTTCGCATTGATATTATAAATCTATGTAACGCTCTCTAAGATTACCAATTATTTTACTTGTTGTTCCAAAAATGAATTGTGTAGAACTTAAATCTTGAACTGATTTCAGATTAATTTCAGCAGATTTCACACCGTTTGCAGTTGCTACTAATGTTATATCAGCGTTTTCAAATGTACTCTCTACAATCACCATAGCTTTACCAGCAAACAGCTTTCTTTTAGGTTGTTTGTCGTGTTCATGGCTCATAGGGTCGCCGTTGCCAACACCCTTAATTACTGCACCACCTGTTATAGTGAAATCTACATCGATTGTAGAATCGGTAACATAATTGCCGTTTTTATCGACTACTTCAACTGTAACAACAGCACAATCTGAATGATTAGCTGTGATTTCTGTTTTGTTTGCAGTAAGCACAAGACTATGCTCTTCGTCGCTAGTAACTAGTGTTTTGCTCAAAACCTCTACCCCATTTTTATAACCAATAGCCTTAAGTTCACCTTTTTCATACACAGTGTCCCACTCTAAATGAGATAATCTTTCCAGTGTTTTTCTACCCTGTGATTTACCATTAACAAAAAGTTCTACTTCTTCGCAATTACTGAATGCCCACACGCTTACTTCTGTTCCCTCATCAAACGGTAAATTCCAGCTAGGGAAAATATGAAGTAATGGTTCATCATTCCACCATGCTCTCATGTAATATGCCCAGTCTTTGTAAAAACCACATAAGTCTATAATACCAAAACTTGATATAACTTGAGGGTATGCATAAGGGAAAACTTCTCCTCTGTAATCAAACCCTGTCCATAAGTATTGACCTAAGAAATTTGTTCTGCCGTCGTGTTCTTTCATTGCTTCCTCAGGAGTTAAGCCCCAAAACGGACCGCAATCTCCATAGCAAGTAATCTCGCCCTCGTGCTTTTTATTATACCAAACTCCACACGCTTTGCCAGATTCACTAACGCCAGCTCTGTCTATTTGTCCGTTGCTATATCCTCGAATGGAACAAACACCGCTAGTCTCTGTGCTAACAAAGCAACAATCAGGATTGTGAACTGTCACAGCCTCGTGTTGTAAAGGTCCTGCTTTTGGTTTTAGATAGTTAACTCCGTGAATATGTCTTTTATATCCGTTGTTATGCAAATAAGTTATTATGTTGTCAACATTGCAGTTAATCGCAAACAGAAAATCTCTGCTATCATCAAGCTGTTCGCCGATTGCTATGAATTTAGAGAAAATGTCTATACCTACTTGGTTATCTTGAATACCCATTTCCTCATTGCCCATAGAATAAAAAATTATAGACGGATGATTTCTGTCTCTTTTAATTAGCGATTTAAAATCGTCAATGCACTCAGTAGATGTACCAGGTAATCTGTGCTCGTCCATTACAATAAAGCCTAATTCGTCGCATAAATCTAAAAATACTGGTGATGGTGGATTGTGTGAACAACGATAAGAATTACAACCCATAGATTGCAGTGTTTTTATCTTGTACTCCATGGTCGCTCTGTTTAGTGCAGTACCAACTCCAGCTAAATCATCATGCCCACACACACCGTTTAGTGTGATAGTTTTTCCATTTAGTTTAAGACCGTCTTTAGCATTGTACGCAAATTCTCTTACACCAAATTTTTGCACAAACTCGTCTTTGTCGTTTTCTGATACCACGGTAACTTTTGCAGAATACTGCACAGGATTTTCTATATCCCATAGCTTTACATTTTCTAGCTTAACAATATCTTTTGTAATGGTTAACGCAAGTGGTAAAGCGTTTAACTTTTGACTTAAAAAAGCAACTGATTTTTGTGTGTCGTCTAATATTTCTATGCTGTACTCACAAGATTTCTCTGTAAAATAATTGCTGTCAATCTCAATCTGAACTTCTAAGTCAGCTGTCTTGTTAATGGTATCAATATTAAAAGGTTTAACAAAAACGCCATTTTCTGTTACTCTGATTTTATCAGTAGCAGTTAAAAACACATCTCTGTAAATTCCGCCACCCTCATACCACCAACCCTCATAACCAGTAGCATCTGCAAACACAGCAATAGTATTGTCATCGTCTTGTTTTAGCACCTCTGTTAACTCATAAGTAAAACCTAAATATCCACCTAGATGTCTACCTATAAAGTGTCCGTTACACCAAACTTGGCTGTCTCTAAACACACCGTCAAAACGAATAAACACACGCTTATTTTTCGCTTCATTCGGTAATTTAAAAGTCTTTCTGTACCATGCTTTTCCTTTTCTTAACGCACCTACTGAGTCAGATTCATCTGGTGTGAACTCACATCTCTCAATAACAAAATCGTGTGGTAAATTTACATCAACCCAACTGCTGTCATCAAAATTAGTGATAGCTAAGCCGTTGTTCCCAGCCTTTACCCATTGAGGCTCTTTGTATCTCTCGCCTGCAAACCTGTCAAAGTTTTTACCCTCGGTATCATGGTCGCAAAATTTCCAGTCAAAATTAAAATTGTATTCTCTGTTCATTTTATACCTCTTTTCTATTTATAATAATCATACAGTAATAACTCAGTTACCATGCCATAGCTAACAACGCCGTCCTCTACCCCATTTGATTTCAAATAGGTATCGTTTATCTTCTCTGCTGTTTCAGCTACAGGAGTATCAAAGCTATCCCAGTAAGCATTATTTTCGTCTAAATCTTTTCTTTGTTCCTCTGAATAATACTGATATGCCTCTACATATAAATCTCTGTCCACCTTGTATAATGAGTTCATAGAGTATGTTGACGCCATAAGATACGCACTGTATTTTATTAAATCATCATCACTATTTTTACCAGATAGCCACGCAATAAAGTTAGCTTCGTTCTCGCTCATAAAACCAATTTGGTGAGCATATTCGTGAAGCATTGTAAAAGGTATGGTATATGGTGTGATGTCTGCGTTTATATTTGCTTCATAAGTCCACGGAAAATATACACCAGTTATTTTTGTGTAAGACATTGAATGCGACAAAGCAACTGGTTTAGCAGGACTATTTATCTTTTCATCAAATCCGTAATTCTCTGTAAAAACAGCAAAATCTTCTTGAGTTTTGTGAGATAGCTCGTTAATATCAATGTCAAAATCAGCGTCTGCCATACCTACCCTAATCTCAGCACCAGTGCTTATTAGGTCTATGCACATATCTTTTAGTTGCTCTGGTGTAAAACTTGCTTCTTCTATTCCGTAATAATATGTAAAACTATAACGATTATAATTTATTCCACAATTAATTACAAATAAGAAATAAGCTACCGAAGCTATCGCTATATAGTTTAAAACAAAGTTTTTTATGTATTTTATTTTTCGCTTTTTCACACTTTGAATTATCGCAAAAATAACATAAAATAGTGTAAAAAACACAAGCGAAACCAAAAGTATCTCCCCTACAGAAAAAGGAACATACCCTAAGATAGTACCAAAAATTCTTGATAATATGGGAAAAATTTCAGTAGCATAAAACTCTGCAAACTCTACATTGTTTTGAGATATAATGGTTAATACAATGCCTATAATCGGCAGTACAAGCAACCATAATCGCTTAGTTTTAACAAGCTTTAAAAGCTCATTTTTAATTGTAGTTCTCAAAATTAATCTCTATTTTGTTTGTAGTAGGAACTAAGTTTGTTAACTTAACGCCTGCTGATGTCAGCATTTTTTTAGAAGCTATCACGGACGGTGTATCTGCATATTTATCGCTCAAATACAAAACCTCTTTTATGCCTGATTGTATTATAGCTTTTGCACATTCATTACAAGGAAAAAGAGCTACATAAATTCTGCTGTTTTCTAACGATTTACCATGTGAATTAAGTATAGCGTTAAGCTCTGCATGTACAACAAAAGGATACTTCGTCTCCTCTCCTTCTCTATCCCAAGGAAATTCGTCATCTGAACAACCTATCGGAAAACCGTTGTAACCTGTTGATATAATCACGTTTCGGCTATCTACTATACACGCGCCTACTTGTGTGCTAGGGTCTTTACTTCTTTTTGATGCTAAAAGTGCAACACCCATAAAATATTCGTCCCAAGATATATAATCTTCTCTTTTCATATTAGACCTCACTTATTTTATATAATTTCTGTTATTATAACATTTTGCGATTACATTTTACAATACTTACTCGCATAATTTTTTGAACTTCTCATGAATTTCTGGCAAAATTTTGCTCAATCTAATCACTTTACCATCTTTGTCAACAAAACAATGTGTAGAAGTTCCAGTTGTGCAAGGCGTGTCGTCACCCTCAATGTATATCTCGTATCTAAAATCAAGCCTAGCACCGTTATATTTTGTGATTATAGGTTTTACGATAACTGTTTGTCCAAACTCTGTCATCTTCAAATATTTTGCATAAACGTCAACAACAGGTATAACAATACCATGTTTTTCTAGTTCTGATAATGGGCAATTAATGCTTTCCATAAGCTCAATTCTGCTTTCTTCAAACCATCTAATATAGTTAGAGTGATGCACAACTGCCATTTTGTCGGTCTCGTAATAATTAATTTTTCTTTTTAACATGCTTAATTCTCCTTAATTTTTTAAGCAATATCAGACAAAATAATCATATTATATATGTTACATTTAATATAATTAATATAAACAATAATAAATGAGGTATTTTATGGTTATCTATATCGATGTGCTTTTCATTGTTAATTTATATGTCGATTACTTTATTTTGCTGCTCGTTAAAGACTATTTACATATTGATGTAAAAACTTATAGGCTTGTTTTTGGTGCTTTAATTGGTGCAGGTTTTAGCTTAATCAGTTTGCTTAATATCGGTGTAATTTTAAACCTGTTGCTAAGTGTTATTATATCTGGTTTAATCTGTTTCGTAGCATTTTATAAAGGTAACAAGTTACTTATCGTAAAATCTTGCGCTTGCTTTTTGTTCTCTAGCTTTTTGTTAAGTGGCAGTGTTTTGCTATTATCGCAATTCACAGGTACAATCGCTCTTGTCGGCATTACTCCGTATTTTCAAATATCTTTATTGCAACTTTTTGTATTCACAGTGCTATCTTATCTTTCAACTAAAGTACTTCACTCTATCAGAGGTAAGTATGATGACGTTATAAATTTCAAAAAGTTAGTAGTCGAAGTAAATAACAAAACTCTCGAAATATTTGGCAAAATAGACACTGGCAATAACTTGAAAGAACCGTTTTCTAACTTGCCAGTACTTGTGGTTGAAAAAACTGCGATACTTGAAACTGATGAAGAAATCACAGAAAACTTTCGCATTATTCCATACAACTCGATAGGTGGTTCTGGCATACTAAAGGCATTTAAGCCGACTAAAATTTATCTAAAAGAAAACAAGCAAGAGCTAAATGCATACATAGCACTGCATGATGGAAAATTATCAGCAGGTACATACAATTGTTTAATAAACCCAGACGCATTATGATTAGATGAAAGGAGTTTTTATGAGAATATTACTATTGGCAAGATACTATGTGAGGCAAATTCTAAGGTATTTAAGTGGAGAATACTGCCACTATATCAACGGACCTGAGACCTTACCACCTCCATTATCACCAGACGAAGAACGTCAGGTTATGGATAATATTAGAAACGGCGTACCAGGCGCAAGAGAGCCATTAATAACTCGTAATCTTAGGCTTGTTGTATACATAGCCAAAAAGTTTGAAAGCCCAGGAGTTAGTGCAGAAGATTTAATATCAACTGGTACTATCGGCTTGATAAAAGCCGTTAACACTTTTAGTCTTGACCGTAACATTAAACTTGCAACTTATGCGTCAAGATGCATCGAAAACGAGATACTCATGCAACTTAGAAAAACCTCACAGTTAAAGCATGAAATATCTATTGATGACCCTTTGAATGTAGACTGGGACGGCAACGAACTTTTGTTATCCGACTTGTTGGGAAGCGACCCTGACAGTGTGAGCAAAGATGTTGAATATGAAGCCGAAAAAGCTATGCTCATGTTAGCGATAGACAAACTAGCGCCTAGAGAAAAGAATATAATGGAGCTTAGGTTTGGTTTAAATAAGAAAAAAGAGCATACACAAAAAGAAGTTGCAGATGCTCTTGGTATCTCTCAATCCTATATTTCAAGGCTAGAAAAAAGGATTATTTCTCGATTAAAAATAGAGCTTGAACGTGTTAGTTAAAGCGTTTTTATTTTTTCTCTATAAACTTTAAGTGTTAATATGGTGGACAACACGAACGAGCCTACCTCTGCTATTGGGAACGCAAACCACACAGCATTTAGGCTTACAGTTGCTAAAACATAGGCAGCTGGCACAATCAAAACTAATTGTCTCAGCAGAGAAGCCCACAAACTATAAGTTCCTTTTCCAACAGCTTGCAAGAATGTTGAACTAACAATTACAATAGCAGCTGACGGGAATGTTGCAGATATAATTCTTAAAGCTGGCACACCAATGCTTAAAATTTCTTCATCAGCATTAAAGATGTTCAAAAGTTCTGTAGGTAAAATCATAAATCCTAACATGCCTAGTGTGTTAATAGTTAAGGCGATTAGCAAACCAAATTTAACACAGGACACTACTCTGCTCTTATCTTTTGCTCCATAATTATACCCAATTATCGGCATCAACCCACTAGACAAGCCAAAAACTGGCATGAATACAAATGAGTTTAAACGGAAGTATATCCCAAGCACTGTATACGCAGCAGCTGAAAACCCAGCTAAAATTCCGTTTAAGCACATAATCATCACAGTGCCTACTGCATTCATTACTATAGTAGGTAGCCCTACAACATAAATTCTCTTGAATATATCAGCGCTAAATTTAAAGCCTTTAATATCTATGCTTACCTCATGTTTAAATCTTTTTGAGAACGCAAAATATAAAGCGATTATTGCACCGATAAACTGACCTATTACAGTAGCAACAGCAGCACCAGTCACGCCCATTTCAGGTAGTCCAAAATAACCAAAGATTAGTATAGGGTCTAGGATTATGTTTATAATTGCGCCAGATAATTGAACTATCATAGGTATAACCATATTTCCTGTAGACTGGAAAATTTTCTCGAAACAAATTGAGATAAATATTGATATTGAAAAAACTGAAACAATACTTAAATAATCTTGACCCATTTGTACAATAGTTTCATTTTGTTCAAATGCTAGTACAAAGTCTCTTGTAAAAAATAAGCCAAACACTAAAAATAATAACCAAGTTATTATATTAAACACTAATCCGTGAGTTACTGCTAAGTTTGCTGTCTTTTGGTTGCCAGCGCCTAATTCTCTTGATATTAACGAGCCAGCACCAACTGCTGTACCAACAGAAAAAGCTATGATAAGTGTTTGTATAGGAAACGCAAGAGTTACAGCAGCCATAGCCTCTGTGCTGATTTGTGACACAAAGTAGCTGTCTACAATATTATACAACGATTGTATAAGCATTGAGAACATAGACGGAAGTGCCATTTTCATAATAAGTGGGAACATCGGCGCTGTTCCCATTTTGTTTTGTGATAAAGTTGACATAATTACCTCATTTTAATATATTGCTTAAATTATATCATATTTCAAGACCTATGACAATACTTGAAATACTTCTCTTGTTATGATAAAATAGAGATTATCACATCACGATTGGAGAAAAATATGATAGACAAGCATATATCTGAAATTAGAAGAAGATTTAAGTATGAGAAAAATAATATTACAAGCATTTTAGGCTGTTATGTTAATGAAAGAAAAGAGATAATCTCTAAGTTTTCCAAACCTCTTTCTATGATGCACGAAGAAGAAACCGACATGTTTTTAAGCCTATTAAAAAAAGTTCTAACTGGTTCTGTTGGTAAAACTTTAATAGATATTGAATTTAGCGTTAACCAAGTACAAGAGAGTGAAAATCATAAGCTTTTAATGAACATTAGAGCAAGCGAAACTAAGGAAGAAGAATACACTGACGAGCTGTTTAATAACATTATAAACTCTGTTAACATGGAGGGAAATTATCTTATTCTGCTTGCTATGGATAAATATGATATTCCTTACAAAGGTAAAGACGGTGGCACTTTTAGCGAAAATTCATCTGAGGTTTTCAATTACTTTATCACTGCTATCTGCCCTGTTAAAGAGGCTAAATCAAACATCATTTATTCTTTTGAGAACAAAATGTTTGAGAGAAAAAGTGGTAATTACATTGCGTCTCCACCAGTTTTAGGCTTTATGTTCCCAAGTTTTGAGGACAGAACCACAAATATTTATCACAGCATGTTATACAGCAAAGATATGGGCGAAAATCAAGGCGAATTTATAGATAAAGTTTTTGGTAGCGAGATACCAATGAGTGCGCCTGAACAAATGGAGAGCTTCCAAAGCATTTTAGCTGAGTCTTTGCAAGAAGAATGTAGTCTTGATGTAGTAGCGAAAGTTCATGATAAATTCAGCGAGATGATTGAAACACACAAAGTTAACAAAGAAGTTGAACCTCTGCTATTGAGCAAAAACGAAGTTAAAAGTATACTTGAGGATTGTGGTGTTGACGAAGAAAAAGTTGAAGATTTTGACGGCAAATATATAGAAACTTTTGGTGAAGACACTTTGATTAGACCTGCAAATGTTATGAATATGAAGCAGTTTGAGATTAAAACTCCTAGTATAGTCGTAAAAGTGAACACGGATAGAAAAGGCTTAGTTCACACAGATGTTATCGACGGTAAAAAATACATCATGATTTCAGCCGAGGAAACTGTTGAGATAAACGGCGTTATTATCAATGTTGATTAATGAATATGTTTAGGAGATTGTATGAATAAAAAAACGCCTTACATCATAACTATTGTTATTCTTTCAGTGATAGCAGTATTATCCACAAGTTATTTAGTTCAAAAAATTTCTCACGATAACAACATACACGAGCTAACACTCAACCATACTTATTTTAAATTGAAAGATATTTCTAATGATTTAGACACTATAATAAATGATGTAGAGTTAAATACCGCAATAAGTGATGATTTGAGTGAGGAATTTAATTATTTAGAGAACAGATTACTTCAATTAGACACGGCTTTATATAACTATTCTTTAAATTTTAAAGAAGCAAATTATCCACCTATATATAGTTTTGACTTTATAGCCAGTTTTTCGATATACGGAACTAGTGAAATAAATTCGGTACCATATAATGGAATTTTATATGATAATTCTGTTTCAGATAGTGAGTTGCAGTTTTTAATTACTCTAAAAGATGACATTGATATTCTGATTTCGGATATGGCTTCACCAGAAAATCCGATTGCAGAGAATTCTAATCTAACAACCGAACAATTTAGCGATATTATTAATTCATTTTTGGATAAATGGTCTGCTGATAACGAAGACAATCACTATATTTTACTATCAAAATAATTTTATACAGCAAAAAGCGAAACATCAAGGTAAGCACCTTACATGTTTCGCTTTTGTGTTATTATTCTATTAAAGACTTATAAAATACCTTTGGGTAATTCTGCCTTCATCTGGCACTTCGTTTTCCATAACTCCCCCATTATTTATAATGGTTTTAGCAGAGCCAATGTTCTCTTTATCACAAGTAATCATAACATTTTGTATGTTCAATTTTTTGCATTCTTCAAGTGCAAGTGCAAGCATTTTTGTCGCAGCACCTTGTCGTCTATAAACTTTGTTAATGCTATATCCGATATGACCACCCACCTTAGCAAGATAATCGCTAAGTCTGTGTCTCACGTCAATCATACCCACAATATCATCATTTTCATTAACAGCTAGGAAGGTAGTCGCTGGCACTAGACCATCTCTTACAGTTTCCTCTTTGTTATTATCATGTATAGCTTTTAGCCAAGCTTCAAAAGATTTTGCTTTCAACAAGCCAGCAGTTCCATGAAGTTCATCGCCATTATTCAAAAAATCTTGTTTATAAGCCATTACTTTCTCTTTGTATTCTTCTGTTGGAAATTTTAGTTCTAGTTCCATATTTACCTCCTATTTATACTATTATTTTATATTTATTCTTCTGTTTGTTCAGTTTCTTGAACTTCTTCAAGTTCATCTTCTAGTTCTACTTCTTCTTCGTCTACTTTAGACACTTCTTCAATTATCGATTTAAGCTCATCTAATCCGTCACCTTTTACAGATGAAAACGGTAAGAACTGAATGTCATGCTCTGCAAACAGATTGTAAAACATCTCCATTTGATTTTTGAACTCAGTTTTATTCAGCTTATCTTTTTTTGTGCAAATAACAATAAAAGGAATTTCGCTCTCTATCATGAAGTTTATCATGTTGAAGTCATCTGCTGACGGCTTGTGTCTAATATCAACGATTTGTATAACTAAAGCTATGTTTCTGTCGCTATGAAAATAGCTTTCCATAAGCTTTGCCCATCGCTCTTTTTCAGATTTAGACACCTTTGCATAGCCATAACCAGGTAAATCCATTAGTCTACATTCGTTCAGTTTATATGAATTTATTGTAGCAGTTTTACCAGGAGTTGCACTAACTCTAGCTAGACCTTTTCTGTTTAAAATCTTGTTTATTAAAGAAGATTTACCAACATTGGATTTACCTGAGAAGACTATCTCAGGTAAATCACTTTCTGGCATTTGTGATATATTTCCTACTGAAAATTCGAATTCAGCAATATTAAAGTTCATTATTCTCATCCTTTTTAGGCTCTAACGGTTTTGGTTTAGACACTAAAGCAATGTCAAGTACTTCGTTAACGTTCTTAATTGGAATAAAGTTAACTTTTGCCTTGACTACATCGTCAACTTCTGCAAGGTCTGCTATATTCTCGTGTGGAATAATAACAGTGTCTATACCATTTCTATATGCAGCCATGCTTTTCTCTCTAAGACCACCTATTTTAAGCACTCTACCTTGAAGTGTAACTTCACCTGTCATGGCAACATTATGCTTAATTGGAATTTCTGTTAAAGCAGAGCAAATTGCAACTGACATTGCAACACCAGCAGATGGGCCATCTTTTGGAATCGCTCCCTCTGGCGCATGTATGTGAATATCATTTGTTTTATAAAAATCAGTGTTAATTCCAAGTTTAACAGCACGTGAGCGTATGCATGTAATCGCAGCACTCGCTGACTCTTTCATAACATCACCCAAAGAACCTGTTAGCTGAATTTTACCCACACCGCTTAAAACAGCAACTTCAATAGGTAAAAGTTCTCCACCAACGCTTGTCCATGCAAGTCCGTTTACAACACCTACTAAGTCATCTTTGCTAACAACATCTTCACCAAATTTTCTTGGGCCTAACATCTCTGCTAGAATATCTTTTGTTAGCTTGATACTTGTAAATTCTTCGTCAGATACTATCATCTTAGCGACTTTTCTGCATATTGATGCTATTCTTCTTTCAACATTTCTAACACCAGCTTCTCTTGTATAGCCGTTAATAATTTCAGATAACATCGCTTGACTAATCTTAAGTTGTGTCGATTTAATTCCGTGAAGCTTTAATTGTTTAGGTATCAAGTACTTTTTAGCAATTTGTAGTTTTTCATTAGCTGTGTAACTACCAAGAGTTATTACGTCCATTCTGTCATATAAAGGAGACGGAATATAGCTAGGGTTGTTCGCAGTTGTCACGAATACTACTTCGCTTAAATCAAATGGTAGGTCGATATAATGGTCGTGGAAAGCTTTGTTCTGTTCGCTGTCTAGCACTTCCAACAATGAAGATGACGGATCACCCTTAAAACTTTGACCTAGCTTATCAATCTCATCAAGCAAAATAAGTGGGTTTTTAACGCCTGATTGACGAATTGCAGATATAATTCTACCAGGCATTGAGCCAACATAAGTTTTTCTGTGACCCATGATGTCTGATACATCTTGAATACCACCAAGACTTACTCTAACATATTTGCGACCCATAGCCTCTGCAATTGATTTAGCTATAGAAGTTTTACCAACACCAGGAGGGCCTACAAGGCAAACAATTTGAGAATTGCTCTTGTCTGTGCTCAACTTTCTAACAGCTAAAAGCTCCAAAAATCTTTCTTTAACTTTTTCCATACCAAAATGGTCTCTGTTAAGGATTTTTTCAGCTTTAACTATGTCGATTTTTTCTTCTGATTTTGTATTCCAAGGTAGACTTAAGCAAATTTCTAGGTAAGCTCTAACCACGCTTGCTTCATGTGACGAATAAGGTAATTTCTGCAATCTGTTACACTCTGAAAGCAGTTTTTTCTCTACTTCTTCTGCAAGTTGCAATTTCTCTATCTGCTCTTTAAATTCTTCAAACTCTTCTAGTGGGTCTTCTTCATCACCAAGTTCGCCTGCAATAACACGCATTTGCTCTCTTAAGATATATTCTCTCTGATTTTCGTCAAGGTGAGTTTGAGCCTTACTGCTAATTTCAGCCTCAATTTTTAATATCTTAATCTCTTCTGTTAATATATCGCAAACTTTATGTAGACGCTTCACTGGGTTAAGTTCATCAAGAATTGTCTGCTTATTTTCATAGCTTAAGTTAATACTAGACACAATGATATCAGCTATATTTCCACAATTTTTTTCTTTCATAACTTTCATTATTATGTCTGGTGGAACATGTCTAAACCAAAAAATATACTCTTCAAATCTATCCTTAGCTACTCTAAGAACAGCTTCTGTCTTGCTAGTAACTTTGTATACAGGTATGTCAACTACTTCGATCTCACCTATTAAATATGGTTCTTCTTTAATAACTTCTGCAATCTCAGCTCTTTCTAAGCCCTCAACATGAAGTTTTAGTGATCCATCACTTTGGTGAACAATTTGTTTTACTTTTCCTATACAACCTGTTTTGTATAAATTATCAATAGTCGGCTCGTCCTCGGATAAATCAATTTGTGTTACTAAAAAAAGCATTCTGTCATTTTCTAGTGCTGCCTTTACAGCCATAACTGATTTTAGTCTGCCAACATCAATTTGCAAATGCATACCTGGGAAAACAACAAGACCACGCATTGCAAGTACAGGTAAAATTGTTTTTTCTAACTCGTTTTTGTTCATTTGCTCTCCTCTAATTTTAAAAATAACAGGGAAAGTCCACACAGCACATGTCTGTAGACTTTCCCCAATAAATACATATTTATGATACTGATTTATTACGCTTTGATTTTGGGGAAGTGTCTGAAATTTGGATTTTTACAGGTAAGCGCTCCATGTTTCTAACAACTTTTGGCTCTTTACCTTTTTCTACGCAGTCTTTGGTTATAACAACCTTTTCAATACTATAATCTTTAGGAATTTCAAACATTAATTTTACTAAAATCTCTTCCATTATCGAGCGTAATCCTCTTGCTCCTGTTTTTCGCTCTAAGCTTTTTTTAGCAATAGATTTTAACGCATCTTCTTTAAATTCTAACTTTACTGTATCTAAATCAAATAATTTAGTGTACTGTTGAACTAAGCAATTCTTAGGAGTAGTTAAAATGTTAACTAATGCATCTTCATCTAGCTTATCAAGTGCAGCAATAACAGGCAATCTACCAACTAGTTCTGGAATAATTCCAAATTTAACTAAATCGTGAGGAACTATATCTTCATACAAGTTTTTCTCTTTAATCTTTACTTGATCCATAACAGACCCTGTAAATCCTAGTGTAGTTTCTGCTGAACGTCTTTTAACTACTTTTTCAATTCCGTCAAAAGCACCGCCACAAATAAACAAGATATTACCTGTATCTATAGTGATATTCTCTTGTTGTGGGTGTTTTCTGCCACCTTTTGCAGGAACAGAAGCCTCAGTTCCCTCCAAAATTTTAAGCAAAGCTTGTTGCACACCCTCACCACTAACATCACGAGTGATAGAAGTGTTCTCTGATTTTCTAGAGATTTTATCAATTTCATCAACATAAATGATGCCTTTTTCTGCTCTGTCAACATCAAAATCTGCTGCTTGAATTAATCTTAAAAGAATATTTTCAACGTCATCACCAACATAACCAGCTTCTGTAAGTGTAGTAGCATCTGCAATTGCAAATGGTACATCTAAAACTCTCGCAAGAGTTTGTGCTAAATAAGTTTTACCTACACCAGTAGGCCCTACTAACAACACGTTACTTTTGCCAAATTCTACATCATCTTTACCAAAAGCTATTCTTTTGTAGTGATTATAAACTGCTACTGACAAAGCTACTTTAGCGTTATCTTGGCCAATAACATACTCGTCTAGTTTCTCTTTTATTTCATGAGGTTTTAGTAATGTTTTAAACTCTAAACCTTCATCATTTTTATTTTTCTTCTTGTTTTTAGGGTTAAGTTCTTCATCTTCATCAATAATACTTTGACAAAGTGAAATACAAGTGTCACATATATATGCTGAATTTCCTGCGATTAATCTGTTAGCTACGCTTTGAGATTTACCACAAAAAGAACAGTATACTTCTTTTCCGTAATTATCCATATAAATAGTGTAATTAAATTACACAGGCACCGCCTTTCATTGCATAAGGGACTAGCGTTTGTCAATAACCTTGTCTATTAGACCATAATTTTTAGCTTCTTCTGCTGTCATGAAATTATCACGCTCAGTGTCATTAGCTATAGTTTCGTAAGTTTGACCAGTTCTTTCAGCAAGAATTGTGTTCAATGACTTTTTCATAGCTAAAATACGCTGTGCTTGAATTTCTATATCAGTCGCTTGACCTCTAGCGCCACCACTTGGTTGGTGAATCATAACTTCGCTGTTAGGTAGTGCATATCTTTTACCTTTTGCACCAGCTGCCAACAGAAAAGCACCCATGCTCGCTGCCATACCGATACATATAGTTGAAACATCACACTTAATGTATTGCATTGTGTCATATATCGCCATACCAGAAGTAATTGAACCACCTGGACTGTTGATATATAGGCTAATATCTTTCTCTGGATCTTGACCTTCTAAATATAGAAGTTGAGCCACTATAAGACCTGCAGAAACATCATTAACTTCTTCGTTAAGCATGATAATTCTGTCATTTAATAATCTGGAGAAAATGTCGTAAGATCTCTCTCCTCTGCTTGTTTGCTCAATAACATAAGGCACTAAACTCATAATAATGCTCCTTTTCTCTATTTCATAAACTTATTATAATAGACTTGTAGGGCGACTGTCGTCGCCCGTTAAGTTAAATTATTTTATAACAGCTGCGTCTTTAACAAGTTGTACAGCTTTTTGCATTTCTACATCTAATGTTAAGTCTGTTGGGTTAACCATACCTTTAACATTTTCTACAGGCATTTGGTACATCTCAGCTAGTTTTTCGAACTCTTTTTCGATTTCTTCATCAGTAGCTTTTAGGTTTTCAGAAACGCTAACTGCCTCTAATGCTAGTCTAGCTTTAACGCTTTTTTCTGCTTGTGCTCTAAATTGCTCACGGATAGCAGCCATGTCCATATTTGTGTATTGCATGTAAGTATCGATGTTCAATCCTTGAGATTGTAGTCTGTAAGCAAAGTTGTTTACAGCTTCGTTGATTTCATTATCAAACATTTCAGCTGGAATTTCAGCTTCCATTTTCTCGATTAATGCGTCAACAATTTTGTTTTCGAACTCAGCTTCAACGCTTTTCTCTTTAGCTTCTACTAATTTAGCTTTTTGGTCAGCTTTGTACTCTGCCAATGTATCAAACTCGCTAACGTCTTTAGCAAATTCATCATCAAGCTCTGGTAGTTCTTTAGCTTTGATTTCATGTAATTTGATTTTGAATGTAGCTTCTTTACCTTTTAGGTCTTCTGAATGGTACTCTTCTGGGAAAGTAACAACAACGTCGAACTCTTCACCAACATTATGGCCAACAACTTGCTCCTCGAAACCTGGGATAAATTGTCCTGTACCTAATGTTAATTCATGACTCTCAGCTTTACCACCGTCAAAAGCAACGCCATCAACGAATCCTTCGAAATCGATAACTGCGATATCACCGTTTTGTGTAGCTCTATCTTCAACTGTAATAACTCTTGAATTTCTTTCTTGAACATTTTTGATAGCTTCGTCTACTTCTTCATCAGTAACTTCTGTAGAAGTTTTCTCTACTTCGATACCTTTGTAGCCCTCAATTTTAACTTCTGGTTTTACTACAACAGTAAGCTCAAATTGTAAACCGTTCTCTTTGCTTGCTTCTTTAATATCCATCTCACCAATGCTAACTACTTTTAGCTCAGAAGCATCAACTGCTTCCATAACTGTAGGTCTGTATAGGCTATCGATTGCTGTATCATAGAAAACTTTGTCTCCATACATTTTTTCGATAATAGCTCTTGGTGCTTTACCTTTTCTAAAACCTTGGATTTGCATATTTTTAGATTCTTTTCTATATGCAGCATTAACTGCTTTTTCGAAATCTTCAGCAGAAACGCTAATCTCCAATACATATTTGTTTGTTTCTGTGCTTTTTTTAGATAATAAACTCATTTTTTATATTCCTTTCATTTCTGAAAAATTGATTAAATTAATTCAAATTATTATAACACACATTAATCGATTTTACTAGTATATTTTAATATATTTTTTAATTTATTGATAAATTATATTTTTAAACTAAAAGTGGACAAAAATTTAGATAATCACATGCAATTAAAGCCATTTTTATACCATTATAGTCGCCTATAGTAGTTTTTTTAGACGCTAGTTTACCATGAATATGACCAAAGTAGCAACGCTTTATACTGAACTCTTCTAAAACGTTCAATATTTCTTCGCTGATGTACACATCATACACTGGAGGGTAATGCAAGAACACAACAGGTTCTTTGCCCTCGTCTATTGCTGTTAAAATCGACGTTCTCAGTCTGCCAGCTTCTCTTTTTGTGATTTTTATATCTTCCTCAGAACTTGAATTATACATCCAGCCTCTTGTGCCACACACGGCTATATCACCAACAACTTCGCATGAATTATGCAAAATTTTGATAGTGTGAAAACCCATGTCGTCAAGGTAATTATCCATTTTTCTTTTTGTAGTCCACCAATAATCGTGGTTACCTTTTAAGATAATCTTTTTACCTGGTAATTTATTGATAAAATCGAAATCTTTTGCTGTGTCCTCTAGTTTCATTGCCCACGAAATATCACCGGCAATCACCACTGTGTCAGTGTCTTTAACTATCTTACGCCAATTGGTTTCAATTTTCTCAACATAGTTGTGCCATCCCTCAAAAACATCCATTGGTTTGTTTGTTCCAAGAGACAAATGTAAGTCTGCTATTGCAAACAATGCCATATTATTTTACCTCTAAGTGTTTTAAAACAAAGTCTATAATAGTTGATTTATCTACTAAATTATCAAATCTAGTCTCTTTTGTTTGTAGCTCTGTAATTTGAGCAGGCACTTTCATTCCACTAACTTCTTGTAATTTTTCTGTTAGCGCAAATTCGTCGCCAGTGTTTTCTATATTTAAAGCTTCTGCAACACTTTCAGAGAACTTGTATGGGCTAGCAGTTGATACAACTACTGTATGTGTGCTATCTCCTGTTTCTGCTACATAGTTTTCATAAACTTTTGCCGCAACTGCAGTGTGAGGGTCTAGCAAGTAATCATGTTTTTTGTACCAATCAGCTATAGTGCTAACAGTTTCTTTGTCGTCGCATTTTCCAGCATAAAATTCTGCTTTGATTTTATCAGCAATCGCTTTATCAATAGTATAATCACCTTTTGTATTCAAAGCGTTCATCCACTCAGTTAGTTTGTCTGAATTTTCGCCACATAATCTATATAATAGGCGCTCTAAGTTGCTAGACACCAAAATATCCATAGATGGAGAAATCGTTGTATAGAAATCTCTGTTTTTATCATACTTACCTGTGTTTATAAAGTCAGTTAAAACATTGTTTGAGTTAGATGCACAGATAAGTTTACCTATCGGCAATCCCATTTCTTTTGCATAGTAGCCAGCCAAAATATTACCAAAGTTACCTGTTGGAACTACAAAGTTAATTTTGTCACCATACTTTATAGTTTTGCTGTCGCATAAATCAGCATAAGTTGAGAAATAGTACACAATTTGAGGTAATAGTCTTCCCCAGTTAATCGAATTAGCGCTAGAGAAGCATAAGTTGTTATCTGCTAGTTTTGTTTTAACTTCGTCATTAGTAAAGATGATTTTAACACCTGTTTGGCAGTCATCAAAATTACCCTCAACAGCGCAAACTGTTAAGTTGTCACCCTCTTGTGTGTTCATTTGTCTTAACTGCATTGGGCTAACACCACCAGATGGATAGAAAACTATAATCTCTGTACCGTCTACATTTTTAAAGCCTTCTAACGCAGCTTTACCAGTGTCGCCTGATGTAGCAACCAAAATAACAGCTTTTTTATCTCCACCACATTTTTTAAGAGAAATTGTCAACAAATGAGGCAGAATTTGAAGTGCCATATCTTTGAAAGCACAAGTTGGACCGTGCCAAAGCTCTAGCATACTCACGTTTTTATCTATTTTTTGAACCTTTGCAGGAATATCACCATCAAACTTTGCGTAATCATACGCACTGTTTACAGATTTACTAATTTCTTCTTCTGTAAAATCAGTTAAAAATAGTGACATAATTTTTGAAGCTCTTTGTTTATAATCTAAACCAATTAAGCTCTCTATCTCAGATGAAAAATCAGGTAAAGATGTTGGAACAAAAAGTCCCCCCTCTTCTGAAATTCCCTGTGCAATCGCCTGTGAAGCTGTGCAGTTTAAACTGCTGTTTCTAGTACTTTTGTAATTCATTTCCTTCTCCATTCCCCACCTATCTGTGGTAATAATAAAAATAAATCTGTAGCTAAAAAGAATTATACAACAATTTGTATTAATTGTCAAAGCTAATGAAAAAATTATATGCGTTACTATAAAAAATATCATCTAACATGCTTTCTTTATAGTTCAAACGCAACATCTTTTCATATATCAACGGTACTGACTGCAAACCTATCATATCTTTAGGCAAAGTTGCACCGTCAAAATCGCTACCTAACGCCACAGTTTTTTCGCCACCTAAGGACAAAATATATTCTATATGAGCGGCAATGCTATCTATGCTTGCTGTTTCTTCATCATTTTCTAAAAAAGGTGTATAAAAATTTACCCCTATTAAACCTTTTCTTCTAATAATCTCTTTTATTTGTTCATCAGTTAAATTACGAGGGTTAGAACATAAGTTTTTTACATTTGAATGTGAAGCTACAATAGGTTTCGATGTAATGGAACAAATGTCGTAAAACAACTTTTCGCTTGCGTGGGAAACATCAACAATCATGTTTAACTTATCCATTTCACACACCACACTTTTACCAAACTCGGTAATGCCTAAACCTGTTCCTCTAATTCCTCCACCAAGCTCATTATCTGCGTTCCATGTTAGTGTCATCATTCTAACGCCGTCTTTTTTTAGTCTTGTTAGATTTCTAATATCTCCACTCAAAGCTTTTGCGTTTTCAATCGTTGGTAATAAAACATAGCCACCATTCTTATGTGTGTTTTCTAGCTCTGTATTAGTTGGAGCAGTGTTATACTCCCTAAACTCAGAACTATAGCATATATATATATTAAAACAATCTTTAGTGTCTACATTGTCTTCAATAAATACTGCACAGCACTGAATGTATGTTTCGAATAGGTCGCAGTGTTTTAAATCAACTTGCAAGTTGTTATTGTACAAACTCTGTTTTCTAATCACTGCTTCTGTAATAGTGTCGCAATGTAAATCAAAATATCTCATTGACCCTCCTGTTAATAGAAAGCATTAGGTATATAGTCAATTTTAACTACAGTGTTATTTTTGCATATCACACCAGCTACATCAAACCTAGGTTGCAAATTTGTACGCTTTTTTTGCAAATATAACTGTGCTGTAAGAATTATTTTGCTCTGTTTAGATTTTGTAACAGCCTGAAAAGGGTGATATAAATGCTTTTCATCTCTAGTTTTCACTTCTACAAATATAATATATTTATCATTCTTTGCAATTATGTCAATTTCGCCAAATCTAGAGTGATAATTTTTCTCTAAAATCTCATACCCTTGCTTTTTTAAGTATTTTTCGGTATACTCCTCGCCTATAACTCCGTTCCTGTTATCTGCCATAAGTTAGCCTTTCTTACTTAAAAATGTTTCAGTAAACTTCTTTCTGTGAATTGGACTTGCTCCGTGCTCTAACAAAGCTTCTTTATGTAGTTTAGTTCCATATCCTTTATGTTTCTCAAAAAAATACTGAGGATACACTTTTGAAAGTTCTATCATCTCTCTGTCTCTTGCAACTTTGGCAAGTATAGACGCAGCAGCTATCGACGGACTTTTTGAGTCACCTTTCACTATTGTCTCACCATTTATGTTAAGTGGAGGCATTCTGTTTCCGTCAATCAAAGCATAATCTGCCTTAACTTCTTCACTTGCTTTTTTCATAGCCATGAAAGTGGCGTTTAATATGTTTACTTCATCAATAACAGTGTTGTCAACAGATACTACAGAATACGCTAATGCTTTTTCTATAATAATATCATACAGAGCTTCTCTCTTTTTTTCTGTTAGCTTTTTCGAGTCATTCAAGCCTTCAATCTCGATATCATCTGGTAAAATAACAGCTGCAGCAAAAACAGAGCCGGCAAGAGGTCCTCTGCCAGCTTCGTCTACTCCGCATACTGCTTTATAACCATTTAATGATGCATTTTTCTCAAAAGTAAAATCCATACATCCTCCAATTATATCTGCTCTAAAGTAATGTTACCTATTTTAGCTCCTCTAAACTCATCAAGCACATTTATAGCGGCTCTTAGTGTATCAACCTCACCACCAGAGATTAACATACCTCTTTTTCTGCCGATAGTTTCAAGAATTTTGTAACCTTCTAAACCTTTTTCAAACTCAACGGAATACCTCGCTTTAACTGCATCTGGATACAGTACGTCTAGTTCTTCAAGCAATCTGCAAGAAAGACTTTCAACATCTATAACATCATCTTTTACAGCGCCTGTAAAAGCTAATCTTTGCCCTACTATTGGGTCTTCAAATTTTGGCCACAAAACACCTGGGGTGTCTAGTAGCTCAAAACCTTTGCCAATTGTAAACCACTTGTTATCTCGTGTAACGCCTGGTTTATCTTGAACAGCAGCTTTACCAGCTTTACCACCTAAACACATTCTGTTAATCAAAGATGATTTGCCAACGTTAGGAACACCAACTACCATAATTCTAATAGGTCTGCCTACCATGCCTTTTCTGTTCCAAGCAGCAATTTGCTCTGTCAAAACCTCTTTGCAAACAGGTAAAATCTTGTTAAGTCCTCTACCGTTTTTACAGTCTATTGGAATTGCAGTTATCTTTTGATTTTTAAAATGCTCTATCCAACGTGCAGTTTGCTTTCTATCTGCCATGTCAGCTTTATTTAAAAGAATAATTCTAGGCTTATTGTTCACAATTCCATTAATAACAGGATTTCTGCTACTCACTGGAATTCTAGCATCAACTAGTTCTGCCACTATGTCAACAAGCTTTAAACTGCTCTCCATTTTTCTTCTGGTTTTAGCCATGTGGCCGGGAAACCATTGAATATCTTCTATATTTCTCATATTACCTCTATATTATTCTACTGTGCCAAATTCACTTAAAGGGAAAAACCTAAACACGGCTTTACCTATAATTTTTCTTTCGTCAACCATGCCTACTTCTGCATATCTGCTGTCTTCAGAAACTGCCCTGTTGTCTCCTAAAACAAACACATGCCCCTCTGGAACAACTTGTGGAAGTGGAGTCAGTTCAAGGCTTGTATACCCCTTTGTTGTAATACCATTCTCCAACCCAAATTGTGCTTCATCAAGTGCTACTCCGTCAACATACACTGTCCCAGTTTCTTCATCAATATCAACAGTTTGCCCCTCTGTTGCAACTACTCTTTTAATTATCGGAGTTTCTAAAACACCTAGTAAAACAACAACATCGCCAAATTCTGCCTCTCCGTGTACAGCGCTAACAAGTAGCTTGTCTTCTTCTATATAATTAGGTTCCATTGAAGGTCCAAAAACTGTTACGTTTTTAAATGCTAGCGACAAAATAAAAATAACCACGATACTAGCAAACGCAATTTCTTCAATCCATTCAAAAATTAAACCTTGTATTCCAATCTTACTTTTTTCCAAACCTAGCCCCCCTTTTTTCATATCATTTTACATTATAACATTTTATTATACAAATTAAAAGAGAAAAATGAAAAAAAGGACAAATAAACTTGTCCTTTTAAATCACGAAATAAATTAGCCTTTGATTTGCTCTTTAACTTTAGCAGCTTTACCAACTCTATCACGTAGATAGTATAGTTTAGCACGTCTAACTTTACCTCTTCTGATAACTTTTACTTCTTTAACGTTTGGTGAGTGAATTGGGAAAACTCTCTCTACTCCAACGCCGTAAGAAAGACGACGAACTGTGAAAGTTTCGCTGATACCACTACCTTTGATAGCAATAACTGTACCTTCAAAGTTTTGAACTCTCTCTTTTTCACCTTCACGAATGTTAACACCGATTCTAACTGTATCACCGATATTGAATTCAGGCAAAGTTTCTTTCATTGACGCGTTTGTCATCAATTTTAAAGCATCCATTTTTAATCCTCCTAAGATTATACGACATTCTTATGCAGTGCAAAGCGGACTGTCTGTTTTAAATTTTACGGCTTAAAAGCCTTAATTCAAACCCCATAGGCAGCTTTTGAGGAGCCTACGGACTCAAATGCTTAAATATTATATCACTAAAATCTAAATAAATCAAGCTTTTTATTTAATTTCTTTACTGTTAACTAAATACTTATCATATTGATGAAAAACACTGGTTCTATATTCAGTGAATTTGCCAGCTATAGCAAAAGGTAGATCATAAAAAACGTCTTGTTCTATATAAGTTTCTCTATTATATCCTGATCTTTTTGGGCGTAATTTTGAAATATTATCTAACATTTGAAATTCTCTCATATTTATTGATTGCTTAACTACTAACTTATCACAAATATCAGACAATTTAGGGTCGCTTGCACTTGATGTATTTCTCGTAGGTATTGCCAAATTAACACATATAGGATTATCATCATAAGTTTGTTTTGAAAAATATGATATAGCATCTATTTTTAACTCCCTTAATGTCATCATAATAAGTTGAGAAATAATATATTCAGATTTAAAAACCCTATCTGATTGTGTTACTTTAAATGATGTAGCAATTACAAGCGGATAGATTTTTATCAGTTTTTCTCTTATTTCTTCTAAACTATCTCCATTATATGTTTTTCTCTCGCCTGTTGATAATCGTTCATTTATTTGAAAAATATCATTTTGAGATACTGCTAAATTTAAGACTTTTATATTTTCATTTTCCTTTATTTCAAAAGCTGACACATAAAAATTTTGACTCTCTGGCTTTCCCATTTCAATCCAACAACAATATGATGATGTAGCCAAATAAATGCACGGAACACCTGGAATACTAAATCTCTGAGTGCTCACTTTCTCACGACTACTTAGAGGAATATGCAACATGTCGCTTCTTGTATATTCTTCACATGAAGTTCCAACTCGTGCTTTAAAAAAGTCAAATTTCTCTGCGTGTATCGACCTAAAGTGTTCTTTGTTTTGTTCAGATAAAAACCTATAGAAATTGAGTGCAAAATTATCTTTCAAAGCTGTAACAACAATAATATCATTATTAAAAGTTTTAAGAATATCACTAATTCTTTTTGTTGCTTTGTTTATATCTCCATTATAATATTCTTCTATACTTATTAATATTTCTTCTTGCGTTTTACTTACTTTGTCCACTAAAATTTTATTTTCTTTGTTGGCTTTTAGTTCTTTTATATTTTCTTCAAAACTCTCTTTAAGTTTCGCAAAATACTCGTTGTCTTTTGAAATTTTGATTGGCAAACACATATCTATTCCTCCATTTTAAACTTAGGCATATTTTTGGAACAACCCATATCAACTTTATTATATATGACGTCAGTTACTTATTCAGAAATATCAGGTGTTTCTATCTCTTTTCCAACCAAGTCAATAATTTTTTTAAAACCGTCTCTATCCTTTAGTTTTGTGCCTAATGAAGTCGGCACTGCGATTATGTTTCCTCTGCTGTTTTCGTTTACAAATGTTCTAATAGCAGGTGGAAAACTGCCCGCCCATACAGGGAAAACTAAAACTATAGTCTCATTGTCATTTACTTTTTCATAATTAGCTTTTACATCTTTTTTAGAACTTGACATAGCGCCACCTTTTAAAAACTTAATAGGCCCACTCCAATCAATTCCGTCAGTTATTTTATTAGCTGTCACATTATTAGCTTTTGCTATATCCTGTGCAATTTTTTCACTTCTATTTGTTCTTGTAAAGAAATATACTTGCATAAGTCACTCTCCTTTTTTTAATTTATTATAACACAATTCAATTTTGTTTTCAATTGTGAATATTTAATTAAATGAATAATTATTTTGCTAAATTTATTTCTAAAATCCTGTTATATTGCACAAATAATATTTAATTATGTTAATTATTTATAAATGTCTTGACATATTAAGTATAATAGTATATTATAATCATGTAGTAAGGATTTCCCCTTTATACTAGTTTTATTTCGAAAAGGAGAATTATTATGTTACCTGTTATAACAATTTCAAGACAATTCGGTAGTGGCGGTCGCCAAATCGGAATTGCTCTTGCTGAAAAATTAAACGTAAAATATTTTGACAAAGAATTAATAGAAATTGCTGCTAAAAAGAGTGGAATGAGCGAAGAAGCATTTGAAAACGCTGACGAAAAAGCTGGAAACAGCTTGCTATATTCCATGATTATGGGAAATTACCCTTTTGGCCGCACACCTACTGCACAAGATATGCCGATTAATGATAAACTGTTTATTCTGCAAACAGAGATAATAAAATCAGCAGCTGAAGAAGGCCCTTGTGTCGTTATTGGGCGTTGTGGTGATTACATTTTAAGAGAACACACAAATGTACTTAACGTATTCTTCCATGCTCCAAAAGAGAAGAGACTTGAAAGAGTTGTGAGAGAAGGTCTGTGCGAACCTAAAAAAGCATCTGATTACATTACTAAAATGGACAAACAGCGTTCTAATTACCATAATTTTTACAGCAATAAACGTTGGGAAGATCTTACAAATTACGACTTAGTAATTGACACGTCAACATTTTCTATTGATAATGTTACAGACATAATTATAGAAGCTATCAAACATTGTAGATAGCCCCTAAAACTTTGAGTACTTATTTTTTCATTTCCTTAAGTAGAGCGTCTCCAATTAATGGAGGCGTTTTACTTTGGAAATTTTTATGTATTGCTTATTTTCTTTATTTTAAATACTTTGCGTAAAAACACACCTAAAACGCCTTTACCTTCAACTATAACTACTTTCATATATGTCACCTCATACTTTAATTACTATAATGCCCATTGCAGTTATAATTAATGCAGTAAAAAACATCAGCATTGCTGTAGGACACCAACATGCGCATGATACTCCAAGACCAAAAGCTATGCAATATTTACCCATATTTTTATGATTATCCTTACAATAACAGCTACATTTTTCCCACATAAAATCACCTCCACTATGTACATTAGTACATTCTATGCAGAGGTGATTTTTTTGTTAATATTAATTTTCAGGTTCGTTATATACAATAATCATTGCATACCCAGCATGAACCTCAATTTCAGCACTGTCTTCGATAATCTCGTTGCTTACACCCATTAAAGTGTCGCCCATCATCAAATCTCCGTGAGACATTCCATATTTTAAGCCTCTATAACTTAAATTACACATGTTTGTACCAAACGGAAACACAGAAACTATGCAACCTTTTTGGTCGCTAATGCGAAGTCTGCTGTCGCTAAGTAAAAATGTTTTGCTAACATTGTCAAGCATTATAGAGTTAGCACCTTTTCTAGATAAGTAAAGCATTACATTGTAATTTGCTATCGTGTGGTCTGCTCTTTTGCCACCAAAACAACCAACCAAAATAAATTGTCTAAACCCTTGAGCTAAACCGTACATCGCAGCATACATAGAGTCTGTAATATCTTTCTCTTTTGGTAATACTTTAACACCAAAGTCTTTGGAGTTAGGAATACTATTAAGTGAATCAAAGTCGCCCACAACAAGGTGAGGAGTTACACCAAATTTTTGTGCTGTTTCCAAACCTGCATCTGCACAAATTATAAAGTATTCCTCTAGGTTTAGTTCATCAAAAACAGATTTTCTTACATAAGGAGATGCGCCGATTATCATACATTTTTTGTAGTCTGCCATTTTTTCACATCCTTTACTTCATTATACATTGCTATATAACTATCAATTCTAGACCTTAAAATTTCGCTATTTTTAACAGCCTCAAGCACAGCACAACCTTTTTCTACTGTGTGAGTGCAACTGTTAAACTTACATTTATCCCTGTAATCATCAAATTCCCTAAAACCATATTGAATTTCACTGGCTTCCATCATCTCAAACTTAACAAAGTCCATTGTCGCAAAACCAGGTGTATCTGCGACATATCCACCGTTAACTTCATAGAGTTCAACATGTCTTGTTGTATGCTTTCCTCTGCCAAGTTTTTTGCTAGTCTCCCCTGTTTGTAGTTCAAGATTAGGCATGATAGAGTTTAATAACGTAGATTTTCCTACGCCACTGTTTCCTGTAAACGCTGATATATTTCCCTCTAGTTCAGCTAATATATCTGCTCTGTCTACACCGTTGTCGCCAAAAATCTCGAAAGTTTTAATTCCAATACTTTTGTACATTTCTAAAATATCGTCATTATTTTCTAAATCAAGCTTTGTCACAACAAGGATAGGTTCAATATCTTTAACCTCTGCTAAAGCTATGCTTTTATCAATCAAAAGCATATTTGGTTTTGGGCTAATTGTAGACACTACTATAAAAAGTTTATCTACGTTTGATATAGGTGGACGCACTAGGCTGTTTTTGCGTGGCATAATTTCAGTTACATAACCTTCGTCGTCTCCTGCATCTGTTATTTTAACCATGTCACCCACCAATGGGGTTATTTTTTCTTTTCTAAATAACCCTCTTGCACGGCAAGTTACAATATCATTATCGGTTTTAACATAGTAAAAACCGCCAATTCCTTTAAGAATTTTCCCTTCCATCTTATCTCCTAATCATCAGGTAGTCGGTGTTTCTTCCGAAGATTCCGGCGGTGTAACCGGAGGAACAGGTGTTGGCTCTGGAGTAGGTGCCGGTGTCGGTGTTGGTTCTGGGGTAGGAGTAGCTGCTGGAGTATACGGAATTATTGTGTCAACTGTGAAAGTTTGTTCATCATAATTTATTGTACCTTTTAGATACTCTTGATTATCTAGCTCAACAACAACGCTTTGTGTTCCTGTTTTACCTGTAACTGTAAATGTATAAGTTCCTTGGTAAAGAGGGTTTACTGTAGCAGTTTGTATAACTGAACCATTCACATAAATCTCTACATGTAAATCTTCATTTACATCTGTTGGCAACGAAACAATCGCATTAACATCTTTATCTGCATTCTTGCCTGAGCTTAACACTAAATCTACTTTTGAACCTTTTTCTGCTGTTTCACCCTCACCAGGAGTAGCGTCAATAACCGTATCTTTTGGTTCTTCGCTTTCATCATCGTAAGTAGTTGTACCGACTTCAAGTTCAGATAACTCTAATAAGTCGGTAGCTTCTGCTAATGTTTCACCAATAACGCTTGGCACCTCAACTGGTTGTTCAGCAGGGCCTTTAGATACATATATTATAACTTCTGACCCACCTTCTAGCATTGTGTTTGCTGCTGGCTCAGTTTTTATAACTTTTTTCTCTTCTACATCATCATCAGAAATACTTTGAACTACTGGGATAAATCCAGCAGTTTTAATCATGTTGAATGCATCTGTTTGGTCTTGTCCTGTAACATCTGGAATATTAACAGGTTCTCTCTCTCCACCGTCACTGTTAACATAAAGAGTAACAACTCTACCCTCTTTAACCATAATTCCACCATTAGGATTTTGTCTTATGATTAAACCATACTCTTTGCTGTCGTCACGAATTTCTACTATCTCAAACTCAAAATCATCATATTCTGTGTTTGCATATATATTTTCATCATACATTTGACCTACAAAATCTGGTAGTAAGATTTCGTCATCTGGTTCTTCTGCTGACTGAGCTAAGAAATCTCTTACAAAAAATACTGCTAAAACTATAACTATGATAACAGCTGCTGATATAACACCTGTTAAAACCATTGAGCTTCTAGCATGAATTTTAGATTTCACAAGCTCTTCTTCATATTCATAATCGTCTTCGTAATTTCTATTATTATTAGAAATATTCATCTCATTTACATCAATTTGCTTAGTAGGTTCTAAATCTTTGCCATATTGGTAACCAAAACTGATGTTAGGGTTTTGTCTAAACAAGTCAATATCTTTTAACATTTCAGAGGTATTTGCAAATCTGTCTTCAGGTTTTTTCTGCATAGCTCGCATTGTTATATCTTCAAGCCCTACAGGTATAGCTGGGTTGATAACTCTAGGCATTTCTGGCTCGTCTTGAAGTTGCATTAATGCTACAGAAACGGCGCTTTCAGCATCAAAAGGAAGCTCACCTGTTAGCATTTCATACATTAAAACACCAAGAGAATAAAGGTCAGTTTTCTCGCTCGTTAAGTCACCTCTTGCTTGTTCTGGAGCAATATAGTGAACAGAACCTAGTGCTTTGCCTGTCATAGTTTGTGTTTCACTTTGCAAAAATCTAGCTATACCAAAATCAGTTACTTTGATAGTACCATTCTTAAGTAAAATGATATTTTGAGGCTTAACATCTCTGTGAATAATACCTTTGCTGTGCGCATGTTGCAACGCTTTTAGTATTTGAACTGTAAAGAACAGCGTATCTTTCCAAGATATAATTCCTTTACCTGTAATATAATCTTTAAGTGTAATTCCGTCAATATACTCCATAACAATATATTGAATTTTATCGCCAAAGCTTACATCTACAACCTTAACAATATTAGGGTGAGAAAGCATTGCTATAGCACGAGACTCGTTTCTAAACCTTCTTAAAAATTCTGTATTATCAGATAATTCCTCTTTTAGAATTTTTACCGCAACCCAGTTCTTTGTCTCAGTATCGTAAGCTTTATATACATACGACATACCACCGGTTCCAATTAAACCGTGTATCTCATATCTACCATCTATCCTTTTTCCAACGTATTTATCGTTCATCAAATATATCCTTTCATAAATCAGATTAGTATAACATTAACTGTAATGTTATCTGCACCTCCACTATCTAACGCAAAATTAATAAGCTCATCACACAAGTTTTCATGTGGTGTGTTCTTAATCATTTGCAACAAAATTTCCTCAGTCATATAATTAGTAAGTCCATCAGAGCAAGATATATAAATATCACCACTTTTTAAAGTAGCTCTGTTATAATCGCTCTCCACTGTGCTATGCACACCAACAGATCTTGTAATTATGTTTCGTCTTGGGTGATTTCTTGCTTCTTCCACGGTTATTTCACCCATGTTAATCAATTCTTGAACATAAGAGTGATCCTCTGTCATTTGAGTTATACAGCCATCGCTATATAAATATGATCTACTATCACCAACATGTGTAATAGACATATTTTCTCCATTAACAAGTGTTAGCACAGCAGTTGTTCCCATGCCTCTTAAGCTAAGGTCGTCTACTGCTCTTGAAAACACAGCACTGTTAGCTTCGTTAATGCAAAACTCGCTTAAATCATATCTTTCATCTTCATTTAAGTCAGTTCTAAATCTGTCATTCAAAATTCTTTCTATGGTTTCGGTTGCTAATGCACTTGCAATATTACCACCGTTAGCGCCACCCATACCGTCGCAGACTATAGACCACAAGTTGTTATCATCGATTTGATTAACTTTAACAGCGTCTTGATTACTACTTCTAATTCTGCCGATATTGGTATTATAATATGTTCTCATTAACAATCTCCTTTCGATATATTTCCTCTTAATTGACCACAAGATGCGGCGATATCTGAACCCAAAGTTCTTCTTGCTGTTGCTGTATAACCTTTGCTTTCAAGCACAGAAATAAATCTATGTATCGCTTTTTCTTTGCTTTTTATATATTTATTACCCTCTATATTATTTATGGGTATTAAATTCACATGACATAATATGCCTCTTAGTATGCTCGCTAATTTTAACGCACATTCTTCGCTGTCGTTAACTCCATCTATCATCGCATATTCAAACGAAATTCGTCTGCCAGTAGTGTCGCAATAATATTTACATGCTTTAAGTAGTTCTTTTATATTCCATTTTTTGTTAACAGGCATTGTGCTTTCTCGCATAACATCCGTTGGAGCATGTAAAGAAACCGAAAGAGTTAGTTGAAGTTTCTTATCAGCTAAATCATATATTTTATCTACAATTCCACAAGTCGATAAGCTGATATGTCTCATACCAATGTTAAGCCCATTAGTGTCGCTTACCAAACTGAGAAATTTAAGCACATTTTCGTAATTGTCAAGTGGTTCACCCATTCCCATCATTACAACGTTAGATATACGCTCGCCTAATTCAATTTGAGCATGAATTATTTGTGAAAGTATCTCAAAAGCTGTTAGATTTCTTGTAAAACCAGCTTTACCAGTGGCACAGAATGTGCAACCCATTTTACACCCTACTTGTGACGACACGCATATACTGTAACCATGTTTATATTTCATTAAAACTGACTCAACATATTGTCCGTCGTGTAATTTATATAAATATTTAACTGTTCCGTCTATTTTAGAAACAAGTTTAAGTTCTACTTCACAAGTTGATAAATAACAGTTATCTTTCAATACTTCTTTTAAATCTTTGGATAAATTTTTCATTTCATCAAAAGATTTAACACCTTTATACAGCCAATCATATATCTGTTTTGCTCTAAACTTCGGTATTTTTATCTCTGCTAAATAAGCTTGTAATTCAGTTAAAGAGAGTGAACCAACGTCAATTTTAGTCAAACTTATTATCTCCTTTTAAATAGTGCTACGAAAAATCCGTCACCATCACAAGCGTGAGGCATCATGGTCAAATGGTTGTCAGGCTCGTCTATCATTCTTTCTATACCGTCTGGCACTTTAACACTAACAGGTATAAAGCTTGGATTTTTCTTTAAAAACATGGTCGCTACTTCGCCATTTTCTTTTGGGTTTAATGTGCAAGTTGAATATACTAACAAACCGTCTTTTTTTATAAACTTGGAAGATTTTGTTAGAATATCAAGCTGTATTTTCGGCAAGTTATTTGCCTCTTCTAAACTTTTATATCTAATCTCTGGTTTTCTTCTAATTGTGCCAAAACCAGAACACGGAACATCACACAAAATTCTGTCAGCATTTTCTATCTCACAAGTATCACTAGTTGCATCTCTCATGCTCGCCATAACATTTGTTAAACCTAGCCTATACGCGCCACTTCTAATAAGCTTAACTCTGCCTTTATAAATATCATAAGAATACACTTTACCAGTGTTATTCATCATCTCAGATATTGTGAAAGTCTTACCTCCAGGAGCTGCGCAAACATCAATAATGTTTTCATCAGGTTTTGCGTTTAATATTTTACATAAATACTGTGAACTAATGTCCTGCACATGGAACAAACCGTCAACAAAAGCTTCACTCTCTGTTATGTTTCCACCTAAAGCGTATTCGTATGCATATTCTAAGAAAGGATATTTCTTTAATCCTTCAAACTCTATATTTTTAACGCTATTTAAACGAATATAAGTTTTAGTTTTTTTGTTTAAACTCTCAAGCATACCTAATGCGTTTTCTCTACCATAAGAATTAATCCATAATTCAACTAACTCCATAGGTACAGAATAATTAATGCTTAAACCATAAGCAGACTCAGTGCTTGGAAGCACTACTTTTTCTTTGTTTCTTAGAAATTCTCTCAAAACTGCATTGATAAAGCCTGATAATTTGTCTCTTTTTTTAAGTTTAGCCAAATTAACTGCTTCGTTTACAATTGCACTTTCAGGAATTTTATCCAGATATAGACTTTGGTAAATACCCATTCTCAAAAGTTCTCTAGTAATTGAATCGAGATAGTTAGTAGGGTTATCTAAAAACTTTTGGATATAATAATCCAAAGTTATTCTTTTTTCTAAAACACCATAAAAAATCTGAGATACTAGAGCTTTATCTCTTTTTTCTAGTTCACAATTTTTTAGTGTTTTATCTAAAACTATATTAGAATATCCTAAATTCTCTTCTACTTGTAGCAGTGCTTCAAGTGCTACTGCTCTTGGGTTATTTGTCATATATCCTCTTTCTATATCAATCTATATCTATCGTTAAACTAAAGGATTACCACGTAGATAATCGGTAGCTAACATTCTTTTTTTGCCCTCTGCTTGAATTTCAATAAGCTCTAAAGCATTTTCTTTGCAATATACCATAAGTGAACTATTTTTCACAAAAAACTTACCAGCTTCTCCATTTTCGTTCACTACTTTTGCAGTGTGAATTTTAATAGTCTTATCATTAATCACACACACGGCACTCGGCCAAGGGTTAAGCCCTTTTATATAGCTATGAACATGTTCTGCTGTGCCATTAAAGTCTATTTTAGACATCTCTTTTGTTATCATCGGAGCATGAGTAGCTGAAGCTTCGTCTTGTTTTTCAGGCACTAGGCTATCAATGTTTTCAAGAGTTCTTACAAGAGTTTCAGCGCCTATATGTTTCAGTCTCTCAAATAGTTCGCCAGAAGTCTCTTGCTCACCTATCGGAGTTTCTGTTTTTAAAAGCATGTCTCCTGTGTCCATACCCTCTGCCATATACATAGTGGTAACACCACTCACTTTGTCGCCATTAAGCACTGCCCATTGGATAGGGGCTGCACCTCTGTATTTAGGTAAAAGTGAGCCATGCACGTTTATGCAACCAAATTTAGGTATATCTAAAATTGCTTTTGGCAAAAGTTTTCCATACGCTACAACAACAATGCAATCTGGCTTATAGTCACTAATTTGCTTTGTAACTTCATCGTCTCTTAAAGTTGTTGGTTGAACAACGTCAAAACCGTGCTCTAAAGCTATTTCTTTAACAGGTGTAAATTGCATTTTATGCCCTCTACCCTTTGGTTTATCTTCTTTTGTGTAAACTGCTAAAATATTATGCCCTGCTTTTATAAGTGCCTCTAAGCTAGGCACTGCAAAATCAGGTGTACCCATGAAAATAATATTCATCAATTACTCCTCGTCTTCATTATCGCCATAATACTCTTTAGGGTCAATCATTTCTGATATTTTACTTGTGAAAACTACGCCGTTTAAGTGGTCTATTTCATGTGAAAATGCTCTTGCAGTAAGTTCTTCGCCCTCTGCCTCATACCATTTTCCGTTTCTGTCCTGTGCTTTAACTTTAACGTAGTTTGGTCTCTCTACTAAACCTACAACACCAGGGAAAGACAAACAGCCCTCTGGGTCGTTTTGTGTTCCACTAGTCTCAATAATCTCTGGGTTAATCAGCTCTAACAAGCCGTCTCCAGTGTCAACAAGGCAAATGCTTCTCATAATTCCTACTTGAGGAGCAGCAATTCCAACGCCGTTCGCCTCTACCAAAGTATCATACATATCATCAAGCAAAGCATGAAGTTTGCTATCAAAATTCTCTACTTTTCTTGTTTGTTTTAGCAAGATAGGGTCTCCATCTTTAACTATATTTCTAATTGCCATATAATATTCCTTTCACCTATAACATTTACATTATTGTGCTTGGGTTTAAGTCTGCAAATGCTGTGACCTCTTTGTAATCTTTGTTTTTAGCAAACTTAATTAGCAAGTCTGCAATAACGTCTCTAAATTCTATAGTGTTTTTACACTTTATAATTAATTTATATCTGTATTTTCCACCGATTTTATGCACTGCCGCTGGGGACGGTCTTAATATTCTTAGTGGAAATTGTTTTTTATTTTGGTTAGCGATATTACTAAGCTCATACAAAAAATATTCTGACGAAAGTTTCACTCTTGCTTCATCTTCACCTACAAAACCTATCATAATTATATCTACATAAGGTGGATAAAGCATTGCAAATCTATATGCTATCTCCATATCGTAAAATGTTGCATAATCTTGGCTTGCTGCCAGTTTTAGATACGGATTTTCTGGCACATACGTTTGAATAATCGCTTCGCCCGGAAATTTTCCTCTACCAGAACGACCGACAACTTGAGTTAGTAGGTCGAAAGCTTTTTCGCTACTTCTAAAATCGTCGCTATATAAGCTTTGGTCGGCTGATAAAACTCCAACAAGGGTTACGTTTTCAAAGTTCAAACCTTTTGCAACCATTTGCGTTCCTATCATTATATCATAATTCCCTTTTGCAAACAAATCAAGTTTTTGTTCTAGGGAATACTTCGCCATAGTGCTATCAGCATCTATTCTCAAAATTCTAGCATCTGGTACAGCTTCAATCAAGCTTTCTTCTGCTCTTTGCGTTCCAATACCTGTGTAACTTACTCCATCACTGTTACATTTTGGGCATATACTGCTAAATTCTTTGGAATAACCACAATAATGGCACATTAACCTATTATTCGCAGAATGCATAGTAAGGCTTATACTGCAATTTGGGCAATCTATCACTGTGTGGCAGTTTTTACAGCTTGCATAAGTATTATAGCCTCTTCTATTTAAAAGTATAATACTTTGCTTACCATTTCTTAAATTGTCATTAAGTGCTTTTGTTAAAGGATAGCTAATGTCTGTTTTGTTGCCAAACATTACTTCATTATTCATGTCAACAATTCTAACGCTTGGCAAAGTGGCTTTGCCAAATCGCTTTTCTAGCTTATGCAGTCCGTACTTGCCAGTAACACCTAAGTGATATGACTCTAGCGACGGAGTAGCAGAGCTAAACAAACAGTATGATTTATTAAAAGCTGCTCTAAACTTGGCTATCTCTTTTGCGTTATATCTTGGAGTTATCTCTGATTTATAAGTGCTTTCTTGTTCTTCGTCAATAACAATTAAGCCTAAGTTTCTAAACGGTGCAAACACAGCAGACCTTGTGCCGATAGCTAGTTTACATTCACCTCTGCTAACACGTTTCCACTGGTCCATGCGTTCTCCAACCGACAACGCACTGTGAAACACTGCAATGTTATCTCCGAACTTTTTCTTGAATATCTCAATAGTTTGAGGAGTTAAAGCAATTTCTGGCACCATAAGTATGGCGTCTAAGCCCTTGCCTATAACATAATCAATAAGCTTTAAAAAAACAGATGTCTTACCACTTCCTGTAACTCCATAAAGCACAGAAACATGCTGACTTTTGCTCTCAAACTCATCAATTATATCATCAAACACCAAAGCTTGTTCGTAACTTAAACTTACATTAAGTTCTTCGTCTTCTAAACTTTGCTTCAAGTACTTTGGCTTTCTATATACTTCTTTTTCGTAAATTATCGCAGCACCTTTGTCTGACAATGCTTTTATAACTGATATTCCAACTCCTGTGTAATACATTAGTTCTTTAACAGAAATATCACCAGTACTGCACAAATGCTCATACACTTCAGTTTGCTTAGGTGAAAGCTTTTTTTCATAATCTTTCACTGCAAAAATCATTTTTTCTGTAGCGTCTCCTGCTTTTCTTTTAGCATTATCAGTAGCAAGTATAGCTCCATTTTTAACAAGATTTGCAAAATCTTTTGTGTTGATATCAACACCCAAAGTTAAAAGTTGTTCAGCTGTGTAGCTCTTTTTTTTATCGAATTTACTCAGTATATCTTCTAAATTAGTGTCTAATTCTGATTGTATATTAAAGTCTTTATTTAAACTATATTTTAGTTGTACCTTGTAGCTAATTCCTGCTGGCAACATTAATTTAACAGCATCAAAAAGAGTGCAAAAATATCTAGATTTCATCCAAATTGCTAGGCTTATCATCTCTTTAGTAAGCACTGGTTCTTCGTCTAAAACTTCTACTATCGTCTTAGTTTTTGCATCTTTTTCTTTGTTAGAATAATCAAGCACCATACCTATTCTAGTTTTGTTACCTTGTCCAAAAGGCACTGTCACTCTCATACCGGGTATAACAGTTACACCACTTGGCACTTCATAAGTGAAAGGCATATCAAAACTAAACGCTGTATTTTCAATTGCTACATCTACAAGCAAAACAGTTCTCCTTAATAATCGTGTGGGTTTGGCTCTAAAATATTGTATTTACCTTTAACAAAGTCTTTAACAGCTAAGTCAACAGGTTTTTCTATAAGGATTTCACCTTGCTCCTCACATTCATCAATTATATCTCTTGCTCTTTTAGCAACAGCTATAACTAGCGAGTAATGACTGTTATGAGGCGTTTTAATTATATTTTCTGACGGTTTTAACATTTTAATCTCCATTCTGCTGTAAACAGCACTAACTTATCTATTTTATTTTGACTTTTCTTCTTTAATAATATCTGTAAAATCACTAACTGCTTTTTCTAGTTCATCATTTACAACAACATAATCATAAAACTTAGCGCACTTCATTTCTTCTTTTGCAGTGTTAAGTCTTTTTGCGATAACCTCATCGCTGTCTGTTCCTCTGCCTCTTAGTCTTTTTTCAAGAACTTCAAGAGACGGTGGTGCTATAAATATACTTACGCAATCAGGTACGATGTTTTTAATCTGCTCGCCACCGTCAACTTCTATCTCTAAAACAATGTCTTTGCCAGCATTTCTAGCATTTTCCACTTGTTCTTTTAGAGTTCCATAGTAATTGTCGCAGTACTCAGTGTACTCAAGCAGTTTACCATTTGCTATCAAACTTTCAAATTCTTCTCTAGTAACAAAGTTGTAGTGAGTTCCGTGAACTTCACCCTCTCTTGGGCTTCTAGTTGTAGCAGATACAGAATAAGAAGCACCACTATAATTTTCAAAAAACTTACCTAATATTGTGCCTTTTCCACCACCAGATGGCGACGATACAACTATTAACAAGCCTTTATTCTTCATTTTCTCCATTGTCATTCACTCCTTCAAATCTTGCAATAATTCTATCGGTAGTGAGCGCCGATAAAACTACATGGTCACTTTCAGTTATTATAACAGATTTTGTTTTTCTACCTTGACTTGCATCTATGATAATGCCTTTTTCCTTAGCTTCTTGCACTATTCTTTTAATAGGTGCACTGTCTGGGCTTACTATGGAAACAACTTTCTCAGCACTCACCATATTTCCAAAACCTATGTTAATAAATCTCATTTTCTCTCCAATATAACACTAACTTTTTACTCAACATTTTGTATTTGTTCTCTAATTTTCTCAGTCTCAGATTTCATATCAACCACAATATACGCAATGCTTGCATCACTGGCTTTTGAACCTATCGTGTTAATCTCTCTGTTAACTTCTTGCAACAAAAAGTCAACTTTTCTACCAACAGCTCCCTCAGCTTTAACAAATTTCTTTAACTGAGATATATGGCTTTTTAGCCTTACTGTTTCCTCTGCTACTGATATTTTATCCGCAAAAATTGCAGCTTCTGTTAAAATTCTTTGTTCGTCAATATTTCGGTCTTCCAAAACTTCTTTAATCTTGTTTTCAAGCCTAATTCTATAATCACTAACTGTTTGAGGACTAAGTTTTTCAACTTCATTAACAAAATCAATAATCATATCAGCTCTTGATATAATATCTTGATACAGCTTTTCGCCCTCTTTTTCTCTCATCACAATAAAAGAATTTAGTGCATCATTCAAAACTATTTCTACTGCGTTAAAAACCTCTTCTTCATCATCAGGTTTTCTGTGAATAGAAAAAATATCTGAGTTTCTTGTTAAAAGGGAAAGTGAAATTCTTTCGTCAATATCATATTTATCAGATAATTCTTTATATGCTTTGTAATAGCCATTAGCAAGCGAATGGTTGACTAAAACATCCACATCATTATCCTCCATATTCTCGATATGAACGTAAATATCAATTTTACCTCTAGAAACTCTAGATTGAACATAGTTTTTTATTTTGTCTTCCAAAAAACTAAATCCTCTTGAAATACGTGCATTAAATTCAAAATACTTATGATTAACAGATTTTATCTCTACTATTATATGTCGACCAGATACAGTGTTTTCGCTTCTTCCGAAACCTGTCATACTTCTGAGCAATTCATCATCTCATTTCTTTTTTTAATTCAAAGTATTATACCATATTTTAGAAAATAAACGCAAGAATAAATTACAATTCTGTAACTAATTCTCGCGTAAATTTTAAGAATACTTTACTATCTCAGACATTAGAATAAACGCACCTTGTTCATCTGTCAAAAACTTTTTCTTTGCTAAAAAAGCATTATATGCATTATCAGCAGTTTTTATATCAACAGCGCCGTGAACCTCTCCATAAGAAGCAGCAGAACGCATAAGGGAGTCTAAGAAAAAGACTTGTTCCATGTCTAGATTATTTATATCAAAACCACCTGTTAGCTCAAACTTAATTATAACAAGTGTTTCTCCGTCTATTTTAAGCGATACCCAGCCCAGTTCAGAGCCATTTTCGTCCATCACTAAGACTTTATTTCCTTTTACCTCGTGTGTTTTTAGCAGAAGCTCTTCTCTTTGCTGGTCTTGCAGTGGCAGTATTTGAATCATTTTGTATCCCTTTCTTTTTTTCTGATGCTGTTCTGATTTTTCTAATTTCATCAGGCTTTAATTCTCTGAATTGACCAGGCTGTAACATACCTAGTTTTAGTGGACCAATTGCAGTTCTTTTTAACCTAACTACTTCAAGCCCTACTTCTTCGCACATTTTTCTAATTTGTCTGTTTCTACCCTCGTTCAAAACAAATTCTAAAACTGTACGCTCTTTTTCCTCTGTGTTTACACGTATTGTACATGGTTCTGTTTTCTTGCCATCAATCACAACACCAGTCGCCATTTTTGTAATTTGGTCTTCTTTAGCTGCTGGTTTTACAGTCACTCTATATAGTTTTGATACATGCCCAGACGGATGTGAAACTGTATTTGCAAAGCCACCGTCGTTTGTCATAAGAAGTAGTCCCTCGCTGTCTTTATCCAATCTACCAACAGGATAAAGTCTTGCTGGAATATCTGTTGTTAATTGAGCTACGCATTTTCTATCGAACTCGTCGCTCATTGTTGTAACATAACCCCTAGGTTTGTTTATCATTATATAATATTTGTTTCTCTCTTGTTCTATCTTCTCGCCATCAACTGTTATTAAATCTGCTTTAACATCAATTTTGTCGCCGATTGATGCAGTTCTGCCGTTAACTTTAACTCTGCCTTGTTGTATGTATTGCTCGGATTTTCTTCTAGATGCAAAGCCTGCATCTGCCATAAATTTTTGTAATCTTGTATCTCTAGCCATTTTAATTTCCTTTAATAAATAATACTCATTGTTTTTACTAACTCTTCATTTATATAATAATGTATGCTACCAATCTCAGCACCTCGTAAAAGCCCTGTTTCATATATGAACTTTGGTAGATATACTATTTGACTTACCTCTTGACCTGTGAAATATGAAAGCGTACTCTCAAAAACTATCACTTCTAAAACATTGCCCTCTGCTGTGTTTAGCGTTAATTCCCGACTTGGAAAAACTGTGCTTTCTAGTTTTTGATACGCATAATCATACATATTTGTATGGTCGTTCCAATCATCTGGTGCATTAAGTGTAACAGCTACTAACTCTGTGCCGTCTCTTACTGAAGTACTAACTAAGCATCTGCCAGATTTTTTTGTAAAACCTGTTTTACCACCCACGCAGTACTCATAGCTACCTATCAGTTTGTTATGATTTGTGAAAGTTACAGTAAGCATATCTGCATGGTCTATGCTATAGTATCTTACACTTGCTTTTTCGCTTGAATATACTTCTCTAAACATCTGATTTTTAAAAGCCTCAGCTGTTAAAAGAGCCATGTCAAAAGCTGTTGAGTAATGCATTTCATCATCTAAGCCTGACGGAGTAACAAAAGAAGTTTTTTCCATGCCTATTTCTTTTGCTTTTTCGTTCATAAGCTTTGCAAAGTTTTCTGTATCGCCACCTAATATAATTGCTGTAGCATTTGCAGCATCATTACCAGACGGCAAAAGCATACCAACAATTAGGTCAGACAAATGAACTCTGTCCCCTGCTTTCAAACCCATAGACGAACCCTCGACCATGACCATCTCCATAGTCATCTCGTGTTCGCTATCTCCATTTTCTTCTATGTATTCGCACAAAATAAGGCTTGTCATTACCTTTGTAGTGCTTGCCATAGAATATTCTTCATACGCATTATGTTCAAAAACTACTTCTTTTGCTACTGGGTCATAAAGAACAGCCGCTTTTGCAGACACTGTGAGATTTTCCTCTGCGTATACTCTAAAATTTACTGATATTAACATCAACATAAAAACACAAATAATTTTCTTAAGCAATTTTATCACCTACCAAAATATATTATGTTTTTAATGCTTAGTTTATTACTCTGCTACTTCTTCTATGTTTTCTTCTTTTTTAATTAAAGCAGATAATTTATCTATTAAATCTGGTATGTTTTGAATTAGCCTGTCTATAGAATTATTGAAAGGCTCAATTTGAATAGCCTTTACATCACCATTTTTTATAACTAAAAAAGCAATTGGTGTGATAGTCACAGCCCCACCTGAACCACCACCAAACAGTGTACTAGAATGTTTAGAAGGTATATCTGAACCACCACCACCAAAACCGTAGCTCACTTTGTTAACTGGCAAAATCACAGTGCCGTCATCTGTATTTATTGGTGTTCCTATAGATGTATTAACATCGACCATACCCTTAATTTTTTCAAGAGTAGTGTCCATAAGTCCACTTACTTTATTGTCACTCATATTTATCTCCTTTATGTTTTTACATTCAATTTTCTTATATATGGAATAGACTTAATTATTAAGCCTAATATATCGCCTACTAAAGTTATAGGTATTACTCTAAGTTTAGCTTCTCCAATTATTTTATGTGATTCATCAATATACTGCATATCTACGCTACAAGCGATTTTTTTACTTTTAGTTATCGCTTTTAAGTTACTTATTACAGGATATATAACTGAACACGCTTTGTAATATGTTTCTGCTACCTCAGCACAATCAGAACCTCTAACCACACAGTATATATCAAGGTCTTTTATCTTGATTTTTTTTATCATCTTAACTGTATTACTGCCTAATAATGCGCCAAGTTCTTTAATTATTTCTAAAAAGCCTTCTAAACCATACCTGTTTAACAAAGGTTTTATTCTGTCTAACGGGTTAGGCTTAACTTCTTCTACAACATCTTTTGCTTTTCCTTCAACTTGTTTTTCTTCTTTGGGTTTTAATAGGTCGATTTTAACAAACAAATATGTTACTATCAGCTTAACATTTTCACCATATTCAAATTTCAGATAAACTGGGATAGACAGCACAAGAATAATTAATCCAATTATCCCTAGCAAAATATACAGTGCTATCACTCTTCATCAGTCCCTTCATCTTCCTTTTTATCATCTGGTATCTCAGGAAGCATTGATAAATCATCTAAACTAAAACAGCGTAAAAAGTTGTCTGTTGTTCCATATAATAACGGTCTACCAGCTAGTTCTAGTCTACCTTTTTCTTCTACCAAACCTTTTTGAATTAAACTGCTTATAACACCAGAGCAATCAACACCACGTACTTGCTCGATAAAAGCCTTTGTTACTGGTTGGTTATATGCGACAAGTGCTAAAACTTCTAGTGACGCTGGTGACAACGGAGTGTTGCGTTTTAAAGCTAAAAGCTCTCTAACTGGTTCTATATATTTAGGGTTAGAAGCCAGTTGCAAATCATCACTTAATCTTAACAGCATTACACCACTATCATCTTTGTTGTATTTTTCTTCAAGTTGTTTGGTGCAGTATTCCATCTCTTTTTTTGTTATCTTAAGAACTTCAATTATTCTGTGTTTTGATACAGGCTCGCCACTTGCAAACAAAATCGCCTCAATTTTACCAGTTAACTTATTTATTTGCACTTTTCCTACCACCTTTAATCAATAATACTGTTTGTCCCTCTTCTTCAATTCGCACACGTTTATCTTTAACTAGTGCTAAAAGAGCTAAGAAAGTTGCTACTCTCTCAGATTTCTCGTGCTTGTCTTTAAACAAACTATCATAACCAGTTTTACCAGCTAACCATAGTTTTCTAAGCACAAAAACTATTTGAGATGTAACAGATACAACCCTGTGGCTTACAATCCCTGTGAACTTCTCAGCTGGTGGTGGCAAAAAGCGTTTTCCTCTACCAACAGCCATAAAGTAATATTTCAACAATTCTTCTGGCAAGTGAATCCGCTTGTATTCATGGTCGACCTTTATATTCTCGGCATTTTTTACCAATATATTCAAATTCTGCATTTTGCCCATTTTGCCAGCCATAAGTTTGCATAGCCTATATTCAAGTAACTGTCCAGTTAGCTCTTTTTTCAGCTCCTCTTCTTCCTCGTGCTTTGGTAAAAGAGATAAACTTTTTATATACACAAGCCTTGCTGCCATCTCTAAAAACTCGCTCGCCACTTCCATGTCTGAGTCTCGCATATTATCGATATGCACCATATATTGCTCTAGCAAAACTGCTATGCTAATGTCGTGTATATTAAGTTTGTGTTTTGTTATTAAAGAGAGTAATAAATCAAGAGGACCTTCAAAACTCTCTACCTTATACGTTAATTTCTCTATCATCTAGTTAAAAAACATAAATGGAAGACCAGCAACGAACTCAATGCCTGTTGTAAAAGCATCTCTTATAATGCCAAGTGGCACGCCTAGAATACCTGTGAACATCAATACAAAGAAAATCATAACAAAATAACGTTGATATGAATAGTACTGATACATTGCTCTGTCACTTAAAAACGCAGCAACAATTCTAGAGCCATCTAGTGGTGGGATTGGTATAAGGTTGAAAGCAGCAAGGCTTACATTAATAGTAATATAGGTAGAGAAAAAGATATATAATATGTTTAAAACATTTACAGAAGTAACCGTAACTAAGCATATATTTAATATCAACTGACCTACAAATGCTGCAAGCAAGTTAGATATAGGCCCTGCCGCTGCAACTATAGCCATATCTCTTTTTGGATTTTTGAAGTTTCTTGCATTAACTTGAACTGGTTTTGCCCAGCCATAACCAAACAATAAAAGTGCTAAACTACCGAAAGGGTCTACACTTGCAAGTGGGTTTAGCGTTAAACGTTTGTCATACTTCGGCGTTGGGTCACCTAATTTGTACGCAATAAGTGCATGAGCGTATTCATGCAAAGGCAAAATAAAAATTATAACAAATAATATCGACACAATTTGTGCAATTATTAAAGTTAAATTTACATTACCTCCTGAAATTAATGTCATTATGGAATTAAAAAGCATATAATTCTCCTTTAAGTTACTAAAAAATAATGTAAAATATAGATTTACATATTAGAGTATAATACAAAATCCAAAAAAATACAATTACTTTTAAAAAAAAACTTGCATTTCTCTTAATTTTCTGTTACAATATTGAATGTTCTAAATATACTTATACACCTAAGGAGGTGCAAATATGGCTAAATGTGAAATTTGTGGAAAAGGAGTTTCTTTTGGTATAAAAGTTTCTCACTCACACAGACGTTCAAACAGAACTTGGAAACCAAACATCAGACGTGTTAAAGCAATCGTTAATGGTACACCAAAACGTGTATACGCTTGCACTCGTTGCCTACGTTCAGGCAAAGTAACACGTGCTATTTAATTTAATAGTAAAGTTTTAAAAAATGGAGCCATCTTAGGCTCCTTTTTTTATGCAAAACTTTCGTTGTTTGTAGCTTCTATAAATTCTTGTTCTGTTTTAACAGTAAACAGTTTAACTGCTCTTTTAACTGCAATGTCAAAAAGCTCATAAAAATCTAAATTTACTGTTTCACCTTGTTTCAGCCAATTTTCTTTGTTTATATTTGTGTAAACATCATTTTCAAGATTAGCTGGAACTAAATAACATGACAAGCTGTGCTTCTTACCTTTTTCAAACTTATCAACTACTTTGCGTTTTAAACCTGTGTTATCTTGCCTAATGTCAAAGGTCTCCCTTGCATCAGAAAATGTCTCTAATATAATAGATTTATCTATGCTAACACCAAAAAACTTTTTGATAAGGTCTACATACATATCAGCTAAATTACTTCTAAATTCTTTGTTTTTAGGGAAAAGATTTTTCATTCGCATAAAGTTAGCGTTTTTCTCGCCCTCTTTCACACTCATAATTGCATCAATACCACTCTCAATTTCACCGTGTCTAATATTTTTGTTTTGCAAATTATCTTCTAATTTAATAGATAAAAAGTTTATATAAGGATGAGCTATGGAATCTAAGCTATAATGGCACACAAATCCTAAATAATAGGAAAAAAGCATGATATTATGCCTTGAACTCACGTATTCTCGCATGAACATGATTAACTGAGACGGTGTTAACTTATGTATCTCATGCCCTATATACGCAAGACTATCCCCCTTTTTCCACGGTAAAAATCTGTGGGAGAAAAAGAAATCTGGACCTTGCGTTCCCATATAAAATGCATCTTCATTTATTTTAACTTTAAATAAACCTAAAAGTTCTGCTTGTTTTAACGCTTTTCTTCCATGTAAATAATGAGTTACGTGTGATGGCATAGTTAATTCCCCCTAAATAATTCTTTAAAAGTGTGTTCTATATCTTCGTAATATGTAGATATAAATACTGTATCAATCTTCAAAAGTTCTGATTTTATTTTTAGTTTATAGCAGTGCAACGCATGTCTTTTGATAAGCTCTGTGCTTCCTCCATATAAATCGTCCCCTGCAAGAGGAAAACCGATAGACGACAAATGCACTCTAATTTGGTGCGTTCTTCCTGTAATTATATTCACGCTTACAAGGCTATGTATTCCGTCAAACGATACACGCTCATACAGCGTTAACGCTTCTTTCCCATGCCCTGTAGTGCGTTTAATTCTGCTACCCTCTGCAAGACCTATAGGACTGTTAATCTCGCCTTTTAAAGGCACTTCTCCCTCACACACGGCAAGGTAGGTTTTCTCTATATCGCACACACTGGTAGACATTCTGTTTTTAGCTAAAACCACAAGACCACTCGTGTTTCTATCCAGTCTAAATATAGGTCGAAACACTAAGTCTTTGTATTCATTCGCAAAAGCTGATAACAAAGAGCCTGTCAGATGTTCACCTGCTGGATAAACTGGCATACCATAAGGTTTGTTCAAAATCAGAAGATTATCGTCCTCATATATTTTAACAAGTGGAATATCCTCAGTAGGATATTCTTTTTTCTTATCTACTGTTTGAATAATCTCTAAAACATCGCCTTTATGCATGTAATCTACCACTCTAGCATGTTTACCATTCACAAAGATACCCTTGGGTTTAAGTTTTATCATCGCCTTTGCTGATATACCAAGCTCGTTTCTAAGATATGTTTTAATCAATACATTATCTCTATCAATAACAAATTTCATCAGTTTGTTCTGTTTCTCATTTTCTCTGCTAAATTTGCAAGGTAGGTAGTATCTGCCTCAAAATGTGATAGCGCTTCAATTGCTTCATCAGTGTATTTCTCAACTAGGTTTTGGCACTCGTCCACACCTAACAATGTCACATAATTGCATTTGTTAAGTTTCTCGTCCATACCAATATTTTTGCCTAACTCGCTTGGGTTGCCAATAACATCTAAAATATCATCTCTAATTTGAAAAGCCATTCCCAAAGACATCGCATATTTCTTTGCATAATCTAAGTCGACTTCGCTTCCTCCACCAACAATAACTCCCATTAAGCAAGCTGCTATTATCAATCCACATGTTTTACCCTTGTTCATAGCCTCTAAAGTTTGTATGTCAACTTGTTTGCCCTCGGATAACAAATCTATGCACTGTCCGCCAATCATACCTTTAGTTCCAGCATATTCTGCCAAAACTCTGCTTGCTTTTACAATAATTTCAGCGTCTACATCTGCTTTTGTCATAACCTCAAATGCTTTTGTAAGCAGTGCATCTCCAGCAATTAAAGCTATATCTTCGCCATAAATTTTGTGGTTTGTCGGCTTGCCACGTCTCAAATCGTCATTATCCATGCAAGGTAAATCGTCATGAATTAATGAATATGTGTGTATCATCTCAATCGCCACTGCAAACGGAATTGCTTTTTCTATGTCTTTGTTAAGTAGTTTGCAAAACTGCAAGCACAACACTGGTCTAACTCTCTTACCACCAGCACTTAGACTATACTCCATACTCTTATACAATATTTCTTTGTATCGTGTGTCTTCGTCATATATATAATTTTTTAGCACTTCTTCAATAATAACATTCATTTAGCACCTCTTTATACTTCAACATCTTTTGCAAGTTTTTGTATTTCTTGCTCTGCTTTGTTAAGTTTGTCGTAACATAATTTTGAAAGCTCTGTCCCCTCTTTAAAAAGAGTTACTGTTTCGTCTAAACTTGCTTCGCCTTTATCTAATTTTGTAACAATCTCTTGTAATCTTATTATCGCTTTTTCGTATTCCATATTTACCTCTTATCTATTATTTTAGCTTTAATGTCACCATCAGCAAGTTTAATATTTACTTCATCACCAATGTTCACATTTTTAACAGAACTAACTATCTTTTCGTCTTTTTCAAGCATTGCATATCCTCTAACAAACACTTTTAAAGGGTTTAATGCATCTAGTTTTTCCGTTAGTTTAACATACTCTAATGTTTTGCTGTTCAGCTTGTTTTTTCCCACTAATTCAAGGTCTTTCACGACCCTTATTAGTTTATCTTTATTTGAATTTACACTTCTAGAAGCCGATATATTCATGCTTGGCATGTTGTCAAGCTTCATTCTCTCTTCATTAATTTTTCTATCAGCAAAATATCTTAGCGTGTACTTAATTTGTGCAATTTTTTCGCTCTCGTTGTTTATATCTGGTGTTGTGATTTGCGCTGCTGCACTTGGAGTAGCAGCTCTAACATCAGCAACAAAGTCAGATATAGTATAGTCCGTTTCGTGACCTACAGCAGATACAACTGGTGTTTTGCAAGCAAAGATAGCACGAGCAAGTTTTTCGCTGTTAAACGCCCATAAATCCTCAGCAGAGCCACCACCTCTGCCTATTATAATTACATCAACATTTTGCTTTTCTACTAGTTTTAAGCTCTGTATAAGTTCACCCTCAGCATAATCCCCTTGAACAGTGCAAGGACAAAACACTATTTTAGAAAGTGGCCAGCGATTATTCAAGATTCTAAACATATCTTGAACCGCTGCCCCTGTAGGAGAAGTTATTATACCGATTTTTTCTGGATAATAAGGTAGCGGTTTTTTTAATGTATCATCAAATAAACCTTCTTCAAACAATTTTTCTTTTAATTGCTCAAATGCTAAATTTAAAGCACCTAGACCATCAGGTTGCATGTCGTCAATGTTAAGTTGATACTGACCACTTGGTTCATACACTGTTAGTTTTGCTCTTACAATAACTTCCATACCCTCTTTGGGTTGAAACTTCACTCTTTTTGCATGTGTAGAAAACATCACACAGCGTATTATAGACTTTTTATCCTTTAAAGAAAAATATAGATGTCCTGATTGATAGTGATTAGTGAAATTGCTTATCTCACCTTTTATATATAGCTTTTTTAACAAAGAATTTTCTTCTAAAGTCGCTTTTACATAAGTATTAAGTTGTGAAACCGTTAATATATTCACACTCATGACCTTCCTTTATTTTTTATATTGTGCCCTCTTTGTATCTTGCAAGCACTGCCACTCCAGCTGCATTGTCGGCAGAGAAAACAGGTTCTGCAAACAATGCGTTATATTTTTGCATACGTTCTTTTAACATGGTGTTGCACGATACCCCACCAGAGAATACTATAGGCATGTCTTTATATTCAAGTAATATATTCTCTGTGACTTTATCTATAGTTTGTATAATATATTCTAAGCAATACGCCGCCACTTCTTCTTTATCTTTATCAAGCATATTTTTGCATTTATTCTCAACGCCTGATAGTGCAAAGTTACAGCCTTTTATAGACGGCTTTATGCTAAATTTTTTCACGCTACTTTTTAACGCTAGTTCGTCGATATATCTTCCAGACGGAAACGGCAAGTCTAACATTTTGCCCACTCTGTCAATAACTTGACCAGCGTTTAAGTCAAGGGTCTCCCCTATAATCTCAATTTCGTTAAGTACTCCGTTTTTTACAAGAAGCACTTCGCTAGTTCCACCAGACAGATGATATGCCAAAAAGCTCTTATCAAGTAAATCTAAGCGATTTACCGAATAAAGAGCTGCTGCAATATGGCCTTGTTGATGTGAAAACTTGTGCAACGGAACAGATAACGCATTGGCAAGTATCTCTGCTGTTCCAACACCTGTTAAAAAACAAGGCATGTATGAACTTGTTATGTTTCTAGGTTTTTCAGACACACCTATACATGTAATGTCAGTCTTAGGTAATTTTTGAAAAACCTGTGGCAATTGTTTTGTGTGGTGAAACACTGCATCGCTTTGTCTTAAACCTAAACTTCCACTCGCAACAGGTAAAAGCATTTTTTCTTGAACAATCTCGTGATTGTCAAGAGACAACGCTACTGATGTAGTGTAATTGCTAGTATCAATACCCAAAACACTTTTCATCATGCGTCTTTTTTCTCTCCTACAACTTCTTTGTCCTTAGAAACGCTTGAAAGTACTCCGTTAACATAGTTAGAATCTTCTTTTCTACCATATTTTTTTGTTAGCTCCACAGCCTCGTTTATGCTAACACTTACAGGAGTATTTTTATCTTTCATAATCTCATACACTGCTAGTCTTAATGTGGAAAGCGCTACTTTTGAAAGTCTTTTAGTGTTCCAAGTTTTGCTATACTTATTTATAACTTCGTCAATAGCTTCTAAATTATCATTAACACCCATAGCCAAACCTTTTGTAAAGTCAGTCATCGGTTCTTCTCTCATCTCTAATGCTACATCAATAATATCTTTCATATCATCTGTAGTTATTGTTTGCTCAAATACAAGTGTAAATGCGATTTCCCTTTGTTCTCTTCTTGTTATCATTTTTTTCCTCTTAAAAGATAGTCACTCTGCAAAACGTACAAACACATAGAAGCGATTACTTGCCTGAAAAGTTAACAGACAAATAACCTATTCTATGATTTTTATAGCAAAATAAGCTATCTTTAAATAATTTCATTCATTTAAAATATTACGTAAAGTTTACTGTTTTATTATATCATACCAAAATTAAAATAGCAATAATTTGTTAGTTAATATCTATAATTTGTATTTTATCAAGAGTAAGCCCTGTTTCCTTTGTAATTATGTCTTGAATTATCAATGTATTGTCTGCTAAACCGTTAACCACAACATTGCATTTATCATTGCCAACATACACCACAACGTCTTCAATACCCTTTGCAGAGAGCAAGTTCTCGGCAGTGCTTTCCATGAGCATTTCTTGTGCAATTTTAGCAGATTCATCTATAGCTGTTTTCTTAGCTTCATCATTGGCACTTTCATCAGCCAGTATTTCTTCTAAAAGCGCAAGCGCATTATCTCTTGAACTTTGCCTGTCTATCCTGGCTTCGCTTAAAACCTCAGTTGCATTTACTTCATCTACATCTTCAAAGGTTTCTGCAAACTCAGTGGTGTCATTAACTGTTTCTATGTAAGAATTATTGACAAGCTGTGCAATGCCAATATCTTCATCACTTATAGATGAGCTATCTTCTATGTCTGCATTAACTGTAGCAGAGTTCAACACATCAGTATCAGGCACAGCAGATGTAAACTGCCAGTTCAAATAAACTGCTGCTCCCAGTGCTAAAATTAATGCTCCTAAAATAACTTGTTTTTTGCTTGAATTCATATTGTCTCCTACCTTTCAATTGCTTTTTGCAACAACACAGACTTTGTTTGATGGCAAGTCTAGTGCTGTTTGAACTGCTGATATTATATCTTCTTTAAGGGTAAAACTGTTAGCATACGTACTCACTACTACCACACCTTGAATTTCTGGGCTATATGTAGTTATTATCATTCCCTCTTCACTTCCTGTTTCGTTTTCTACAATAATATAATTGCTTTCACTCTCCTTTTCCAAATTTTCAGTGGTGTCAGTTGCATATACATAACGCTCTTCTGAACGCAGTGTAACCATAACTTCAGGGTTATCCTCTCCTGTAATCGCTTTAACAATTCCCTCTATTTCTGTTTCTATCTCATCTGCATAGTCCTGAACATACTCGTTTTTTATTTGTGGTTCATCTTCTGTTACGATAAACTCAGATAAACCTATTAAAACTATCCCCACTATGGCTATTCCCACAATAATTCTCATAGTCATTTTATTTTCAAATATATTACTCAGCTTATCTTTCACCCTCTACCTCCAACGGAATTGTGCCATTAAATACACTATCTAACATTACCTTAGCATTATCTATGTCAGACTTATACTCTAGTATAACCTTTATGCTAATTACAGTCACAGTGTCCTCATGCACATCAATTATAGTCTCAATATCGCTGCACTCTATATGTAACACGTCTAAACTTTCTGTGATAATATCTTTTAGAACCTCTTCTGTTTCTATCTTATAATATTCATTAATATACTCATCTATGTCATCACTGTAAGAATTTTCTAAACCTATGTCCAAATTTAGGACAATATCTGCAATGGTTCTTACAGTCGCTATTATAATTAATGTATATAAAACACCATATATCACATTAACTATTTTGTCCTTTGGTGTTAAATAATAAATTATCTCACCAATGATTAACGCCGAACATGATGCGATTAACACTTCTCTTATATCATCCATAATTTTATGCTCCAACCGACAAAGTTATTGCAGAAGTCACAATTGATATCACTGCTAAAGATAAAACAACTGCAATAATTGTCTTTATTATTAAGGCTATTACCTCTAAAAACTCTTTTATTTTCGGTGCAGAAAATATATCTGCTATTATCAAACTAATTTGAATAGAAGCAAGCCATAAAACTAACTCTGTTAAAATCGGCAGAAACGTCAACAAACAAACGATAATTCCAAATGCTCCTGCACCAGTTTTAAGCATAGTAACGCTGTGTCTAATAGCTGTTACTCCGTCACCAAAAGCAGACCCTACAACCGGTACAGTTGTTCCTGCTATAAACTTCATAGTTTTTGTAGTAGCTGCATCTGTCGCACCAGCAACTGCTGATTGCACCGATAATATCCCAGAAAAAATTGTGACACTTAACACAAGAACATATTTAATCGCATTATATATGCTTTTTGATATATTTTTTATGTTTATATGAGAAAAACATGCAGACACAGATAGTCCTAAAAAAATCGATAACGACGGTAAAATAAAATTAGTGCTTAAAGCTGTTAAAATATTAGCCGACATAAGAGAAGCTGTTCCATAAGTTGTGCCAAGAGTAGTGTAGCCTGATGCTATATGCAAAACTGAATATATAGGAACGGCAGCCATAACAAAAGTCATTATAGTTTCACTTACATCAACTGCACTGGTAATTTGAACTGCGATATACGGAATATAAATTCCACACACAGCAAGACCACCAGCAAGCCCACTAAAAACTTCGCTGTTTTTGTCCCAAGCCGAGATAGCCGATGATATAACTATAATACTTGTCGCCAGTGCCAAACACCTAAAAGGACTAACATACTTGTCTCTGAACAAATCAGACAAAAGCTCTAAAATACTTTCTACCGTAAAATTATCTATCTCATCTATATCGTCAATACCCAAATCATCAAGTAATATTTTTGTCTCTTTATCCGTGCTGTCATACAATTCATGCACTCCAAAATCATCTGTTTCGTCAGCGTTTACACTGTACCCACACGATAATAAAATAACAACAAATAACAAAAGCACTGTAGTTAACTTCCTCATATTAACAACACATTCCTTACCTCATTTAACAAAGCTTCAAAAAGTGGCAAAGCTATCAGCACACATGCTATTTTTGTGCTTATCCCTACTGCTATAGAGACGCTTTTCTCTCCTGCATCATCACAAATTGATGTACTTATGTTTGAAAAAATCGATACACCTAGTATCTTAATTGGTATTTCTATGTATACATCATTAAAGCCGTCTAGTGTGCTAACCGAAGCTAGTACATCATCTATAAAAGATAATGCACATAAAAAAATTATCACTATCCCTAATATAGACACTGCCAAACTATACTCTGCACTATGTTTTTTTATGATAACACTTGCTATAACTGTGCAAATCGCCGTTATAAAAACACCACTTATATTCATAATGAAAACACCGTCATTATTGTGTCAAACAGCTCACTTATTCTTGTAACAAGCATTGTCATAACCACAACCAATGCCGCAAGGTTCATCATCATAGCTTGTTCTTCTCTACCTGAACGTATTAGCAATTGGTTTAAAACAGAAACCACTATACCGATAGCCGCAATCCTAAAAATTAAATCAACATCCATATAACCTCTCTTTTACGCAAGCACAATTGTAATTGCAAATCCTAAAAAACTATAAAAAACAATGTTTGTTTGCGATTTTTCTTTTAATTTTGTTTTAAGTGAATTAATCTTCTCTTCTATATCTGCAAGCAATAAGTTCATATTGTCACATTCTCTTTCGCAGTCATATCTACCAAACTCGTTCAAAAATCTTTTACCATAGTTTTTATCTTCTTTATAAACAAAAAATTCATCAGTACATTTTGTAAATGCAATAGGAAAAACACTTTTTTTAAGTTCACTTCTTAATTTTTTAGAGAAACTATCCACCGTAACTTCTGTGATTTCTTCAATAGAGTTTTGCATACACATCATTTGATTTTTACAGCTAATCACAAAGCTTCTAAAAATTTCTAACTTATTAATTCTGGCTTTTAAAGCATTTGTTTTGCTGATACCTATTAATATGAATGCAATCATCACAAAGCTTAAACCGATTATCTTCAAGCAACTCACCCACCTCCCACACTTTTTTTACCTTACTTGGGTTATGCCTACCCTCTAGTTCTACAACGTATTCAAAAGCATAGGTTGAAATAAGTATTTTTATTAATTTACGCATATTGTGTTCTATGTTCTTCCCATGAACTGTTGATATAATCGCAACACCAGAACCTGCACATAATTTTACTGCGTCGGTATCTTTTTCTTCTAACTCGTCACAAATAATCAGCTCATTACCTAAGTTTCTAATACTTTGATTAATCGCAACTGTCTTTGGGTATCCATATAAAACGCTTATATTTTTACCACGTATACCGTTCATCAACTCGTATCGCTCGTCCAAGACCGTAATTTTTTTACTACTCAACCTGTTGATTAAATCTTTGAGTATTGTGGTTTTGCCAGAAGATGGCTCGCCTACTATCAGTACTCCACGACTTACATCTCTCACTTTGTTTAATAAATCAGTCGCTCCGTTAATGTGATTTCCAGATACCCTTATAGTTATAGAGGTAATGTTTTTTACATTGTCAATTCCACCATTATTTATTACAGCAGTTCCACATATACCTACTCTGAATTTATTCTTAACAGATATAAACCCTTGTTTTATTTCTTCTATATGTTTATAAACAGAGTAATCGCAAAACGCATGAACTATATCAAGCATTGCTTCTTTACTAGTTGGAGCACAACCATTTATTATGTAAACATCTTTGTTCATGTACGCAACTGGGTTAGAACCTACACATATTTTAATGTCTGTTATTCGTTCTTTATATATCTCTGGAATATTTAAAATCTCTGTTTTATAAGGCGGTAATAACTCCGCAATTTCTTTTAAGTCATTCATCTTGTCACCTCTTTGTACAAGTATATGGACAACTTCATGTTTTTAGAACAAATCTATTTAATTATTCGACAAATTAGATATGAATAATACGATAAAAATTGTTTAAACATACAAAGTCTATTAATTTTTAATTATTTTAATACAACAAGCTTTATTTTCAGCCGTAAGTATAGTATAATGTTAACATTATATTAACAAACTCAAATTATTGGGAGGGCTTTCATGGCTGGAGTCAAACATAAAGTAAAAAAATATGTAAAAAAATACAACGATAATAAACATTCGTTCGGTTGGGTGGTATCTCACACAAAACCATTTATGAAGTCGCTATCAATATTAATGCTTCTAAGTGTGTTAACCAGTGGTTCAACAATTGCTATGACACTTGTGTCACGTAATATCATAGACTCTGCAACTGGTGCTTCTGCTAGTACAGAAGGACTTTACACAAATGCAACTTTATATATCGTGGTGTTGCTTGTATCTTTACTGCTAACTTTGCTTTCTAGCATACTCACAACTGTTATAGTTGAAAAATACACTTTTGGTATCAGACTAAAAATATATGATTCAGTTATGAAAACGACTTGGTCATATATCTCTAAATTTCACAGTGGTGATATTATCACAAGGCTATCAAGTGATGTTCAAATCGTTGCAACAGGTGTTGCAGAGATAATTCCGTCTATAGTGTCCTTTGGCATCTCATTTATTTTGGCTTTTGGTACACTAGCATTTTTCGATATAAGAATAGCTCTTTTTGCTCTATTTTTAGGGCCAGTTACAGCTTTAATTGGTGTTGTTACTTCAAGAATGATGCGCCCTATGCAAATGAAAATACAAGAATCAGAGTCTGTTTATAAATCTTTTATGCAAGAAAGTGTGTCTAACCTAATCGTATATAAATCATTTAACGCACAAGATTATGCTTCAAAACAAATGACAGCATTACGTAGCGAGCGTATAAAATGGGTTTTCAAGCGTCAAAGAATTAGCGCAGTATCATCACTTTTACTTACTCTTTCTTTCCAAGTAGGCTATGTTGTAACTTTGATATACTCAGCTAACCAGTTATCTTTAGGTTTAATCACAGTCGGTACACTTTCTACTTTCTTAACTCTAGTTGCACAAATTCAAGCTCCACTTGTTGGTTTGTCAAGAGTTCTTCCTAAGGTTGTTTCTATCTTTACTTCTGCTACTCGAATTATGGAGATAGACAATGTTAACCTAGAGGATAGCTCACCTAGAGAGCTAAAATCAGAGTCATTAGGTGTTTCATGCGAAAATCTAAGCTTCTCTTACGGAGCAGACACAGTTATATCTAACGCAAATATGACAATTAACCCTGGCGAATTTGTAGCTATGATGGGAACTTCTGGCATTGGTAAAACAACATTTATCAGACTAGTTATGGCTTATTTACAACCTAGTTCAGGCAGTGTAAATCTATTTAGTGATAAAACTGGCGAAAAACAGGAAGTTAACGCTGATATTAGAAAATATATATCTTATGTGCCACAAGGTAATACATTGATAAGTGGACGTATTATTGATAACATTCGTTTAGGTGCACCTAAAATTACAGAGGAAGAAATATGGGAGCTACTTAAAGTTGTTGCTGTTGATGAATTTGTGCGCAACACACCAAACGGACTTTATACAAGAATTGGTGAGCGTGGCATTGGTCTTTCAGAGGGTCAAGCTCAAAGAATTTCTATCTGTAGAGCACTAGCAAAAAAATCACCTGTTTTAATTTTGGACGAAGCAACAAGTGCTTTGGACGAAAAAACAGAGATAGCTGTTTTAGAGCATTTAAGAGCACATACAAAAGGGCTTACATGTATCTTAATTAGCCATAGACTAAGCATTATGAACTATTGTGATAGATGTATTAGAATACACGAAAAACAAATAGTTGAAGATAAAATATCTTAATTTCTTACAAATATATATTTATATAAAATAAAGAACAGAACTGTCGGTTGGTATTTCCAATAATGACAGTTCTGTTTTGTTATGATTGATTTATAATTAAACTAGCAGTTTTACTAAATTTTTTTCCAACAAATTTGGGTTCCTAAGGCAACGCCCTTAATCGTTTTCTATAGAAAACAAAATCTTATGCCTAAGAAACGTATTTTTGAAAGTGAATTTTTGCACTAAGGTGCAAAAAGAGAAAACTTTTTAAACGAGAAAAAGTTTTTTACTTACGCCTTTTATGAATATTTCTCGACAAAAAGGGACGATTAAAATCGTCCCTCTTATATTTTATTAAACTAAATATTTTTGCACAAAATCTTCAATCGGCATAGGCTTATCTATAAAGTAACCTTGTCCTTTATCGCAACCCATTTCTTTTAGCACATCAAATTGTTCTTGTGTTTCTATACCTTCTGCAACTGATACTAAATCGTCCAATTCCTCACATATATTTAAAGCAACTTTAGTTAGAATTTTAGACTTAAAGTCCTCATGCACATTAGCTGTAAGGCTCATGTCAAGCTTCAATTCATCAAAATCAGTTAGCTTTAAAGCAGACAAGTTAGAGTACCCACTGCCAAAGTCATCTAAAGAAATTGGGAAACCTGCGTTTGCAAAGCTCGTGATTATCCCAGATAAAACTTCATCACACGCACTACTTATTGTCTCTGTTATTTCTATGATAACTTGAGACTTATCTATATTATATTTATTGCAAACATCACTAAATTTTTGAACAATGTTCTCTTCCATTAATGTGTTTCTAGAACAGTTTACAGATATTTGTAGCTCTGTGTTGCCTAATTCATTCAACTTTTTACATATAGTTTCAAGCACAAAAATATCAATCTTAGATATTATACCTTCTTTTTCATAAAACGGAATAAATGTTATAGGAGGCTGAATTTTTCCATAAGCATCTAATCTTCTAATCAGCGCCTCTGCCCCATCTACTTTACCTGTTTTAAAACTGATTTGTGGTTGCAAGAATACAACGTACTTACCACTCTCAATCTCTTTATCTAAATTATGAGAAAGCATTGAAGAATACTTTTGGCTATCAGATAAACCAGCAAAATTTCTAGATTCATCTGCATGCAAGTTAACATCAGAAATATCTTTATTCCAAGTATATCCGATTGTAACTGAAAAATCTTTAGCTCTCCAAAAAGTTTCTTTTAAGTCATTAATATCGTTTTCAAAATCTTTTTCATCTATGTCAACAGCCAGAATAACAAATTCATCGCCACCTACTCTGAAAACATTCTCGCCAAATTTGTCACTAATCATACTTGCTACGTTAATAATAACAGCATCACCATATAATGCACCTTTAGAATCGTTAATAGAACCTAATCC